>NZ_CP192510.1:3860713-4182440 GCF_050613175.1 Halomonas sp. H5
GGCAGCAATCAGCAGCACCCTCGCGAGCAGGTCATCCAGGCGCTGGAGGCCCTGGATAAGCTGCCGCTGACCCGCCTGGCGGGCGCCTCGCGACTCTATGCCAGCGCCCCGGTGGGGCCCCAGGATCAGCCCGACTTCGTCAATGCCGTGGCCCGGCTGAGCACCCGGCTCTCCCCCCTGGCCCTGCTCGACCAGCTCCAGGCCCTGGAGCAGCGCCACGGGCGCCGCCGGCTGCGCCACTGGGGGCCGCGCACCCTGGACCTCGACCTGCTGCTCTATGATGATGCCGTAATCGAGTCGCCGCGACTGCGGGTGCCGCATCCGGAGATGATTCACCGTGGCTTCGTGCTGGTCCCCCTGGCCGAGCTGGCTCCGGCGCTGTGCCTTCCCGATGGCCGGCACATCGCCCCCCTGGCCGAGGCCAGACGCGGTGACGACTTGCGACTCTTGTTACCCTAGGGGTAAAGTCGTTCGGCTGAGTGTTACCATTCGACACTTATTGGACCTTCGTCGGTAACATCTTGCCGCCTACCCCCGGGTCGGGTAACGTCGCCCACTCGAAACCGGTAGTGAACGACCGTTTCAACGCCAATCATGAGAACCTCCTTATGAAAACCGTCACCCTGAGCACGCTGCAGGCCTTCAAGCGCTCCGGCGAAGCGTTCAGCTGCCTGACCGCCTATGACGCCTCCTTCGCCCGGGCGGCCAGCGAGGCCGGCATCGAGGTGCTGCTGGTGGGCGACTCCCTGGGGATGGTGCTGCAGGGGCATAGCAGCACCCTGCCGGTCACCCTCGAGGAGATCTGCTACCACACCCGCTGTGCGGCCCAGGGCAAGGGCAGCAGCCTGCTGATGGTGGACCTGCCGTTTATGAGCAACTCCAGCCTGGAGCGGCTGCTGCAGGATGCCGGCGAGCTGATGCGCGCCGGCGCCGAGCTGGTCAAGGTAGAGGGCGAGGCCTGGATGGCCGAGGGCATCCGCGAGCTGACCCGCCGCGGCGTACCGGTCTGCGCCCACCTGGGCCTGACGCCCCAGACCGTCTATCAGATGGGCGGCTACAAGGTGCAGGGTCGCGACGCCAAACGCGCCGAGCAGATCATCGCCGACGCCCGCACCCTGGTGGAGGCCGGCGCCTCGGTGATCCTGCTGGAGTGCGTGCCCGCGAGCCTGGGCCGTGCCGTTACCCAGGCGGTGGACGTGCCGGTGATCGGCATCGGCGCCGGCCCCGAGGTGGATGGCCAGATCCTGGTGATGCACGACGTGCTGGGCGTCACCCACGGGCGCACCCCGCGCTTCGTCAAGGACTTCATGCAGGAGGCGGGCAACATTCAGGGCGCCTTCCGCGACTACCACGAGGCGGTCAAGGCGCGGCGCTTCCCCGCCGAGGAGCACTGTTTCTGATGCACACCCTGGAGAGCATCGCCGCCCTGCGCGAGGCCCTGGCCGGGCCCCGCCGGGCCGGCCAGCGTATCGGCCTGGTGCCCACCATGGGCAACCTCCACGAGGGCCACCTGGCCCTGGTCGCCGAGGCGAAACGCCACGCCGACCTGGTGGTGGCCACCATCTTCGTCAACCCCATGCAGTTCGGGGCCGGCGAGGACCTGGACGCCTACCCGCGCACCCTGGCGGAAGACCAGGCCAGGCTGGCCGCCGCCGGCTGCGACCTGCTGTTCGCCCCGCAGAGCAGCGAGATCTACCCCCGCGGCCTGGAGGCCCAGACCCGGGTCAGCGTTCCCGAGGTCAGCGAGGGCCTGTGCGGCGGCAGCCGCCCCGGCCACTTCGACGGCGTGGCCACCATCGTCACCATGCTCTTCAACCTGGTGCAGCCCCAACTGGCCTGCTTCGGCGAGAAGGACTACCAGCAGCTGGCGGTGATTCGCCGCCTGGTGACGGACCTGCACCTGCCCATCGAGATTATCGGCGTGCCCATCGTACGCGCCGCGGACGGCCTGGCCCTCTCCTCGCGCAACGGCTACCTGAGCGAGGCGGAGCGCGCCCAGGCGCCGGGGCTCTATCGCACCCTCTGCGAGCTGCGCGACGCCCTGGAGGCCGGCGGCGACCCCGGCCAGGGCCTGGCCGAGGCCGAGGCCACCCTTGCCAAGCGCGGCTTCAGCCCCGATTATCTCGAACTGCGCGCCCAGGACCTGGGACCGCTGACCGAGTCCACGCGCCACGCCGTGATCCTCGCCGCCGCCCGACTGGGCCCGGCACGCCTGATCGATAACCTGACCGTCAACCTGCCCCGCTAAGCGCAGGAAGGAAGAGAAGCCCGATGCATACCATCATGCTCAAGGCCAAGCTGCATATGGCCCGCGTTACCCACGCCGTGCTCAACTACGAAGGCTCCTGCGCCATCGACGGCGAGCTGCTGGACATGGCCGGCATCCGCGAAAATGAGCAGATCCAGATCTACAACGTGGAGAACGGCCAGCGCTTCACCACCTACGCCATCCGCGCCGAGGAAGGCTCCAGGATCATCTCCGTGAACGGCGCCGCCGCCCACCTGGCCGGCGTCGAGGACCGGGTGATCATCTGCAGCTACGCCCACTACAGCCAGGCCGAGCTGGACAACCACCAGCCCGCCCTGGTCTACCTCCAGGAAGGCAACACGGTCAGCCACACCAGCAACGCCATCCCCGTCCAGCTCGCCTAAGGCCCCAGACCCCAGGCCCGCTGTGATGCCCCGGCCCGCCGCCCTTATGGGCGGCGGGCCGTTTTCATGGAATTGTCCATTGCCGCAGCGCACAAATCTCCCTTATGCTGAACGAGTCACCGCTCGAGACTCAGCCAGGAGATTCCCATGCAAGATGTGGTCATTGTTGCAGCAAAGCGCACCGCCATCGGCAGCTTCGGCGGCTCCCTCGCTGGCATTCCCGCCAGCGACCTCGGTGCCCTCGTTATCAAGGACCTCCTCGCCGAGACCGGCGTGGCCCCGGAGCAGGTCGATGAAGTCCTGCTCGGTCAGGTATTGACCGCAGGCGTCGGCCAGAACCCCGCCCGTCAGGCCGCCATCAAGGGTGGCCTCCCCGCTGCCGTCCCCGCCATGACCATCAACAAGGTGTGCGGCTCCGGCCTCAAGGCCCTGCACCTGGCCACCCAGGCGATTCGCTGCGGCGATGCCGAGCTGATCCTTGCCGGCGGCCAGGAAAACATGTCGGCCTCTCCCCACGTGCTGCCCAACTCCCGTAACGGCCAGCGCATGGGTGACTGGAAAGCCGTCGACACCATGGTCAACGACGGCCTGTGGGACGCCTTCAACGACTATCATATGGGGATCACCGCCGAGAACCTGGCGGAGAAGTACAGCATCACCCGCGAGGCGATGGACGAGTTCGCCGCCGCCTCCCAGCAGAAGGCCACCGACGCCATCAAGGCCGGCAAGTTCCAGGGCCAGATCGTCCCGGTGGAGATTCCCCAGCGCAAGGGCGACCCGCTGGTCTTCGACACCGATGAGAACCCCCGCGCGACCACCGCCGACAAGCTGGGCGGCATGCGTCCCGCCTTCAAGAAGGACGGCACCATCACCGCCGGTAACGCCTCCTCCCTCAACGACGGCGCCGCCGTGGTGATGCTCTGCTCCGCCGAGAAGGCCAAGGAGCTGGGCCTGACCCCGCTGGCACGCATCGCCGGCTACGCCAATGCCGGCGTCGACCCGGCCATCATGGGTATCGGCCCGGCCCCGGCCACCCGCCGCTGCCTGGAGAAGGCCGGCTGGAGCCTGGACGATCTGGACCTGGTCGAGGCCAACGAGGCCTTCGCCGCCCAGGCCCTCTCCGTCAACAAGGAGCTGGGCTGGGACACCAGCAAGGTCAACGTCAACGGCGGTGCCATCGCCCTCGGCCACCCCATCGGTGCCTCCGGCTGCCGGGTACTGGTGACCCTGCTGCATGAGATGATCGCTCGGGATGCCAAGAAGGGCCTGGCGACCCTGTGTATCGGCGGCGGCCAGGGTGTGGCGCTGGCCATCGAGCGCTAAAGAAGAAGGCAGAGACCGCACAAAAGATTGCCCCTGCCAAATTGGCAGGGGCAATCTTCTTATTGAGAAAGGAAAGATGGTCAGGTACCAGAAACGTCCACATACCAAGACATAAGACGAATTCCCTTTCCACCCTGCCTAAGCATCTCAAAAGCCAGACTGCTATAATGAATCCCCATATTCCCACTAATCTCAAGATCTCCGGTAATCACCTCACCCATCTCTCCTGTGGCACTCTCTAATGCCACCACCCCTCCATATACCTGCGGATTCCCGCTACTAAACTTCAGGGTCCCACCAGGCTCGACAATAATCAATCCCTCATGCGTACTAGTACCATGATAATCGAAAACCGCCCCTTCCCTTATCACAATCACCCCAAGTGTATTAGTGCTTGCCTTAACCGAAACCTCAGAGCCATTTGTCACTTCTATAAATCTCGGAGAGATACTATCCCAGAACCCTGCCGGTTCAAGTCCATCGTAATAAAGACTTGAGTCGTAATCATTCCTATCACCAACATTGAAGCTAAGCTCGTCACCTTGTTCCAAGACCACATCAAAACCAGATGTCTCAACAAAATCTAAATAAGCATACCATTGGTCTTGATCGCCATATCCTTCCTTATTTCCATAAATCCTACCATCACATTCAATATAAGTACTACCATCCGAGTTCGTGCCTTCTGAATAACTATTACACTCTTCCTCTGGGGGGGCCTCCGCATCGGGGTAATAGGCATCATCCTGATCGCTTCCAGAATCATTAGGATCCGCTATACAGTGATTACCGCTACAGTCAAACACCTCAGGCACATGGTAATCTTCCCCTGTCAGATCTGAATTCCCTTGGACAGTATCCGAGCAGTCGGAGCCAAAGCATGTATATGCTGCACCATCGGAGAAGCCAGGCATTTGCCTAAACTTGGATACCAACCGAGACTCAACCTCTCCACGCTCGGCGCTCCCCCTCACCCTTGCGATAAAATAATCATCGTCAAGATTATACTCCGGATTATGATTGCCATCACCACAGTAAAACTCTTCATCTCTAACAGCATCATAGTCATACCAGCAAACTTCATCTTCCTCTACAGGATCCATATATATTATAGAGAAGGAGGAGTAATCCCCCACAGAGGTATCACCGGATAAAACTGAATCAACAAGCTCGTCAGCATCAACTTCACTTTCAGGCCATCCCTCACTCCTTAACGCCTGAAAAACTCTTGATGCACCAGCCTCCGATGCCAGGTGCGCCAGATTAAGAGCTCGGTGATTACCTGTCATTGACTCCTCAAGCCTAGAGGAATTCATGCTAGACAACCCCAAGAGAAGCGCAACAACTAGAAGAACAAGGCTAACCACTAGGGCAGCGCCTTTTTGTGTATTCATCATTCTTCACCTCCCAAGGGGGAAACGCACCACCTTACCTTGTAACGCTTTCCCTATTCGCCACTAAAAACTCGAAACTTCTATCATCAACACTATCACCAAGACCAGGAGAAAACCTCAAGGAAACTTGAACATAACCATCGCTATCAACATATATAAAATCCGCATCCTCGAGTCCTGACACTATAGGCTGAGCACCAGCCCACCCTGAACCGCAATCATAGTCGACAAGAACCTCCCCACCCAAGTAAGAGTATTTAACTTTTACTAGATCCCCACCAGAAACGCAGTATGGGTCTTCAGTTCTTGTTGTATACCCAAGCTCCAACTCACCTGAATTATCATCAGAAATATTTTCAACCCCAGAGCTTCTTATATCTAGGGAAACAACATCGACAAAGTACCTTAATGACTCTTGCCGCTCCGCAAGCTCTCCCATTCTATTGAACGACACCTTTGTTGAAACAAATAGCTGAGTCGCTCCAAAGACGATCAATAGGCCAATCACCAAGGCGACCATCAGCTCAACCAAGGTAAAGCCTTTCTGACATCTTGGCTTTTCCTGAATACTCATGGAGCCTCTCTCCCAGGAAGACGAGTAAAGTAAGAAAGAGAAGAGACATCGGCATTATCGGAAAACCTATTGTCTTCCCAAGAGACAATGACCTTATACTCACAAGCGCTGGGACTTTCAATATCACTGCTTGCGCTTGCATTCATATTTGGCAGCTTGCTAGCCCAGTGATTCAACCAATCAGCCTTTACAGCATCTGGATCAGGACAGAAATTACTGGCTGATCCAAGCTCGATCCATAGTCTCTCAACTGCATCCTGCGCTGCCAGGGTGGCGATAGAGCGATGGTAGGAGAGATGGGAGCTCTGCATTGCCTTGAGTTGCATGGCAGCAACACCAAGCAGCCCAAAGGAAAGCACAAGAACGGCGATTAGGGCCTCTAGCAGGGTAAACCCCTTCTGGAAATGATTTTTATTTATTCTATTCCCCATATCACCCCCCCCCCCTTAGCGATACTTCCAGCGGGGCTCACCACCACCGAGCTATCGCCGATGGTGATGGAGCAATCGCCATCGGTTAAGGTAGTGCAACTCTCCAGACGACCTAGAGAATTAAAAGTCACAGTATTTGTCGTAAATCCAAGCCGGTCATCCCTTGCTTGTCTTTCAAGCAGGGCTTCATCGGAGACTCCGTCATCATCATGATCATAATGCACCAGCAATGACCATAAACCTGAACTGTCGGATATTTGAAAAGTCACTTCCTGCCGGCGCTTGACGGCTTCGCTTCTGGAATAATTAAGGGCTGCCAGTATCTCGTTATAATCACTGGCCTGCCGGTTGGTTGCCATCAGGTTCTGGAACCCAGGCACCGCCAGAGTCGCCAGTATCGCCACCACTGCGATGGTGACCAGCAGCTCTATCAGCGTAAAGCCATGATGGCCTTTTCTATTACCAGCAATCACTGTCACCTGCCCCCCTGGCGCCGGTTTGAGTCAGGGTAAAGGTGCCGCATTCGGTATCTCTTTCTTGTCCATTTTTAGGTGCAGCCGATAAGGTATAGGTCGATGCATCAAGGGCTGCTGTAACACCATAAAATTCATTTTCCGAGTCGACGGGGAAGGAAACACAGGCATTATTCGCGGCATCACGGTAGCGATAATCACTGGTCACCGTATAGCAGCGCTCCAGCCGCCCGGCGGTCTCCATCAGGATCGCCTTGGCCTCGGTGCGCCGTGACTCGGTGACATAGCGGATATAGCTGGGATAGGCGATGGCGGCGAGGATGGCCACCACCGCCACGGCGATCATCACCTCGATTAACGTGAAACCGGCCTGACGGCGTCTGCCCCCAGGCCTTGTGGTCGCTTGTTCCCCTGCGCGCACGGCGGTGCCTCCGGCTAATCATTACTAATGTTTCATTGTGTATCAGCATAGTCGTGGGAGGCGCTTCGCACCAACAAAAAACCGGGCTTTCGCCCGGCTCTTTGGTACATAAGCCCTGCTTTAACAAGGGCTTTATGGTGAGCAATCACTCACTGGCAATCACCCGCTCGCGCAGCTCCTTGGGCATGGAGAAGGTGATGTTCTCCTCACGGCCGGCGAGCTCCTCCGGGACCGTGGCGCCCAGGCTCTGCAGCCGCTCGATCACGCCCTTGACCAGCACCTCCGGGGCGCTGGCGCCGGCGGTGATGCCGATATGATGCACGCCCTCGAGCCAGCTCTCCTGGATCTGGCTGGCGTCATCCAACAGGTGGGCGGGGGTGCCGACCCGCTCGGCCAGCTCGCGCAGGCGGTTGGAGTTGGAGCTATTGGGGCTACCTACCACCAGCACCAGGTCGCAACCGTCGGCGAGCTCGCGCATGGCGTCCTGACGGTTCTGGGTGGCATAGCAGATATCGTCCTTGCGCGGCCCCTGGATCTCGGGGAACTTGGCGCGCAGGGCGTCGATGACCTTCGCGGTGTCATCCATGGAGAGGGTGGTCTGGGTGACGAAGGCGAGCTGGCCGGGGTCCTGGACCTCCAGCTTGGTCACGTCCTCTTCGTCTTCCACCAGGTAGATCTTGCCGCCATGGGTGGTGTCGTAGCGACCCATGGTGCCTTCCACCTCGGGGTGGCCGGCGTGGCCGATCAGGATGCACTCCTGGCCGCGCTTGGCGTAGCGCAGTACCTCCATATGCACCTTGGTCACCAGCGGGCAGGTGGCGTCGAAGACCTTGAGGCCGCGACGCTCGGCCTCCTCCTGCACGGCCCGGGAGACACCGTGGGCGGAGAAGATCACGATGACGTCGTCGGGGACTTCAAAGAGTTCCTCGACGAAGATGGCGCCGCGCTCGCGCAGGGTCTCCACCACGAAGCGGTTGTGGACCACCTCGTGGCGCACATAGATGGGCGGACCGAAGACATCGAGGGCGCGGTTGACGATCTCGATGGCCCGGTCGACGCCGGCGCAGAAGCCGCGGGGGTTGGCCAGTTTGATTTGCATGCTGGGTAGACCTCGATGCCTGGGGCATCCGTTGGGGTGACCTGATATCAATGGTACCCGTAAATCGATTCTAGCGGGTGGTGGCGGCCAGGGGCACCTATCGGCGCCATCGCGCGGAATCCGCGCTCCCACAGGGGTTGGTGCCATTGGCCAGGCCGGGCGCCTGTCGGCGCCATTTCGCGCGGAATCCGCGCTCCCACAGGGGTTGGTGTCACTGGCCAGGCCGGGCACCTGTCGGCGCCAATCGCTCGGCAGAGCCGAGCTCCCACAGTGGGCGGTGTCACTGGCCAGGCCGGGCGCCTGTCGGCGCCATTTCGCGCGGAATCCGCGCTCCCACAGGGGTTGGTGCCATTGGCCGGGCCGGGCGCCTGTCGGCGCCAATCGCTCGGCAGAGCCGAGCTCCCACAGTGGGTGGTGTCACTGGCCAGGCCAGGCCAGGCGCTTATCGCTCGGGGAACCCGAGCTCCCACAATAAAGGTGGTGCCATTGGTCTGGCCTGGGGCGCCTAGTGGGTGGTGGCCGGTTTGACGCTGATGACTTCCACCTCGAAGGTCAGGGTACGCCCGGCCAGGGGGTGATTAAAGTCCACGTCGATCTGCTCGCCGTCGATGGCGCTGATCACCCCGGGCAGTTCGCCGCCGGAGGGGTCGGAAAAGGACATCACCATGCCCACTTCGAGGGCCTCGTCGCCGAAGTCCTCGCGCTTGAGGCGCTGGATGTTCTGGGGGTTGTGCTGGCCGAAGGCGTGCTCCGGGGCGATCTCGAAGCTACCCGTGTCGCCATCGGTGAGGCCCTTGAGCGGCGCCTCGAAGCCCGGCGGCAGGTTGCCGTCGCCCAGTTGGAAGGTGGCCGGGGCCTTCTCCTTGGTGGAGTCCACCACGGCACCATCTTCCAGCTTGAGGGTGAAGTGCAGGGTCACTTCCATGCCCTCGTCGATACGGTATTCGCTCATCTTTCGCTCCGTGGAATTCAGGATCAGGATCCGGCCTTGTTGCGGCGTTGGCGCCAGCCATCGCGCAGCGACTCGAGGATGATCCCCGCCGCCCCCAGGGTGATCGCCACGTCGGCCAGGTTGAAGGCCGGGAAGTAGTAGCGCTGCCCCCAGTGGAAGGAGAGGAAATCGACCACATAGCCGTGCACCAGACGATCGTAGAGGTTGCCCAGGGCCCCGCCGATGATCAGCGCCAGGGCCGCCGCCAGCAGGGTCTCGTGGGCCTTGAGGCGACGCATCCACAGGCTCAGGCCGACGCTGGCCCCCACCGCGATGGTGGCGAAGAACCAGCGCTGCCAGCCGTCGTGGCCGGCCAGGAAGCTGAAGGCCGCCCCGGTGTTGTGCAGCAGGGTCAGGTCGAAGAAGGGCAGCACCACCACCGGACGGGCGTATTCCAGCCAGGCGCTGGCGGCATACTTGGTGGCCAGGTCCAGCACGATCACCGCCAGCGCCAGCCATAGCCAACGCAGCGGTTTGTGCATGGGGCGGCTCTCCGCCCCCGGGGTCTTAGGCATAATGGCGCTCTTCACCGGGGCCCTCCGGCAGGTTGCTGATGCAGCGGCCGCACAGCTCCGGGTGCTCGGCGTGGCTGCCCACGTCCTCGCGGTGGTGCCAGCAGCGGTCGCACTTGTGGTGCTCACTGGCAGCCACGGCCACCCTGAGGTTGTCCAGCTCGGTGGCCTCGGCGGCGTCGCCCTCGGCCCCTTCGCTAGCGGACAGGGGCGCCAGATGCACGTCGCTGGTCAGCAGCACGAAGCGCAGCTCGTCGCCCAGGCGCTCCAGGGTGGCGTGCAGGGCATCGTCCACGTACAGCGTCACCTCGGCGGCCAGGCCGCTCTTGATGGTCTTGGCGTTACGCGCCTCTTCCAGGCACTTGTTGACCGCCTGCTTGACCTCCAGCACCTGCTCCCAGAAGTCGCGACCCAGGGGCGCGTCCTCGGCGAGCGTCTCGAGGCCACCGTAGTACTCCTCCAGCAGCACGCTCTCGCCGCGCTTGCCGGGGATGTTCTCGTAGATCTCCTCGGCGGTGAAGCTGAGGATCGGCGCCACCCAGCGGGCCAGGGCCTCCACCACCTGATAGAGGGCGGTCTGGGCGCTACGCCGCGCCAGGGAGTCGCTCTGGGTGGTGTACTGGCGATCCTTGATCACGTCCAGGTAGAAGCCGCCCAGCTCCCGGGCACAGAAACCGTGCACCTGCTGGTAGACATCGAGGAAGCGGTACTCCCCATAGGCCTTCTCGATGCGCGCCTGGAGCTGGGCGGCGCGGTCCACCACCCACTGGTCGAGGGCCAGCATCTCGCCGAAGGGCACGGCGTCGCGGTCCGGTTCGAAGCCGCTGAGGTTGGCCAGCAGGAAGCGCGCGGTGTTGCGGATGCGCCGGTAGACGTCGGCGGTGCGCTTGAGGATCTCGTCGGAGACCGCCATCTCGCCGCTGTAGTCGGTGGAGGCGACCCACAGGCGCAGGATATCGGCGCCCAGCTTGTCCATCACCTCCTGGGGCGCCACCACGTTGCCCACCGACTTGGACATCTTGCGGCCCTGGGCATCGACGGTGAAGCCATGGGTGAGCAGGCCGCGGTACGGCGGGTGGCCGTCGATGGCGCAGCCGGTCAGCAGCGAGGAGTGGAACCAGCCGCGGTGCTGGTCGGAGCCCTCCAGGTAGAGGTCGGCGCGGGGACCGGACTCGTGGCCATGGGGGTGGGAGCCGCGCAGCACGTGGCGGTGGGTGGTGCCGGAGTCGAACCAGACGTCCAGGGTGTCGGTGACCTTGTCGTAGTCGGCGGCCTCCTCGCCCAGCAGCTCGACGGGGTCGAGGCGGAACCAGGCGTCGATGCCCTCGGCCTCGACCCGCTTGGCGACGTCTTCCATCAGCTCGACGGTGCGCGGATGCAGTTCGCCGCTGGTCTTGTGCAGGAAGAAGGGGATCGGCACGCCCCAGTTGCGCTGGCGCGAGATGCACCAGTCGGGGCGGTTGGCGATCATGGCGTGGAGCCGCGCCTGGCCCCAGGCCGGGGTGAACTGGGTGGCCTCGATGCCGGCCAGGGCCTTCTCGCGCAGGGTCTTGCCATGACTGCCCTGACGATCCATGCCGACGAACCACTGGGCGGTGGCGCGGTAGATCACCGGCGTCTTGTGGCGCCAGCAGTGCATATAGCTGTGGGTGATCGGCTGGTGGGCCAGCAGGGCGCCCACCTCGGCGAGCTTCTCGACGATCTTCGGGTTGGCCTTCCAGATCATCTGGCCGCCGAAGAACGGCAGGTCGTCGGCGTAGACGCCGTTGCCCTGCACCGGGTTCTTGATCTCGTCGAAGCTCATGCCGTGGGCGCGGCAGGTGACGAAGTCATCCTCGCCGTAGGCCGGGGCCGAGTGGACGATGCCGGTGCTGCCCACCTCGCTCTCCACGTAGTCGGCCAGATACACCGGCGACAGGCGATCGTAGAAGGGGTGGCGGAAGCGGATGCCGTCGAAGGCCTCGCCGCGGGCGGTGGCGATCGCCTCGCCCTCCAGCCCGAAGCGCTCCAGGCACGACTCCACCAGCTCCTCGGCCAGCACCAGCAGCCGCTCGCCGGTGTCCACCAGGGCATAGGTGAACTCCGGGTGCATATTGAGGGCCTGGTTGGCGGGGATGGTCCAGGGGGTGGTGGTCCAGATCACCACGGCGGCGGGCTTGGCCAGCTCGCTCAGGCCGAAGGCCGCGGCCAGGCGCTCGGCGTCTTCTACCGGGAAGGCCACGTCGATGGCATCGGACTTCTTGTCCTGGTACTCCACCTCGGCCTCGGCCAGGGCCGAACCGCAGTCGAAGCACCAGTTGACCGGTTTGAGCCCCTTGAACACGAAGCCCGCCTCGACCATATCGGCCAGGGCGCGGATCTCGCCGGCCTCGTTGGCGTACTCCATGGTGCGATAGGGATGATCCCAGTCGCCGATCACCCCCAGGCGCACGAAGTCCTTGAGCTGCCCCTGGACCTGCTCGCCGGCGTACTCCCGGCACAGCTTGCGGGCCTCTTCCGCCGGCAGGTGCTTGCCGTGGGTGGTCTCCACCTTGTGCTCGATGGGCAGGCCATGGCAGTCCCAGCCCGGCACATAGGGGGCGTCGAAGCCGGCCAGGTTCTTCGACTTGACGATGATGTCCTTGAGGATCTTGTTGACCGCATGCCCGATATGGATGCTGCCGTTGGCGTAGGGAGGGCCGTCGTGGAGCACGAACAGCTCGCGGCCCTGGCGCGCCTCACGCAGCCGCTGGTAGATATCCAGCGTCTTCCACTGCGCCACCCGATCGGGCTCGCGCTTGGGCAACATGCCGCGCATGGGGAAGTCGGTTTCGGGCAGGTTCAGGGTGTGCTTGTAATCGCTCATGGGTGTCCGTCATCGTCGCAGCCGGCGGCCCGGGGGCCGTCCGAGGTGTCGGGTATGGCAGCCTCGCGCGCCAGGGGCGCCGATGCCAGGGGAAGCGTATCGCTGGTCTCCGGTGCCCTGGGGCACTCGGCAAAGAAGGTGCGGGCACGCTGCTGGTCCCGGGCGATCTGGCGCTTGAGCGCCTCCAGGCCGTCGAAACTCAGCTCGCCGCGCAGGCGCGCACAGGGGGTCACCGTCAGGCGCTGGCCATAGAGGTCGCCATCGAAGTCGAAAAGATGCACCTCCAGCACCGGGCGACGGCTGCCTACCGTGGGGCGCCAGCCGATATTGGCCACCCCGGGCAGGGTGCGGCCGTCGGCCAGGGTGGTCATCACCGCATAGACGCCGCGCAGCGCCAGCGGCCGCGGCAGCAGCGGCAGGTTGGCGGTGGGCACGCCGATGGTACGCCCCAGCTTCTGGTCGGCCACCACCCGGCCGCTGATGCGGAAGGGGCGCCCCAGCATGCGCCGGGCCTGGGCGAAGTTGCCGCTGGCCAGCAGGGTGCGCACCCGGGTGCTGGAGACCCGTTCGCCGTCCAGCACGAAGGTGCGGGTATGCTCCACGCCGAAGCCGCACTCGGCGCCCATCCGCTGCAGCAGGGCGAAGTCGCCGCTGCGGTCGCAGCCGAAGCGGAAGTCGTCCCCCACCACCAGGTGCCGCACCCCGAGGCCCCCGATCAGCACCCGCTCCACGAACTGGCGGGCGGTGAGGCCACGCAGGGCGTCATTGAAGGGCAGGCAGAGCACCCGGTCGGCGCCGGCCTCGGCCAGCAGGTCGACCTTGTCGCGCAGTCGGGTGAGCCGCGGCGGCGCCTGGTCGCCGGCGAAGAACTCCCGGGGCTGGGGCTCGAAGACCACCACGGTGACCGGCAGGCCCAGACGGCGGGCCCGCTCGCGAAGCTGGTCGAGGATCGCCCGATGGCCGCGATGGACCCCATCGAAGTTGCCGATGGTGGCCACGCAGCCCCGGTGCGCCTCGCGCAGGTTATGCAGTCCTCGAATCAGTTCCATGCGTCGCCCAAGGCTCCATCACGGGATAAAGTCAACGATTATAGCGGTCAGCCATGCAGCCGGAAATGGCGCAGCCGAACGCCCCAGGCGGCCAGCCAGGCGAAGTAGATCGCCGCGCCACCTACCACCAGGCCGGCCAGGTGCAGCACCCGCTGGCTGACGCCCCAGCCCAGCCACTGCTGCCAGTCCGGCGCCAGCCAGGCCAGGCCCAGCCCCATCACCGTGCAGCCGCCCAGCAGCTGCACCGCGTAGCGCCCCCAGCCCGACTGCAGCACCAGCACGCCCTGCTTACGCAGCAGGTAACCCAGCAGGCCGGCATTGAGGAAGGCCGACAGCGCCGTGGCCAAGGCCAGGCCGGCGTGGGCCAGGGGCCAGATCAGGATCAGGTTGAGGATCATATTGGCCACCATGGCGATGATCCCCACCTTGACCGGGGTCTTGGTGTCCTGGCGAGCGAAGAAGCCCGGCGCCAGCACCTTGATCAGCATAAAGGCTACCAGGCCCAGGGCGTAGGCCCGCAGGCTCATGGCCGCCATGGCGATATCCCGTTCGGTCATGGCGCCATAATGGAACAGCGAGATCAACAGCGGCTCGGCGAGGATCACCAGGGCCAGGGCCGCCGGCACCCCCAGCAGCAGCACCGCGCGCATCGCCCAGTCGAGCATCTTGGCGAAGTGCTCGCCGGACTGCTCCGCATGGCGCCGCGACAGGGCCGGCAGGATCACCGTGCCCACGGCGATGCCGAAGACCCCCAGGGGCAGCTCCACCAGGCGGTCCGAATAGTAGAGCCAGGAGACGCTGCCCGGCGCCAGCAGCGAGGCCAGCACGGTATCCAGCAGCAGGTTGATCTGCGACACCGAGACCCCGAACAGCGCCGGCGCCATCAATACCAGGATACGCTTCACCCCGGCGTGGGCGAAGTTGGGCCAGGGCCTGGGCATCAGCCCCAGGCGCGCCAGGAAGGGCACCTGGAAGGCCAGTTGGGCCAGGCCGGCGATCATCACGCCCCAAGCCAGGGCCATGGCCGGCTCGCTCATCAGCGGGGTCAGCAGCACCGCCGCGCCGATCAGCGACAGGTTGAGCAGCACCGGGGTAAAAGCCGGCACCGCGAAGCGGTTCCAGGTGTTGAGCACGCTGCCGGCGAAGGCGGTCAGCGAGATCAGCAGCAGGTAGGGGAAGGTGAGCCGCAGCATCTCGGCGGTGAGCGCCAGCTTGGCCGGGTCACGGCCGAAACCGGGGGCGAACAGCCACACCAGCCAGGGGGCGGCGAACATGGCCAGGGCGGTGATCAGCAGCAGCACCACCGCCAGGCTGCCGGCCACCGCGTCGAGCAGCTCGCGCACCTCGGCCCGGGAGCGCTGGGCGGCATACTCCGAGAGCACCGGGATAAAGGCCTGGTTGAAGGCCCCCTCGGCGAACAGGCGGCGCATGAAGTTGGGGATCTTGAAGGCCACGAAGAAGGCATCGGCGCCCTGGCCGGCGCCGAACAGGGCGGCGATCACCACGTCCCGGGCCAGGCCCATGACCCGCGAGACCATGGTCATCATACTGACCACCAGGCCGGAGCGCAGCAGGCCGGCACGCACCGGCGGCTGGGCGGCGTCGCTCGCGGGAGTGGATACTGTCTGGGGATCGTCGTTGGCCACGGGGTCGCCTTGCTGGAGTGGAGTGACGGCCATAAAAAAACCGGCCGAAGCCGGTTTTTTCCTAAGCACTGCTTGCGTCAGCAAGCCTCCGCGGAGGCCGGGCAATCAGTCCTAGTGGGCGTCCGGCTTACGCAGCCAGCGCCTTAATTCGCTTGTTCAGGCGGCTCTTCAGGCGAGCGGCCTTCTTCTTGGACAGCACGTCCTTGTCGGCGATGCGGTCGATGACCGGCTGAGCCGCCTTGAAGGCGTCCATGGCCTGAGCGTGGTCGCCGCCGTCGATGGCCTTGATCACCCGCTTGACGTAGGTGCGGACCATGCTGCGCTGGCTGGACTTCAGGACGCGACGCTGCTCTGCCTGACGGGCGCGCTTGCGGGCTTGCTTGCTGTTAGCCACTACTATCTCCTTGGAGAATGCTTACCGCTATTGGGTAAAATCTTGGTAACTAGTTGACCGAGCTGGGCTTTCTTCGAGATCCCAACCGGTTTGGCCGGCGTTGATCGTAATCGCCACCACGGGCCGTGTCTGAGAGGATGGCGCATTCTAGCATGTCAAGTCCGGGGTTGCCATAACCCGGCTCAAGCATCCCGGGGGGACCGCCTCGCGCTACAACACCACCAGATTATCGCGATGAATCAGCTCCGGGGCTTCCATATAGCCGAGGATCGCCTCGATCTGGTGGCTGGGCTGGCCGAGCAACTGCCGCGCCTCGTCGGCGCCATAGTTGACCAGCCCCTTGGCCACCCGCTCCCCGGCCTCGTCCACGCAGACCACCATGTCGCCGCGCACGAAGGTGCCGGAGATCGCCTTGACCCCCACCGGCAGCAGGCTCGAGCCGCGACTGCGCAGCACCTTCACCGCCCCGGCATCCAGGGTCAGGTGGCCACGCACCTGCAGCTGCCCCGCCAGCCAGCGCTTGCGGGCCGCCATGGGCGCCTGCTCGGGACGCAGCAGGGTACCCAGGCGCTCGCCGGCCACCAGCCGCGTCAGCACCTCGGGCTGGCGACCGCTGGCGATGGCGGTCACCGCTCCGGAGCGCGCCGCCAGCTGGGCCGCGCGCACCTTGGTGATCATGCCACCGCGGCCCAGGGCGCCGCCGTCGCCGGCCATGCCGGCCAGGCGCGGGTCGTCGGCGCGCCCCTCCTGGATCAGCCTGGCCTCGGGATCGTGGCGGGGATCGGCGTCGAAGAGCCCCTCCTGGTCGGTAAGAATCACCAGGGCATCGGCCTCCAGCAGGTTGGCCACCAGGGCGCCCAGGGTGTCGTTGTCACCGAAGCGGATCTCGTCGGTGACCACGGTATCGTTCTCGTTGATCACCGGCACCACCCGCAGCCCCACCAGGGTACGCAGCGCCGAGCGGGCGTTGAGGTAGCGCTTGCGGTTGGAGAGGTCGTCATGGGTCAGCAGGATCTGGGCGGTCAACAGCTCATGGCGACCGAAGTGGCCCTCGTAGCATTCGGTGAGGCCGTTCTGCCCCACCGCGGCGGCGGCCTGCAGCTCGTGCACCGCCGAGGGCCGGGCCTGCCAGCCCAGGCGCACCATGCCGGCGGCCACCGCCCCGGAGGAGACCAGCACCACCTCGATGCCGCGGCGATGCAGCTCGGCGATCTGATCCACCCAGCCGCCGATGGCCGCCTCGTCCAGGCCACGGCCGTCATTGGTCAGCAGCGCGCTGCCGATCTTCACCACCACCCGCCGGGCGCCCGCCAGGGCCTCGCGCCCCGGGGCCTGCTCCTTGACCGTCATCTCAGCCTTTCCTACTCCACGTATTCGACGTCGACATCATAATCGTCATCGTCGAAGTCGTCGTCATCATCCGCGTCGCGCTTGCGCTTGCGACCCAGGCGCTCCTCGGTGCGCGCCACCGATTCTTCCTCCATGCGCTCACGCATCTGCCGCTCGCGCTCGGCGGCCGCCTCGTCCTCGTTCTCGAGGCGACGCTGCTCGGTGAGCCAGCGATGCACCGCCTGCACCAGGGCATCGGTGCCCTGGCCGGAGATCGCCGAAATGCGGAACACCGGGCCTTCCCAGCTCAGCCGCGAGATGATCTCCTCGGCCACCGCCTCGCGCTGCTCCTCGGGGAGCAGGTCGAACTTGTTGAGCACCAGCCAGCGGGGCCGCTCGGAGAGCGCCGCGGAGAATTGCTCCAGCTCGTGGACGATGGCCTCGGCGGCCGCCACCGGGTCGGACTCGTCGAAGGGCGCCACATCCACCACATGCAGCAGCAGCCGGGTGCGGGTCAGGTGCTTGAGGAAGCGCAGCCCCAGGCCGGCCCCCTCGGAGGCGCCCTCGATCAGCCCCGGCACGTCGGCCATCACGAAGTGCTCGTGGGGGCCGATCTTCACCACCCCAAGGTTGGGCACCAGGGTGGTGAAGGGGTAGTTGGCGACCTTGGGCTTGGCGGCGGAGACGGCGCGGATCAGCGTCGACTTGCCGGCATTGGGCAGGCCCAGCAGGCCCACGTCGGCCATCACCTTCATCTCCAGGCGCAGGTTGCGACGCTCGCCCTCGGTGCCCTTGGTGGTCTGCCGCGGGGCCCGATTGGTGGAGGACTTGAAGTGGATATTGCCCAGCCCGCGGCGGCCACCCTGGCCCACCAGCACCACCTGGCCGGCCTCGGTAACGTCGGCGATCACCTCGAGGGTCTCCTCGTCGATCACCGTGGTCCCCACCGGCACCTTGACATGCAGGTCGTCGCCGGCCCTGCCGCTCATCTGCCGGCCCTGACCGGGCTGACCGTTCTGGGCCTTGTAGAAGCGCTGGTACTTGAAGTCGATCAGGGTGTTGAGGGCATCGTCACCGATCAGGTAAACGCTGCCGCCGTGGCCGCCATCGCCGCCATCGGGGCCACCCTTGGGCACGTACTTCTCGCGCCGGAAGCTCAGGCAACCGTTACCCCCCTTGCCGGCTTCGACGATGATCGAGGCTTCGTCGACGAACTGCATCTGTCACTCTCCTGGCGGTCACTACCACCATGATACAAGAAGGCCCCGCCTGGGCGGGGCCTTCCTGAAGCAGGTTCGGGCGGTCTCAGGCGGAGACGACGCTGACGAACTTGCGGTTCTTCGGACCCTTGGTCTCGAACTTGATCACGCCTTCGCCCAGGGCGAACAGGGTGTGATCCTTGCCGATGCCCACGCCGGTACCGGCATGGAACTTGGTGCCGCGCTGACGGACGATGATGTTGCCCGGCTTGACGACCTGGCCGCCGAACAGCTTGACACCAAGGCGTTTGGATTCTGAATCACGGCCGTTCCGCGTGGAACCGGCAGCCTTCTTATGAGCCATTGCAAATACCTCGCTCTAGGGGGATTGGACCGCTTAGGCGGAGATCCCGGTGATCTTGACTTCAGTGAACCACTGACGGTGGCCCTGACGCTTCATGTGGTGCTTGCGGCGACGGAACTTGATGATGGTCACCTTGTCGCCACGGCCGTGGGAGACGACCTCGGCGGAGACCTTGGCACCGTCGACCAGGGGAGCGCCGACCTTGACGTCGTCGCCATCGGCAACCAGCAGCACCTGGTCGAAGTCCAGGGTCTCACCGGTGGCCACTTCCAGCTTCTCGAGCTTCAGGGTCTGGCCTTCCTGAACGCGGTACTGCTTGCCACCGCTCTTGATCACTGCATACATGGGCTTTCTCTCCAGTTACTCATCGGGCTGTGCTCTTCATCGGCCTGCTTCGAGTGGCGCCCCTTCCGGCAGCCATCTGACAGGGAGCGTGATGAGTCGGGTCGCGGATTATAACGGCAGGCAAGCCTTGACACAAGCCACAGGCCGCGCAATGCCTGGCTTGACGCCCATCCCCCCCCTCCATAGCATTAGCCCCACCCAAGGCCGGCTCACATCGCACATCGTCACCCCCTCGGCCCCACCCTCTTATCCGCGACAAGCCCAACACTCATGCAGCCAACCGCATCGCCCATCCATGCGGCGGTGGCAGAAGATTTCGCCGCCGTCAATCGCACCATCCAGGCCCAGCTGGCGTCCCGCGTGCCCCTGGTGGAAACCATCGGCAACTACATCACCGAGAGTGGTGGTAAACGCCTGCGCCCCCTGCTGGTGCTGCTGGCGGCGCGCTCCCTGGGCTATCAGGGCGATCGGCACATCCCCCTGGCGACCCTGATCGAGTTCATGCACACCTCCACCCTGCTGCATGACGACGTGGTGGACGAGTCGCATATGCGTCGCGGCAAGGCCACCGCCAACGACGCCTGGGGCAATGCCCCCTCGGTACTGGTGGGCGACTTCCTCTACTCCCGCTCCTTCCAGATGATGGTGGAGCTCGGCTCTATGGAGGTGATGCGCATCCTCTCCGGCGCCACCTGCACCATCGCCGAGGGCGAGGTGCTGCAGCTCACCAACGTGGGCAACCCGGACGTGGACGAGGCCGCCTACTTCGAGACCATCCAGGGCAAGACGGCGATGCTCTTCGAGGCCGCCTCCCATACCGGCGCCATCATCGCCGGCGCCACCCCGGAGCAGGAGGCGGCGCTGCAGCACTATGGCCGCTACCTGGGGCTGGCCTTCCAGTTGATCGATGACCTGCTCGACTATCAGGGCGACGCCGAGGCCATGGGCAAGAACGTCGGCGACGACCTGGCCGAGGGCAAGCCTACCCTGCCGCTGATCCAGGCCATGGTGGCGGGCAGCGCCGAGCAGGCCGCGGTGATTCGCCAGGCGATCCGCCAGGGCGGCCTGGAGCGCCTCGACGAGGTACTGAGCATCGTCGAGGCCACCGGCGCCCTGGACTACACCCGCGCCCGGGCCGAGGAGATGGCCGCGCTGGCCCTGACCCAGCTCGACGTCCTGCCGGAGAGCCCCTACCGGGACAGCATGGCGCTGCTGGCGCGCCTGGCGGTGGAACGCAAGAACTGAGGCAAGGCGACAGCGAAGCCCGCGGCGATGCTTGCATCACGGCGACGAATGCGTATAATGCGTCTCCGTTGAGGCGCCAGCCCCAACGCGTCGGAGTATAGCTCAGCTTGGTAGAGCGCTGCCTTCGGGAGGCAGAGGTCGTAGGTTCGAATCCTGCTACTCCGACCAAAGAACATAGTAAAAACCGCCGCTTAGGGTCACGACCCAGCGGCGGTTTTTTGTTGCGCATCCATCGGGTCAGCAATGGGTCAGTAACCGGCAAGCTCGGAATCTAGTCTTGGAGGTCGCCCAGGGTAACCGGGGGGCGTTTGGGACTGGATACACCGGGTACAACGGATACAGCGCCAGCAAACCCGCATGGTTGAGTGGCTGGCGAGATTCGCTGAGTGGATACGATCAGTGCCCCGTACCCAATATGAGTGGATACACCACCAGGGGCGACGGCGCGGGCAAACCTCACCTCCCTTTGCCAAACTACCCTACGGGCCCATGGCCCGCAGGGAACAATAACAAGGGAGAATACGATGCCTATCCAACTCGATCCCCACGGCCAGCCGATCACGCGCCGGCTCAGCATGGCCAGGAACGCCACCCGGGATGCCAATGAACTGTGCGGGCTGGCCCGCGGGATGCTCGCCGATGGCTCGGTGAACCAGGCCGAGGCCGAATACCTACTCCAATGGCTCGGAGAGCGTCCCGAGTCCCTGACCGTTTGGCCTTTCAGTGTGCTCTTCCCGCGCCTCGAGGAGATGCTCACCGATGGCGTGCTGGATGGCGATGAGGAGGCGGAGTTGATCGGCCTGCTGCTCGACTATACCGGTGGTGGCTCCACCCAGGGCGGCGCCAGCGCCAGCCGGCAACCCTCGACTCTCCCCCTTTGCGACCCAGCGCCGGATGTCGTCTTCGAGAGCTGTAACTTCGTTCTGACTGGTCGCTTCGTCACCGGCACTCGCCGCGAGTGCGAGGCGGAGATCATCCAACGCGGCGGACAACCCCAGAAGAGCCCCAGCCGCGCCACTCACTTCGTGGTGATCGGCGACCTGGGCAGCGAGGACTGGGCCCAGTCGAACTACGGACGCAAGATCCAGCACGCCGTGGAACTGCGCAGCGATGGCCGCGACATCCACTTGATCAGCGAGCGTCATTGGGCCAACTGGCTATGACTCCAGTCCCCACTTCCATCGGCGCCGTCACTCCGCCGCCCCGCTGCTACTCTAAATAAGTTGAGAGTACGCAAAGGGGCCTGCCATGCAATGGCTCATCATCCTGATGCTGCTACTGGTGCCGTCTATGGCCCAGGCCGTCAACCGCTGCGAGATCGACGGCCGCACCGTCTACCAGAGTCAGCCCTGCCCACCCGAGGCCGAACAACGCGCCCTGGAGGGGCAGGTGTCGTCGATGGCCGGCGGCACGGGAGGTAGTGGCGCCCACCGCCCCGCCTATGGTGCGGCGGAACGGCGCATCCAGCGCCAACGCCAAGAGGCCGCGCAGCAAGCTCGCACCGCCAACCGGCGTCATGCCGAACAGCGCCGCCAAGAGGAAGAGCAGCGCGAAGCCCGCCGTCAGGCCCGGCGTAGTGGCATCGTTGCCCAAGGCATGAGCGAGCGCGATGCCATCCGCATGTATGGTCGACCGGATCGCACCAACATCAGCCAGTCGGGCGGTGGCACCTGCCGCCACCTGCACTGGAGCGACCCCAGACGCTCGGTCATGGTCTGTGACGGCGAGGTTCGCAGCTCCTACGCCCAGGGCGTGAGATAGCAGCGCCAGCCCCACACCACACCAGCACACGCCGGAAGGTTGTCATGATTGCGGTATTGCGGGGCGGCGAACTACGGCAAGGCCCGCAACGGCGCAGCCTCCAGATGAATGTCAACGCGACAACAAAACAACAACCTCCCCCTGGAAATCGCTCGTAAATAGCCGAAACCCGGGCCTCTGCGTCCCCGCGGGGACCCTCCCTCTCCAAGAAGGACCCGTGAAACATCCAGTCAGTAGGGTACTCGCTGGCGAGGTGCGCCCGACCTATCCTGATGGCCAGGTACCGCCGGGAGCATCAGAGCATGGCGCAGAACAAACTCGATGAGCAGAAGAGCCAGGCGGCAGCGTGGTTTTTCATCGCCGCGGTCGCTATCCCGCTAGGCTTTGGCGCTTGGTTCGGCTGGCCTGGCCCCTGGTGGGCCTATCTGGTCGCTGGCGGTGTAATCTTCACTGCAGGCCTGAGCGGCTGGGTACAGGCGACCCAGCAGGATGACATCCACCGGGCGATCATGGAGCAGAACGAACGCGATAAGCTCCGGGACAAAGATCAGGAGTAGATCTCTTCGCGGCGGCGTTCATGCCCCCCCTCCCTGGTGCTCATGGGTGTAGCGCTAACGCAGAGCTACACCCGTGCGCCCGGGGTTACCGCGGCCGGTAACTGTCGAAGCGGCTGGGCTCGCGACCCGGCTCCAGGTCGGCGTCGAGCTCAGCCTCCAGGGCCTCGAGGCGCTTCTCCAGCCACCGGGTGGCCTTCTGGTCACCGCGGCTCACGGCCCACACCAGTCGGCGGTGCAGGCGCTCCCGCTCCACCTCAAGGCGGTCGCGGCGGTACTCAGCACCATCGCGGGTCTCCTGGTCGAATAGGTCACGCTTGGGCATGGCTCGCTTCCTCCAGCAGTGCAGAAAAAAGCGCCCCCGAGGGAGCGCAATGCCCGGTGACAAGCCGGGCGCCCTGAACTAACCATGGGCATCAGGGTTCGGGCCAACGCTGCTCGAGGCTGGGCGAGACATGCGCGCACCAGCGATCGGCACGCTCCTGCAGGGCCTCACGGTCTTCACCGAACAGGCGGGCGAACCGGCGGCCACCGCGGGTATAGAGTTCGACCTGCTGCTGCCGGCACCGGTCCAGCGGTGTCGCGTAGCGCAGGTCTGGCCGGTCCAGCTCGTCCGCGGTGTGCCTGGTGGGGTTGGTGACGATGGCTCCACGGGGTCGGGTAATGATCATGACCGCGCCTCCTTCCGACCATTGTGCCGGTCGTAGATCTTCCGATAGTCGATGGCCTTACGGTGCCCGCCCTCGGGTGAGTGACCGTTGAAGATATGGCTGCCATCATCGCGGGCGGCTGCCACGTCGAGGAGGTATTCACTGGCGCGAGCCACGGCCATGCCGTTTTCAATAAGCTTGACGGCCACCTCCCATGATCCACCCGTGGTCATACATGCCCGAAGAATTGCCAAGCTGCGCGCCTGCTCCGCTTCCACAAGCTGTTTCACCGCCACGCCGCCCCGTTCTTCCCAGCGGGCCGCGGCAAGATGCGGATCCTGCTGTATCTGCTCGGCCGACATCCTGATCGGTTCGCCCAGTTGCTCAATCCGTGCAAGGGCACGAGCCAGATCAGTGGAATCTTGGCCTGGGCCACCAGGGTTGGACGCCGGCGGTGTCTTGACGGCAGTCGGGTTTGCCTGACTCCCAGGGCCTCCTACATACGGCTTCAGCTTGATCCTTGGCTTGCTCATTGGGCCCCCTTCCGGCCATTCTGCCGAGCGTAGATTTTCCGGTAGTCGATGCCGGTGCTCCCCAGGGCTCTCGCGGCGGGTTTGCCGTTGGCCTTGGCGTACACCACCAGCGGGTTGAGTGCGGCGTTGACCCGCTGCTGACGGGCGCGCGCCTCGGCCTCCTCGCGGAGGCGTTCAACCTTGCCTTCGGCCTCTTGGGCCGCGATGCGCTTCATGGCTTGCGCCCGGTAAGCGGCACGGTAGGCAGCGCTGGCGAACGGGCTTCTTCCATTCTGGGTGGTCATGGTCACTCCTCCCGGCCATAGGCGCTGATCATCAGGCCATCGCGGTTGAGCAAGTCGGCCTCCCGGTGGTAGTGGAGGTAGGGCAGCGTCACCTCGAGGCGAGCGGGGCCGTAGGAGCTGCCCGGCTCGGCCTCCTCCAGGTCGGCGTAGATCTCGGCCAGGGCCTGGAGGCGCTGTTGGGCAATGCGCTCGATCTCCGCGACCATCTCGCCTTCGAGGGCGGCCAGGTCGGCGTGCCGCATCCGGCCCAGGGCCTGGTGGTAGGCCCGGCTCAGGGTCTCGAGGCGGCTGTCGGCCTGCTCCAGCTTGCGCGACATGCCGCGGCGGGCGGCCTCCTGACTGCGGTGATCGGCCTGCTTCTGCTCGAGCGCTTTGCGGGCCTTGTCCGCCTCGCTCTTCGCGGCCTTCACGTCATCGGCAGCGGCCTCACCCATGGCCAGCAAGGCCTCCGCTTCGTCGAGGCGATCCTGGGCGTCCTTCTCGGCTTCCTTCGCCAGCGCCAGCGGGCTGTCGTCGGCGGTCATGTTGCCCAGCGTCTTGGCGATCCGGTCGCGCTCGGCGGCTGCGGCGTCACGCTCCTTGCGCAGGGCGGCCAGGCTGGAGGCCGAGGCCTTCGGCGCCTTGGCCTCCAGGGCCTCGAGACGCTGATCCACCTCGCCGCGGGCTTGCTCCAGGCCGGCGACCTCGTCACGAGCCTGCTCCAGGGCCGTGACGGCGTCGCGCAAGTTGGTCATCAGGTAGGTAACAACGGCGCGGCGTTCCTCGGACTGGATACCCCAGTCGGAGCTTTGCATTGCGCGGCGCAATATCTCGAGCAGGTGGGCGGCCGCAGCATCGTAGTCGCCGTTCTCGCCACGCACCACGGCACGCACGTTCCGGGCAGCCTCATCACCCCGCACAGCGTCGCGGTCCAGATCGCCGGGCGTAAGGTGGTTATTCCAGGCCTTATCACACAGGTGCTGGATACGCCGCTGGGCGCCTTCCATGCGCTGGCGGGCCTCCGCTAGACCAGTGATCTCGGCGCGCTCCTCCTGAAGCTGGTCGAGCTGTTCAAGCCAGTTGCTCCAGCTCTCCGCTGCCGCCGGCGCCTTGCTCTTCATCGCTGTGCTCATGGAGATACTCCTCTTCGGTTGCCGGCGGCGCCGGCGGTGTGCCGTCACGCTTCCGTGGCGGTATCGTCTTCGTCATCGATGATCGCGCGGTATATCTGCTCGCGAAGCGCATCCGTTGCGCGCTCCACCAGCTCGATCGCTTCCGGCGCCAGCCCGGCATCCCGTTCGAGCATGTCGGCCAAACCGTCAAGGCCGAAGGCCACCGCCTTGATCAGGGCGGCCATTTCCTGATGTACCTCGCTCACCGGGACCAGTTGGCGCATCTCGCGCTCCACCTTCAGTCGCTCGTTCTCCGACTGGAACCAGGCCTTGCGGTCCTGGGGCATCAGGTCATCGACATCGATCCCGCCGCCGGCAGTTGGCCGGCGATCCGCGGTCATGGCATCCACCACGTCGGCCAGGCGATACACCGAATTTCCGCGGCGAGTGCCGGCCGGAGGGATGGCCGCCTCCTTGATCACCATGGCCACCGTCCGGCGATCACGACCCAGCGCCTCGGCAATGCGGCTGATCGACCAGTGGTAGGCTTGCTCGCGTCCAATCACGTCGCCCATCGTGTGGCCTCCAGCGCCAGCAGCGCCCCTCCTTCACCTGTACATCGATGCGGCCAAATCCCGTGCTGCCATGTACAGCTCGCTCAGGTCGCCAGGCCCGCCATCACGGGGTTTGTGGCCACCTGTGGTGGAGCACCCAGGGAGGCCGAAATTTTCTCGAACTCCGGGGCTCTGCGTCCCCGCGGCCGGGGGTTACCCTCCCAGAAGGACCCGCGATTTTTCCTCCAGTGAGTGGGCCAGCAGCCCGGGCCCCAGCACTCCGCCGCCGTGGCCAGTACGATGGCGAGACGATGCCGGACAACCCGGTAACGCTTGCCGCCACGAGCCGAGCCGCACCACCGATCATGCCCCCGGCCCTTGCGTCTCACCCCCCCGGGCCCTCAGACGAGCGGGATTGGCGCAGCAGGTGGTCCATGAGCTTGGCTTCACGCTGGGCCTCGACCTGGTGGTGGACATGGTGAGCCAGGGCCCGCATCTCCCCCAGGGAGCGGTTGAACAGCCGCAGCACTCCCTCCCCCTCGGCTTTCCCTTCCGGGGTGTAGGCGTAGTCCCGAAGCGCATCGGTAAACGCCATGACCGTGGCCTCGATCTCCAGGGGAGTGGTGTTCGCCAAGGCAGCGCCGGCAGTGCATATTTCCGGGCAGTTCACTCCCGGGCAGCGGCCCCCCAGTTCTCTGAGGCTGTTCAGGGCTGCCACGAACTGCTGATGGTGGTAGCGGTGCCGAGCGAGGGCGGCCTCCCGCCGTTCGCCCAGCTCGCGAATCAGGATCTCCGACATCAGTGAAGGCCCCCCGGGTGGTTTCCCGATGGGCCCATCAGGCGCTGTGCCTGGGCGCGCAGCTGTGCCGCCTCCTCGCTTGCCGCGCTGGCTTGAACGGCGGCCTCTCGCATTGCCTCGATCAACTGCATGGTTCGAACCGAGAGCTGGTTGATTGCCTGTGCTTCGGCATCCCCCCCGGGGGTTAGGGCTCGCGCCTGCAAGGCGTCGGTGAAGGCGAACAGCGGGCTGCTCATTTGGTCGGCGGGGGCGTTCGCCAGGGCCTGGCCGGCGGCGCGGGTCTTGGGGCACGCCACCCCCTCACAATCCCGCACCAAGGCACGCAGCGCCGCCCGGTGTTCCTCGCAGCGCAGCCGCTCGGCCTTCAGCTCCCGATTCTTGGCTGCCAGCTCGACCACCAGGCGGCGGTATTCCGCCCGCTTGCTGGGATGAACGTGGCCACCGATCCCCCCCGGAGGGTTCATTTTCCTGGTCATGTCAGGCACCTCCTGGGTCGGGGTCAGGATCGCTACCGCCCGTGCCGCCAATCCCCAGCAGGAACTCGGCGCCTTCGGCGTTGGCACGCAGCTGAACCTTCTCGAGGATCTGCCACATGATCATTTCCAGGGCCGGCTCCAGGCCGTCGCTGTCGATCTTGATCAGGCCATCGCCGTTCTGCAGAGCCTTGGTCTTGGCCTGCATGAATTTGATCGAGGCCTCGATCTGCTCCTTCTGGAGATCGAAGGCCTCGTCCCGGGCCTTACGCTCGGCCGCGATCTGTTTATCCAGATTCAACTGATCCCAACGCCCCACATCACCGCCGAAGCGGAGTTGGAACAGCCCGAACTCGCCCCCCAGCAATTCGCCGGTACTGGTGATAGTGGTGTTGATCGATTCCATGATGGACTCGAACTTGCGGGTATCGGCCTCGAGCTGGGCGATACCCAGCTCAACGGCCAGCTCGATTTTGCGAATCCGCTCGTTGCTGGCCAGGCTCTCAAGTTCAAGTTTGTAATCGAGTACGGTCTGCCGGGCGGCGAGAATGGCCTGCTCGCTGTTGAGTACCTCGCCGGCCAGTTCTCTCTGGGACAGGGCGACGCGATCGCTCTCGTTGCGCATGCCTTCCAGCACGCGGGTCATTTCGTTGTAGGTGTCCTCGTCGATCATCCCGGCATCGAATTGGCTTTGCACCAGCCGCAGAGCCTCGTCGATCTCGCCCAGGCCGCGGGCCACCTGGTAGGTGTTCTCCCCTACCCGCTCCCAGGCCTGCGAGGTGCCGTCCAACGAGTCGATGTGGTCCCAGAGCGTGGTGGCATTGGTATCGAATGCCTGGGTGGCCAACTCGGTGCGCAGGCGGGCGCTTTCGGCGGCCGCGGTCCACTGCTCCCAAGCCTGGAACCCACGCAGAATGGCAGCCCCTGTCGAGTCGACGGCTTGCCCCACGTCCCCAGTGGCGCCGGCAAAGTTGGCCACCTGAATGGCAGCATCTACCGCCTCTTCCGACACGCGGTCGAAGTCAGCCGCGGCCTCGTCGCCCCAGCCAAAGACGTCGCTCAGGCTGTTGTAGGCCCGGGCAATCTTCTCGACCTGGAACAGCGAGAACTCGGTGGCCACCCGCTGCGCGCCCTGGATCTGGTCGAGCTGATCCAAGGCATTCCTGAAATTGAAGCGGAACTCATTGAACGCCAGCGCTTCCTGGTAGAGCTGCTGCAGGGCGAAGATGGCGGCGCCAGCAGCGCCCACCAGGCCTAGCGCCCCAGTTCCAGCCAGCCGAGTAGCCATATTGCCGATAGACGACGTGGCCAATGCCACGATGCCGTTCCTTCCGGCCAGGGCCCCTACGGCACTAGTCAATGTGCCCAGAACACCCACCACCGGCGACACCACCAGCGAGAAGCCGCCCAGCACACCCAGCCACTTCTGCGTTTCACTATCCAGGTCGAGGAAGGCCTGGATGACCGGCGCCACCACGGCAGCGAACCCGGCGAACACCTCGAAGGTGCCGGCCGTGAACTCCGACAGCGCCCGGAATCCATCGCCCAGGCCTTCGATAACCGCCTTCACATCATCGACGCCGATCTCCACGTCTTCCAGGCCGCCGAACACGGCTTTCAGGCCATCGCTGAACCCGCTGTAGTCGGCCTCGGCCAGGGCCTGGGGCAGCGCCTGGGCCACTTGCAGCGCCAGCCGCTCGATCTCACCCAGGATGGGCGTGACCTCGGCGAAGAAATCATCCAGCACACCGGCATCGGCGGCGGCCTCGAACTCGCGGAACACCTCGCCGATGGCGGTAATCACGCCGGCCAGTTCGTCCTTGAACTGCACGCCGATGGTGCGCGCCAGGTTCTCGAAGGCCACGGCGGTACGTTCGCCCGCTTTCTCGGCGGTGCCCAGGCGGGTGGCCACCTCTTCGGACACGGTGGCTGATTCTTTCATGGCCTTGCCCACATCCACCGTGGCGTCGTCCAGGGCTTTCAGCACCTCGACCATCTTGGCCGACTGCTCAATACCGAACAGCTGCTGGGCCACGAACAGGCGTTCCGACTCGGCCATATCGGAAGTGGCATTGGCCACGTCAACCAGGATGTCGTTGCTATCGCGCAGCACGCCGTTGGCATCGCGCTGGGCCACACCGATGCTTTCCAGGGTCTCGACCACGGGGGCGCTGTCATCGCCCAGGCGTAGCAAGCCGGTACGCAGCGCGTTGGCTGCCTCGGGGCCCGACCGGAACACCTCGATGACCGGGATTAGCAGGTTGGCCGTGCCCTCGAAATCCAGCCCCATCGCCGAAGCAATCGGGCTCAGCCGGGCCATGCCCTGGGCCAGTTCGTCGACGTTGGTGGCGTAGGTGTTACTCGAGGCGTTGAGCACCTCGAGCAAGTTGCCGGCCTCGCTGGCCGGCGCTCGGAAGCCCTTGAGGGTGGATACCAGGTACTCGCTGGCCTGGGCCGCCTCGATGTCGCCGGCAATCACCAGGTCCAGGCCGGCGCGCACCAGGCCGAGCGATTCCTCGGCGGTAAAGCCAGCCTGCTTGTAGGTGGTCATCGTCTGCAGCAGCGTGGTCGATGACTCGCCGTAGGTGTTGGAAAGCTCGGTGATCTCGCGGGTGAATTGCGAGACCGAGCCCTCGCTGTCGTCCAGCACCTTGGCCAGGTCCGCCTGGGCGGCCTCGAACTCGATAGCAGCGTTGTAGGCCGTCACTCCGTAGGCAATCGCCAGGGTGGCCGCCGCCGCCTCGGCGGCAAGAATGCCGCGGGTCAGGCTGGCCAGTGGCGCCACCGCGGTCTCCACCCGGTTGGCGAACCCATCAATCGACCGGGTAGCCGAGGTCACCCCAGCGCCCATCTGGTCCACGCCCTCGAAGATAATCGCTACCGTTTTCTCGAGATCGGCCATCGGCCCGCTCCTTCATGTTTCAGCGCCAGCAAGGGCTCCGCCTATCAATTGCGCTGGAGTCGCGACTCCCGCTGCTCCGCCAAAAACAGGAGCCATCCGGCAGCGTCAACGTCCCCCTTGTCTGCCAGTTGATCGAGCATCTGGTAGAGCTCGCGACAGCGGCGGGCCGAGGGAACGACGTTCCGGCTACGTGGCTTGCGCGTCACAGCATTCATGGCAACACCCAAGGTTTCATATGCCCGATTAATGTAGGCATACGTAGACATACAATCCATATCTTGTTGTTTTGTTTGTAAAAATAGCGACAACGCCGCCGCTCTAGCGACAGCCAGCGATATTCACAGCCATTACGGGTAGGGCTCTCGAGCCGGGTCGAGGGAGGGGGTCAGCGTGACTTGAGGCCTTTCGGCTGGGCGCCAGGCCATCGCTTCCGGGCTTCGGTCAGGGCCTCATGTCCGGGCACCGTGCAAGGCAACAGGAGCACGACGGTGTGATCCTGCACGCGGAAGCGCCAGCCATTGAGCTGGGATCGCCGATTCTGCACGGGCGGTGCGATGGAGTTATCGCGGATGTGCTCACACACTTGCTGTACCCAATCCATGTCACGCCCCCTCGTCGGCCTCCAGGATTGTCGTCGGCACGGCATACAGCTTGCGGGGGCCGGTGTGCCCCGGGATGCCTCGCACCTGGCAGGTGAAGCGGCCACCCTTGCCCTCGGTCAGCAGGTAGTCATGATCGGCCAGCCAGCGGGCCACGCGCCGCGGTCCGAACCCCTGACAGGCTTCTTTCCAGCCGTCGGAGGTGAACAGGAAGCAGTTGATGCCGCGATGTTCCCCCAGGTAGCCGGCGCGATCGCGGGTCGGTACCGTGCGGGAGGCCCCAATTAGCGGAGTGAAGCGTGACTCACCGTGGCGCTCGAGGAAGGCGCGCACCTGCTCGAGGGCCCGGCGGGGCTCTTCATCGCCGCTGGTACCACGATCGGCCAACCACTCGCGGAACATCACGGTGCAGGCGGTGGTGATCTCCTCGGCATCCCAGTCGACGATGCCCCACTGTCGGGCCAACAGGCCGGCGGTGACCACTAGGGCAAACTTATCCCCCACCCGGTAGACCTGACCGCTGGCACTAGCCGGCAGAGCACGCTGTCGGAAATGATCGCGGGTGCGGGCATAGGTCTCCCGCGCCAGCCGCTGCTGACAGGCAAGGTGATCGATGAAGCTTGCCGCGGCGTGGCCGTAGTTCTCACGGGCCGCCAGGTCGATGCAATTGGCGAAGGCCTCACCGCTGTGGCCATGGGTCTGGTTGAAGGCCCCCAGGCCGGCGCCAGCATCGGATGGCAGCACGATGGCCCGCACTGCCTGACCTGCATAGGAGCGCCCGCCCTCGCTGGCGATATGATCGGCGGTGGTCAGCTCGCCGGTGGAGAGGAAGATCAGGCGCCAGCGGGCTCGCTCCCGGGCCACGCCGGTCTCCTTCGCGCGGCCCTTGCCGCGGCCCTCGGCCAGCATGTAAACGACCTTGCCGGCCGACCGGGGATCGCACTGGTGAAGTTCATCCAGGGTCAGCAGACCGTCGCTACGGGTGGTAGCGATGCCTTCGAGGCCGTTGGCGGTGTTGTTCCAGCTCTCCAGCAGGGCGTCAGGGTCGCCCCACACCGAGTTCGCTACCGTCAGGATGGTGGTCTTGCCGCTGCTCGACTCGCCGTAGAGGTGAAAACCGAAGCTCTCCTTCAGGTGGCAGGGCGCCAGCAGAGTGGGGGCCAGGGCGGCGGCCACGCCGAATACCAGGCGGGTATTGCCCCGGCACCGGGCCGCGACCTCTCGCTGCCAGGTCTCCAGGGTACCGGCCCGCCGGTAGCCGTCGGCGGCATGGTCGGCCCGCTGGTAGACGAGACGCTGCTGGCTGGGATTGCCCAGTACCCGGTCCGGCAGCACATAGGCATCACCGTGCCAGCCGGTGCGCTGCGTGGATGTCATCAGCCGGCCTTCCCGGGCGCAGCGCTGGGCGGCCAGATTGATGTAGTTGGTCAGCAGCCGGTGAGCTCGCTGGTTGGCATCGATCATCAGGCCCATGTCGAGCAGGATGCCACGCAGCTCCTCGGCGCTACCCTTGAGCATCGAAGCGGGCATGGCCCACTCCTGGGTAAAGCCAGTGTCGGTCGGAAAGCGCAGCAGGTAACCGTGCCCGCCGGAGTGCGCGGCCGCCGTGCGAGCCACCACCTCCAACTGAGTGCAGATCCTGGTCGGGCGCGACTCGCCCTCGCCATCGGCGCGGGACTCGTAGACCAGCCAGCCATCCTCATCGATCGAGAAACCGTCAGGCATGGTGGGTAGGCCGGTCAGCTCCCGGGCCTTCTGCATGGCTTGGTGTATGGCACTTGCCGTCATGGGCGGCCTCCTGTGCTGCATAGAACATCGAGCCAGTCGAGGCCCTTGGTGTGGGGCGGTATGGGGCCGGGCGGCAGGCAGACCCTGACCCTCAGCCCTTGGCGGGCGAGGCGGTGTCGCAGGGTCCAGGCCGCTTGCTGGCCGGCGCCGCTGGCGTCCCGATCGGCCATGATCCACACCGCACGGACGCCAGGCGGTGGCCCCCAGCGCGCGAGGCCGCCGGCGGTGACACAGGCCCATACCGGTAGCTCCGGGCGCGCCACGCGAACGGCCAGGGCCGTCTCGATGCCCTCTGCCAGCGCCAGCTCGTCACCGGCCAGGGGATAGAGAGGAATGGCCGCCCCCTGGGTAGCCCGCTCCCAGGCCGGCCGCGCCAGTTTCTTGGGGCTCTCTACCGGGGCCTTGCCCTGGCCATCCCGGCGGAGATAGGTTCGATGCACGCTGACCAGCTGGCTGGCAGGGGAGCGCACCGGGGCCACCAGGGCGGGGTAGTCGCCCAGATGCTGCGGCCGGTCCTGGTCATCGGGCTGCCAGTACGCCAGGCCAGGGTGCGCGCGCCACCCCGGCGGCAGGTCGCCGCGGGTGATGAGTTCTCCCAGCCCCCGGTGATGCAGATAGGCCTTCGCGATGTCGCTCTTCTCCAGCGGCACCCCGGGCGCCAGCATCTGCTGCAGGCACTTGAGCCGATCGGGGCGGGGCCCTGGCGGCGGTAAGTCCCGGGAAGGTGGAGGGCATCGGCGCCGTGCGGGAGCCGGCGCCTTGAGGCCGAGGCGGGCCGCGATGTCCCGGGTGGCCTCCTCGACCGATTGGCCGGTGATCCGGCGCCACCAGGTCAGCCCATTGCCGGCACCGCACTGGTTACAGATCGCACCACCGTTGCTCTCCCAATCGGGAAACAGGCGGAAGCGGTCCTTGCCGCCACAGGCTGGGCACGGTTGGTGGCGTCGATGCGTCCAGTAGCGCAACTCCATCACCTGGGGGAGCAACCTCCCCCAGGTGCCTTGGGCTCGCTCCAAGTCGTGCCAGATCATGGAGACCTTCAGGCCGACGCTTTAGCGTGTCTGCCCATCATCACCTCAACCCAGGACTCGACATGGGCCTCGGTGGCATCCAATCGATGAATAACCAAGTACAGTGCAGGTACCGGAGTCATAAGCGCATCAACACACTCGAGCCTTTCTATTAGCCAGCGAGTCATCTGCCCTACAGCCCCCAGATGAGAGAATAATGCCTCTCCCGCATCCACCGCATCCGAGCCGGTTTCATAAGGCCCCACGCATGACAGCCGCCGCTGCTCAAAAACGGTCAGACCTCTAGTGTCGATGGGCTGATTAGCCCGACTTGGATCCACCTCCAGCAGCAAACCTGCAAAACGGCTAGCCAAGGCAATCTCCTTCGCAATATATGAGACAGCCATTGCGGCATGTTCCTCTGCCAAAGGCGCATCTGGGCCGGGATAGAAAGCCTCAACGCTTGAGTCCGTCTGGGGATCCTGGGAGATAGGAACAAGAACCCCAGCCAGTGAGTCCAGGGAATCCTTGATCTCGGCCATGATGGCCGGAGCGGTCTGCTCTGTCTGAATTTTGGTAACGGAATTCATGTCAGGCACCTCATACATATAGAGTGAGAAATCAACTCATGGCATTGGAGTCATTCCTGGGATGAAGCCGGTTGATATACGTGATAAGGCTTCCCCATCTCGTCGGCCAGATTCTCCAGATACTCGCCAACCACTTGTACCGCGGAGGCTAGGCCGAGCGCGCACCACTCCTCGTCCTCGACGAAGTGTCCGCTCTCCAGGGCCCAACCGAGACTCAGCAGGGCGGAAGAAGCTCGACCGACTTGGCGAGCGAAGTCCTTTGCCGGGGCCGGGGCCGGAACTTCGCGGACTTCCACTCCGGTGTTAGGGATCTTGGGGGCTTTACTGGTCATGGTGATTACCTCCTTCCTCGCGCTCCCATAGCTCGGCCATCAGGTCGTCGCCATTGGGGAGATGGGTGTGGATCTCGCGGCCACTGAAGGTCGCGAGGTGGATTACCGCCAGGGCGTCTTCCTGCAGTTCCAGGTCGAGCGCTCGCAGGCGGTTAAGCTCGAAGGGCCACTCGGGGGCGTTGTAGAGCGCCAGCAGCAGGCGCCGGAGGTGGTGGCTTTGGCCGCTATGCTGCTGGGCTGCGGCGGCGACGCGCTCCAGGGCGGGGATACCAGCCGCCAACGCTTGGGCTTCGTGGTTCTCGCTGCGCTCGAAGGCATCGGCGAGCCGAGCGGCGCCGCTGTTGCTGTCGGTGGGGGTGACGGGTGGGCTGGGCTCCGTCGAGGGGCATGACTGGTTCCTGACGGCTGCCCGGGCGGCATCTTCCCAGGGCCCCGGGGTGCCTAGGGCGTAACGGGCTGCCAAGTGCTGCTGCCATGCCGGGTCATCGGTGTGCAGACCCAGTAGCTCGAGCACCCGCCGCACCCGACCGATGCGGACCCACTCGCTGGCCGAGGCCAGCGTGGCCGGTTGGCTATCGGGGTGATCATCGTGATGCTTGGCACACCACTGGCGACCGTTGTCCCAGCGGATCAACTCGACATCGTCGGCTGCCTGAGCAATGGCCTGGGCCAGGGCAGTGGTGGCTTTCGAAGCTGTCGTGGTTGTGCTGCTAAGGAGTCTCTCCTGGGCGAGCACCGCCGCTCGGGCAGCCCTTTTCCATGATCCAGGAGTGGTACAGGAAAAGCGTGTCGCCAACACCTCCTGAAAATCAGGATCATTGGTTAGCAGGCCTCGCAGCTCAAGGACCCGACGCACCCGACTGATACGTAGCCATTCTTCGGCCAGGCAAAACTTGACCGGTGGGCGATCGGGCTGGCCGTAATGATGCTTTACGCACCACAGGTCCAGGTCATCGATGCCCCAGGAAATCAGCTCGACATCATCGGCGGCCTGGGCGATGGCCTGAGCCAGAGTCGGAGTGGTGGCGGGCATATCCATCAGCACACCTCCGGGCCGAATAGGTCGACGGTCACCGGGGCATGGGCGCCAGCAGTTGCGCGGCAACCAGGCATTGGCAGGCGTGACCAGGCGGCCACGGTGTTGGGTGTCAGGTGGTGGAGGTTGCAGAAGGTGCGCAGGGCCTCGGCACGGCTCGCGGCGATGATGTCGCCATGGATCGGGGTGCCAGGAACGCGGAAGCGATACCGGGCCAGTGGCTGCCGGTAGCGGGGAAAGGCGACGTATTGAACGGACGGAGTTGGGGTGGGGTATGCCATGGCAATGGCTCCTGTAGTAGCGGTCTCGATTTCCGCTTCCCCGACGCCAATCAGGGAGGGCGGAACCGTGCGGCGTTGGCGTACCGGCCTACAGGAACCGGCGCGACCGAGGTCGCCACCGCACGGCCCGCCCATAACAGGCCTGCCATGCTGCGGACACAAAAAAACCGCCGATTCAAAGGCGGTGTGTCCGCCTGTAGGTTTCGGGACGCCAATCCCGCCTGCCGGCTTTTTTACGGCATTGGCTGAAGCGTAGCCCCACCCCGATGGCGCAGTCAACGCTTGAATGGCATGGGGCACCCCCAGTGTGTTCAGCGCCAGCATCATGCCGGCTTCCCCGAGGTCAGGCCCAGCCGCTTGGCTTCCAGAGCGGCCAAGGTCTCAGCGGCCTTCTGCCGATCCTCTGGCGCCAGCCAGTAAACCTTGCAGTTGTAATCTTGGCCGTGGCGGTTTGTCAGGCGCCGCCATTCGCGCTGCACATCGATCTGGTACCGCTTCTTGAGGCTTGAGACCACGGTGTTGAAGTGGCCGACTTCCAGTAATCGAGACGCATACTGGCCGGTCGTACTCTCCACCTCCAGCAAGTGGCGCAGGGCGCGCTCCAGTACGGTAGGGCGTGAAGACATGGCTGTGCCCTCCTTTACTGGACAGTGGGCTCGCCGGCCAGGGCAGCGGCGGTCGAGCGGTACACGCCCGACTCCTCGAGCCAGGCCTGGATGTCACTGAAGCGGTAGCGCACTTGCCGGCCGCGCTTGATAAAGACCGGGGCCGGCCGGCCCAACAGGGTGCCGGAGCGGCGAGAATCCCGGCCGGTGCGCGGGGAACAGGGGATCAGGAAAGGGAAGACCTGGCGCTCGCTGAGTTCGATCAGGTGCGGCGCCAGCCCAGCGCGCTGAGCCTCGAAGATCTCGGACAGGATCCGGCCACGCTCGGTGAGGTAGTCAGCGGGGCTAGTGGTGGCGGGGGTGTCTTGGGGGGTGCTGAAATTGGGCATCCTTCGGCCTCCGGCGTCGTGGTTGACGTTCAGGGGGAAGGATGAGCGGTTGGAGGTTCTGCAACATTCCCGGGATTATTTGCTTTTCGGGAACATTCTTCTACTGGACTCGCTTACGCCTTGCTGCACGTTTCCTCAACTCTGGGCTATAGGTCTCGTGATAAAGGTTGTAGAGAGTCTTCGGCTTCATGCCGTACTTGGGTGCCACATGGTCGAAAACACACTCCTTGCCGCTGGCAGCAGTAGCAAGATTTATCGTGAAGCGTTCCGGCTGCTGCCAGCGAAGTAGAAACGCTTCCTCGCATGCTGCGGCATTACGCTCAGCATGCCGCTCTACTTTCTGTTTTTCTGGCAGCCCAGCGCTCTGCCCAAGGAAGGCATCCTGCTTTGCCAAGTAGGCATATACAGCGGCATGAATATCACTGCGGGTCTGAAATTGTGGCGGTATGGCGGTAGTGGCAATTACCAGTGATGCCAATAGAGCACCAGCCTTATCTCCGTACTCATCGCTATACACTCGGCGCCACTGACCTGCCAGCTCTTGATCCTCTTCCACATCCTCAATTGCCTGAGCCAGCCTATTGTCCTCCGCCAAAGTCATCCCACCGGAATGGTAGTAGGCGTACCGGTGCAGAATCGCGGCGATGAAATCCGTTGGTGCTGATCGTTCGCCGGTGTGTTGCCCTAGGTATTCCGAAAGGCGGTCCAAGGCAGCCTCGAGTGCCAACTCAATGTCCTTGAACTCGTCCACCGCGGGCCCATCATCCGAAGGTTGCGATGTAGTCATGGTCCACACTCCCCAGTGTGATCCCCAGGAAGGCTAGCTGGCGTAGCGGTGGGGAAACCGCCTTTCGGCCCGTCGGCCTAGCCAGCTTTCATCATCGTGAACCAGGGCCAGCGTATTGCCAAGCCTGGGTGGCCCTGTACCCAGTAGTAACCACTATTTATAGAGAGATATTTTATTATTGGGTACGCTTGAACCGCTCTATATCGGGCCTTCTCTGTCGCCGCACCCGCTGTACCCGGTGTATCCAGTCAAAACAGCGCCACGCTTCTCTATTCTCGTCCTCATCCGCCGGCAACATCCTGTTCGCTGTCTTCCTGACCCGCGCCAGCATCCTCGGCCTGGCCGGATAGCAGCGCCTGGTAGTCACGACCGAGCCGGTTCACGAACTCCCGCTTGTGGTCCGGGGCCAGGTGGCCGTAATGCTCGATAGTGGTCTGGATGTCAGCGTGCCCCATCAGCCGGCTGACGGCCAGCAGATCGGCGCCCTTCATGATCAACTGGCTGGCGAAGTTGTGGCGCAGGGTGTAGAGCTCGAGGTCGGCGGCCAGGGCCTCGGAGATCCGCTCCTCCTTGGCCAGACGCGCGGTGTGCTCCTTGATCCGCCGCCAGGGCTTCCCGATGGCCGTGGAAGAGTAACGCCCTCCGCTGGCCGGGTTGGTGAAGACATAGCCCGCCGCTGGCTCATCCAGTTGCCCATGCCACGCTTTCAGGACGGCGACGGCCTCTGGCGAGAGCGGGAAGGTCTGCGGCTCAGGCCGCTTGTGGGCGGTCTTCTCGATCACCTTGCGGATCGTGGCGAAGGCCAGGTTGACGTGCTCCCAGCGCAGGCCATGAAGATCACCTGGTCGAAAGCCGGTGTAGAACATCAGCGTGATCAGCGGCACGGCATAGTCGACGTAGGGCACGTTATCGAGGTCGGGCAACCAGGGCTTCCCGTGGTAGCGGCTACGGCGGCGCTCCGCGCGTTTCTGTTCTTGATAAGCCTCGAGGCCGGCGAACAGCGCGACCACCTCCGAGTCCTCCAGATACCGCCGGGAACTGGCAGCCTCTGCCAACTCCTCCTCGGTGAGCGCCGGCCGCTCCAGCTTCACCCCCTTCAACGGGTTGGCCGGGATCGCACCACGTTCCGCCGCGACATTCAGCATGGTGTTCAACGCCCCATAGGAGCGCTTCAGGGTACTGAAGGCCAGGCCTCCGGCTTCCTTTTCGGCCTGCCAGCGGTCCACATCGGCACGAGTGAGTGAGACCATCGACTTGTCCAGCCACGCAGCGAAGTCGCGGCGAATCCTAGCCAGGGTCTCATTGCCGTTCTTGCGCCGCGCCTGGTAGGCCGTATAGGGGCCATCGAGATAGGCCACCAGCGTCTGCTCTTCCCGGTGCTTCTCTTCGGCCCGGGCGACCTTCCTCGCGGTGAGAGGATCCCCGCCTTGGTAGACTTCCGCCAGCTTATTCAGCGCCAGCTTGCGGGCCTGATCTGCGGTCAACGCCGGATACCGCCCCAGGGTGAAGACCCGCTCCTTGCCCGCGGCATTCCGATAGAGGATGCGCCAGCTGGTCACCGACCGTTTGCGCACCATATGAAGGCCCGTCAGCTCGGCATCCCACATGCGCTCCTGAGGACTGGCGTCCTGGTGGAAACTCGCGGCCACTTTTGCCGTAATCTTGGCCTTGCGACGGGCGTCATTGCGCGTCCTCGGAGAAGGGGGTGTAGCCATGGCCACCTCGCCGGGTCAGTACAGGGTCAGCAAACTACATGATAGACCAACGTCAACCGGCGACATCGACAGCCAACGCAATTGACCATAATCAACTGTTATTCATAGAATTATTTGTGATCCGACGACGTTTATCGACGCCCGAAATACATGGCGAATTAGCCTTCGGGAGGCAGAGGTCGTAGGTTCGAATCCTGCTACTCCGACCAGAATTCCGGGAAACGCCCGCTCATCGAGCGGGCGTTTTTTGTTGCCCTCGAGAACCCCCGCACTTATAGAATAACCCCCGCCAATCGTCGCCATGGCCAAAATCCAAGGGCCGAATTCCCGCCGCTGGGTCAGACTGAGGCTAACGCCATCGGCCGGAGGTGAGTGCGATGCAACGCCTGTCCCTGGAGGATGCGGTACTGCGCCTGAGAGAACTGGGCCCCATGGAGCAGTTCTGCACCAAGGTGCTGCGCCTGCCCCTGATCCTGCGCACCGCGCGCAGCGCCATCTTCGAGCTGAGCAGCGACGAGCGCGGCCACACCCAGGTGTTGATGCTACTGGAGGACACCCCGGAGCCCAGCCCCCGCGAGCTGACCCTGGAGGTAAGCGAAGACGAGTTTCCCGCCGCCTGTGGCCAGCTGACCCGGCATGGCGCACGCCTCTTCGAGAGCGAGGGCAGCTATGCGCCGGGCTGCGCCTGGCGGATCCTCTACTGCACCCTGCCGGAGGGCCATCGGCTGCGGGTGATCAGCATCGACCCGACGCGCTGCGCCCCGGGAATGGGGCGGCTGGGCGGCGCCTGAGCCCCTGAACCGACAGTCGCCCGACTCCTGATGGGATGCGCCATTGGTTGCGGCGATTCAGTCGCCGCCGTCACGATGGGCGGCATCGCGACGCTTGCGCCGTTGATTGGTTGCGGCGATTCAGTCGTTGCCGTCGTGATGGGCGGCATTGCGACGCTTGCGCCATCGATGGTTGCGGCGATTCAGTCGTTGCCATCGCGATGGGCGGCATCGCGACGCCTGCGCCACTTGTTGCGGCGATAGAGGCGCGCCACCGCGATGCCCAGGGCGAAGGCCACCATCACCGCCAGGGTCACGCCCTGCCAGTAGCGGGCGCCCTCCTCCATCAGGGTGCCGAGGGTGATGATGGTGATAAAACCGATGGCCTGGCTGGCGATGGCCAGGGCACGCAGGGTATCGAAGGCCGGCTTGGCCATGCACAACTCCCGTCGCTGGTGAGTGACAGCCCCTCTCGCGGTCAGTAGGCTAGCGCTGAAACGCCCATTGTAGCGCGGCCGGCCCCGGCCGCCGAGCCTGCCCCGGAGCCCCCGTCATGGATGCCATCGCCCTCGGCCCCGTCCTGCTCTCCCTGCCCCGGCTCTACGCCATCGCCGCGGCCCTGGTGCTGCTGGCGGCCAGTTGGTTCCTGCTCGGCCTGCCCCGCGCCCTGCACGCCCGCTGGTTCAACGGCCTGCTGCTGAGCTGGCTGGTGGGCGCCCGCCTGGGCCATGGCCTGATGCACTGGGAGACCTATGCGGCGGCGCCCCTGGACCTGCTCAAGCTCTGGCAACCCGGCTACCAGGGCCTCTGGGGGCTGCTGGCGGCGCTGATCTGGAGCGCCTGGATGCTGCGCCACCGGGTGGTGCGCATGGGCGGCGCCATGCTGTTGCTGGTGGGTAGCTCGGCGCTATGGCTGGCGCTGGTCACCTGGCAGCCCGGCGCCAAGCCGCTGGCGGTGCAGGCGCTGCCCGACCTGACCCTGGAGCGGATCGACGGCGAAACCGTCAACCTGCGCTCCCTGGCCGGCGAGACGGTGCTGCTCAATCTCTGGGCCACCTGGTGCCCGCCCTGCCTGCGGGAGATGCCACTGCTGGCCGAGGCGGATGCCCGGGAGGGGGTCACCGTGGTGGTGGCCAATCAGGGTGAGGACCTGCTCCAGGTGATGCGCTACCTGGACGACCAGGAGCTCGACTTCCGCTACGCCCTCCTCGATCCCCACCAGGAGCTGATGGTGCGGGTGGAATCGCCGGGACTGCCCACCACCTTGCTCTTCGATGCCGAGGGACACACCCTCCGGCACCATGTCGGCGAGCTGACCCGGGCCCAATTGGATCGCTGGCTACGCTAGCGCCTCGCGCCGGCCACCTCGGTGGATCAACGGCGGATCCGGCCTACAGCCAGGCGCCACTTTCCGGTACCATACCGCGCCCTGCCGCCGCCCCCTGCGCGAGAGCCCGGGCGGCGATGAGCCATTGGCAGCATCCTGTTGATCATCCGAGGCATCATGAGCGAATTTTCTCCCGGTCAGCGCTGGATCAGCGACGGCGAAGCCGAGCTGGGCCTGGGCACCGTCCTGAACTGTGATTTCCGCACCGTCACCGTGCTGTTCAGCGCCAGCCAGGAAACCCGAACCTACAGCGTGCGCCAGGCGCCCCTGACCCGCGTGGCCTTCGGCAGCGGCGACCGCATCCAGGCCGCCGAGGGCTGGTTCCTCACCGTCGACGACAGCAAGGACGCGAACGGCCTGATCATCTATATCGGCGAGGATGACGACGGCGAGCTGCGCGAGCTGCCCGAGGTGCGCCTGGCCGACACCATGCAGTTCAACCAGGCCCGGGACCGCCTGCTGACCGGCCAGGTGGATCGCAACGACTGGTTCGACCTGCGCTTCCGCACCCTGCACCACCATGCCCGCGTCGAGCAGCACCCGGCCCTGGGCCTGGCGGGCCCCAAGATCGACCTGATCCCCCACCAGCTGTATATCGCCGAGGAGGTGGCCGGGCGCCATGCGCCACGGGTGCTGCTGGCCGATGAGGTGGGCCTGGGCAAGACCATCGAGGCGGGCCTGATCCTGCATCGCCTGCTGCTCAGCGGCCGCGCCGAGCGCGCCCTGATCCTGGTGCCGGACAGCCTGACCCACCAGTGGCTGGTGGAGATGCTGCGCCGCTTCGCCCTCAAGGTGACCCTGCTCGACGAGCATCAGAGCCTGGCCCATGGCGACGCCAACCCCTTCGACAGCGGCCAGTTGGTGCTGGCCAGCCAGCAGTGGCTGTTCGCCAACCCTCACCGCCAGGCCCAGGCCGAGGCCTGCGACTGGGACCTGCTGATCGTCGACGAGGCTCATCACCTGGACTGGTCACCGGAGCAGAGCGGCCCCGGCTACGCCTGCGTGGAGCGCCTGGCCGGCGCCATCGCGGGGGTGTTGCTGCTCACCGCCACCCCGGAGCAGATGGGCGTGGCCAGCCACTTCGCCCGCCTGCGCCTGCTCGACCCGGAGCGCTACCAGAGCCTGGAGCGCTTCCAGGCCGAGGAACAGGGCTATGTGAGGGTGGCCGAGGCGATCGATGCCCTCGAGCAGGAGAGCCTCGATGCCCAGGCTCGGGATCGCCTCGGCGCCGTGGTGGACGATGCCGACAGCGAGGCCCTGCTGGCGCTGCTGGCCAACCCGGAGAGCGACGCCGACCAGCGGGCTCGGGCCCGCGCCCAACTGCGCGAGCAACTGCTCGACCGCCATGGCACCGGCCGGGTGATGTTCCGCAACAGCCGCCGCCATGTGGGCGGCTTCCCGGAGCGCCGCCTGACGGTCACCCCCCTGGAGGCCCCCAGCGCCTACCGCCGGGTGCTGCGCAAGCTGGATCGCGACGAAGACTACCTGGACGAGCTGCTGATCGAGACCGGCCTCGACCACCCGGAGGTGCTGCTCTATCTGGATACCATGTACCAGGCCCAGGCGGACGATCCCCTGAATGCCGAGCCCTGGTGGCAGTTCGACCCCCGGGTCACCTGGCTGCTCGAATATCTGGTGGAGCACGGCGACGACAAGGTGCTGGTGATCGCCCACGACAAGGCCACCGCCCAGGGCCTGGCCGAGGGCCTGCGGGTGCTGGGCGGCGTGCATGCGCCGGTATTTCACGAGGACCTCTCCCTGGTGGAGCGGGACCGGGCCGCGGCGGCCTTCGCCGACGCGGAGGAGGGTTGTCAGGTGCTGGTCTGCTCGGAGATCGGCTCCGAGGGGCGCAACTTCCAGTTCTGCCATCACCTGGTGATGTTCGACCTGCCCCAGCACCCGGACCAACTGGAGCAGCGCATCGGCCGCCTCGACCGCATCGGCCAGCGCCACCCCATCGAGATCCAGGTGCCGGTGTTCACCGGCAGTCCCGGCGAGCGGCTGCTGCGCTGGTATCGGGAGGGCATGGACGCCTTCGGCGCCCCCCACGGCGTCGGTAACGACCTCTTCGCCGCCTTCGGCGATGCCCTGGCCGACGCCCTGCTCGACGACGAGGGCCTGGAGGAGGTGATCGCGGAGACCCGGGCGCTGTTCGAGAGCCGCCTGGCCGAGCGCGACGCCGGGCGCAACCGCCTGCTGGAACTCAATGCCTGCCGCCCGGCCCGGGCCGAGGCCACCGCCGCCGCCATCCGCGAGCTGGACGAGGACAAGGTCCTGCCCCGCTACCTGGATCAGGCGCTGGATATCTTCGGCGTCGACAGCCAGGAGCTGGGCGGCAAGATCCTCCACCTGCGCGCCGGGCCGCAGATGCTCGACGGCCTGCCGGGGCTGGTCAAGGGCGAGGAGGGCTTCTCCGCCACCCTGGCCCGGGACGTGGCCCTGGCCCGAGACGACGTCCAGCGCCTCTCCTGGGAGCACCCCTTGCTGCGCGAGATGATGGGGCGCATCCTCGACGGCGCCATGGGCAACACCGCCCTGGCGCTGCTCAAGCATCCGGCGATTCCCGCCGGCCGGGTGATGGCCGAGCTGGTCTTCCGCACCCACTGCCCGGCCCCCAAGAAGCTGCATATCAACCGCTTCCTGCCGGCCACGGCGGTGCGGGTGCTGCTCGACGAGTCCGGCGCCAACCTCAGCGACAAGGTCTCCTTCACCGGCCTGGCCAAGAACCTGCAGAAGGTCAAGAAGGCGGTGGCCCGGGACCTGATCAAGAGCCGCCACGAGCAGCTGCGCGAGCTGCTCGACAAGGGCGAGGCGGAGGCGGAGCGGGAGCTGCCCTCCATCGTCGAGGCCGCCCAGCAGCGCATGCGCGACGGCCTCGACGGCGAGCTGGCTCGCCTCAGTGCCCTGGCCCGCCATAACCCGGCGGTACGCGAGGACGAGATCCAGGCCCTGCGCGACGAGCGCGCCGCCCTGGACGCCGCCATCGAGGGCACCCGGCTACGCCTGGATGCGGTGCGAGTGATCGTCACCATCGATAACGAGACCCGTTAGTCTCCTGAAGGCAGAACGCCGCGCCCATCTCGGGGCGCGGCGTTTGTATCGTGCCGATTAACTGGAAAGCCACTAGCAGTTAGCAACCTTTGTGCCCAAACCCGGGGCTATCCTGGGGGCAGGCCGTCGCGGGGCGCTGTGAACCCTTCCCTGGGCGCTACTTTTGCCATCCATGGCAAAAAACCCCCGCTCCATCCTGCCCCCAGCGCCCCTCAGCGATTCCCGCGGTAGTAGCCAAGGAGCTTACCCATTTGGCGCTAGCCGAGAATCTCCGCCAGGGCCCGATCCAGGGTCGGGTACTCGAAGCTAAAGCCCGCCGCCTCGAGGCGATCCGGGCGCATATCCGCCCCGGTCAGCAGGAGGTCGGCCATCTCCCCCAGCGCCAGCCTGAGCACGAAGGCCGGCGCCGGGAAGATCGCCGGGCGCTTGAGCTGCCGCGCCAGGAGGCGGGTAAAAGTGGCGTTGCGCACCGGGGTCGGCGCGCTGCCGTTGAAGGGGCCGCTCAGGTCCTCCCGGGTCAGCAGGAACTCGATGGCCCGTACCAGGTCGAGGCGATGAATCCAGGGCATGAACTGCCGGCCATCGCCGAAGCGTCCCCCCAGCCCCAACTTGAAGGGCGGCAACATCTTGGCCAGGCTGCCGCCGTCCCGGTCCAGCACCAGGCCGGTACGCAGCAGCGCCACCCGCACCCCTAGGGGCTCCGCCTCCCGGGCCGCGGCCTCCCACTGGCGACACAGCCGATGGGCGAACTCGTCATGGGGTGGCGTCTGCTCGTCGACCCGGGTATCGCCCTGATCGCCATAGAAGCCCATGGCCGAGCCGGAGACCAGCACCCGGGGGGCGGCCTGCCGTTCCACCAGTCGCTGGCAGAGCGCCACCAACTCGCGGGTGAGGGTCAAGCGGGAATCGACCAGCCGAGCCTTCTGCGCCTCGCTCCAGCGCTTGCCGGCGATGGACTCCCCGGCCAGGTTGATCAGCCCCTCGGGGCGCGCCGAGTCGGCCTCCGCCACCCGCGACACCACCCGCACCTCCGCCGGCAGCACCCGGCGTGCCGCCTGGGGATCCCGCGAGACCACCCATAGCTCGTGCCCCGCCTCGACCAGGCGCTGGCACAGCAGGCGCCCCACGAAACCGCTCCCCCCGGTGACCAGAATGCGCATGCCACTACTCCCTGGAACCGAAACAAGTTATACAATGATTGTACGGTTTTGTTAGTCTAGCCGATATCGCCACGCTGCCTACTCATTCACCGCCGCCGGAACCGTGCCATATCCTCCCTTGCCACCCTCGGAGCCGGCCCGGGCCCTTGCGGCGGCGGCTGAACGCCTGGCGCTTCGGCCACCACCAGGGCCGGGCACTGGCCGAATGACGGCTCCCGCTTCGCTGATTGGAGGCACTCGATGTCCCACGCCCTGATCCTGCTTGCCCACGGTTCCCGCGACCCGCGCTGGCAGGCGCCCTTCGCCACCCTGGCCGAGACTCTCGCCCAGCGCCTGAGCACGCCGCTGCGCCTGGCCTATATGGAACTCTGCGAGCCCTCACTGGAGGCCAGCGTGGCCGAGCTGGCCGCCAACGGCATCACCCGCATCGATATCCTGCCGCTGTTCTTCGCCGCCGGCCGCCATCTGCGCGAGGACGTGCCTGGCCAGGTGGAATCGCTGGAGGCGCGGCATCCCGAACTGCGCCTTTCGCTGCTGGCGCCGGTGGGGGAGCATCCCGCCTTCGTCGAGGCCCTGACCACCATTATCCATGAGCGTGCGAGGTCGTCATGACGCTACAGGCCACCCACCCCAGCGACACCCCGCTCTACCCGATCCGCGAGGTCTCCCGCCTCACCGGCGTCAATGCCGTGACCCTGCGCGCCTGGGAACGCCGCTACGGGCTGATCCGCCCCCAGCGCACGCCCAAGGGGCACCGCCTCTATACCCGCGAGGATATCGAGCGCATCGAGCGCATCCTGCAGTGGCTCAATCGCGGCGTGCCGGTCAGCCAGGTGACCGAGCTGCTCGACCAGCCCGAGCGGGTCGAGGCGCCGGCCCCCGGCGCCGGCGACTGGCCCGAGCAGCGCCAGCAGATGGCCGCCGCCGTGGAGAGCCTCGATCTCGACCGCCTGGAGGGGCTCTACCAGCAGGCCCTGGCCCTCTACCCCATGGCCACCTGCCTGGAGGAGCTGCTGACGCCGGTGGTAACGAGCCTGGAGGAGGGCTGGGAGGAGCAACTGGGGGCCTGCCTGCAGCGCCGCACCCTGGAGTCCTTCCTGCGCACCCGGGTCGGCATCCGTCTCTACCACGCCAATCGCGGCAATACGGGGCCCTGGCTGGTGATCAGCCACCTGCCGGAGGCCAAGGGCCCGCTATGGGACCTGCTCGCCGCCCTGGCCGCCAGCGACGCCGGCTACCGGATCCACCTGCTGGATGGCCCCCTGCCCTTCGGCGAATGGCCGCTGGCCACGGAGCGCCTCAAGGCGGCGGCCCTGGTGCTGTGCAGCGGCCAGGCGGAGCGCGCCGACCTGATTCGCCGTCAGCTGCCGCGCCTGGCGGAGCAGCTCTCGGTGCCCCTGGGGCTGTGCGGCCCGGTGGCACGCATTCGCGCCGGCGAACTGGAGGCCACCCGGGTCGCCCTGCTGGGCGAGACGCCCCAGGCCGCCATCCAGGCGCTGGGCGAGCGACTCTAACCAGGCGATGCCTCTGAAGGGGCGCTGGGAGCCCCGGGGCTCGATACCCCCGAGACAAGTGCGATGCCTGAAAACAAGGAGGTTGAATGTCCGCTCCCCCCGTCCTGGTCTGGTTTCGCAACGACCTGCGTATTCACGATCACCGCGCCCTGGCCGCGGCGGCCCGCCAGGGGCCCGTGGTGGGCGTCTTCCTGCACTGCCCCGAGCAGTGGCGCGCCCATGATCATGGCGCCAACCGCCTCGACTTCCTGCGCCGCGGCGTCAGCGCCCTGGCCGATGACCTGGCCGGCCTCAATATTCCCCTGCTGCAGCGGGATATCGGCGACTTCGCCGCCGCCCCCGAGGCACTGGGCGCCATCGCCGAGGCGCTCGGTGCCAGGCGACTGCACTTCAACCACGACTACCCCCTGGACGAGGCGCGCCGCGACCAAGCCGTCACCCGGGCCCTGGAGGCCCGCGGCATCCGGGTCAGCGGCCACCACGACGGCGTGGCCTTCGCCCCCGGCGAGCTGCTGACCGGCCAGGGCGAGCCCTACAGGGTCTTCACTCCCTTCAGCCGCGCCTGGCATCGCCACCTGGAGGCCGAGCGCCTGGCCCTCTCCCCCACCCCCGCGGTGCAGGCGCCACTGGCCATCGACGGCGAGCCCCTGCCGCCGCGCCCCGCCATGCCGGACGAGGCCGTGGTGGCCAGCCGCTGGCCCGCCGGCAGCCGGGCCGCCGAGGCGCGGCTCAGCCGCTTCCTGCGCTACCGCGGGCGCCACTACCAGGCACAGCGCGACTTTCCCGCGGTGGCCGGCACCAGCGAGCTCTCCCCCTACCTGGCCCTGGGGATGCTCTCCCATCGCCAGTGCCTGCAGGCGGTGCTGACGGAGAACCACGGCCGACTGGCGGAGGGCGATACGGGCCTGGCGGCCTGGGTCAATGAGCTGGTGTGGCGGGAGTTCTATCGGCATATCGTCGCGGCCTTCCCGGCGGTCTGCCGCCATCGCGCCTTCCAACCGCATACCGAGGCGCTGGCCTGGCGGGACGACGAGGCGGCCTTCCGGGCCTGGTGCGCGGGGCGCACCGGCTACCCCATCGTCGATGCCGCCATGCGCCAGCTGGTCTCCAGCGGCTGGATGCACAACCGGCTGCGCATGATCAGCGCCATGTTCCTCAGCAAGCACCTGCTGATCGATTGGCGCCGCGGCGAGGCCTTCTTTATGCGCCACCTGGTGGATGGCGACTTCTGTGCCAATAACGGCGGCTGGCAGTGGGCCGCCTCCACCGGCACCGATGCGGCCCCCTACTTCCGCATCTTCAATCCCACCACCCAGTCGCGGCGCTTCGATCCCGACGGTCGCTTTATCGCCGACCTGGTACCGGAGCTGTCCGAGGTGGCGTCCAAGCAGCGCCATGATCCCCCCGAGGCGGAGCGCCGCGCTCACGGTTATCCCACCCCCATCGTCGAGCACAAGGCCGCCCGCCAGCGCGCGCTGGAGGCCTTCTCCGCCCTGGAGCGCTGATTCCCAGGCCGATTCTCGAAGGCAGGATATCCCACGGCCCGGGGAGATAAACTACCGCTGGTGCGTCCATATCCCGGGAGACTACACAACGCAGCGCGCCGCCCTGGGGCGACGCAGTAACTTACCCATCAGCGGGCCTGGACCGCCTCCTCGAGAGCCGGTGAGGCCGGCGGGGCGCTGGGCGGCGCCAACCAGGCCGCCTCCACATCCGCCGCCGACATGGGGCGCGAGAACATAAAGCCCTGCACCAGGGGACAGCCGTGGCTGGCCAGATACTCCAGCTGGGGCTTCTCCTCCACCCCCTCGGCCACCACCTCCAGCCCCAGGCCCTCGGCCATGGCCAGCACCGCGGCGACGATGGCGGCATCGGCCTGATCCTCCGGCAGCGAGCGCACGAAGGCACGATCGAGCTTGAGCTTGTCCACCGGCAGGCGCTTGAGGTAGCTCAGCGAGGAGTAGCCGGTGCCGAAGTCGTCGATGGCGATCTGATGCCCCCGCTCCTGCAACGCCGAGAGACGCGGATAGATATCCCCCGCCCGCTCGTCCAGCAGCACCGACTCGGTGAGCTCCAGTCCCAACAGCCGGGGCGGCACCTTGAATTCGCTGAGACAGGCGGCCAGCTGCGCCTCCAGGTCGCCCTGGATCAGCTGCAGCGCCGAGATATTGACCCATACCGGCACCGCCGGCATGCCGGCACGCCGCCAGCTCGCCAGCTGCCCCACCGCCTGCTCGATCACCCAGCGCCCCAGGGAGACCATCAGGCCATGACGCTCCGCCAGGGGAATGAAGTCCGCCGGCGAGACCATGCCCAGCTCCGGGTGGCGCCAGCGCAGCAGCGCCTCGAAGCCCACCAGCTCGCCGCTGTCGATGCGGTGCTGGGACTGGTAATGCAGCTCCAGTTGGGTGCCGGTGGCCAGGGCGTTGCGCAGGGCGTTGACCAGCCCCAACTGGTGGTCCCCCGCCACGTCCAGGGCCGGCCGGAAGCGCTGGTGCTGATTGCGCCCATGACGCTTGGCGGTATACAGCGCCGACTCCAGGCGCTGGAAGAGCACCCCCGCGTCGCGACCATCCTCCGGGGCCCGGCAGCTACCGATGGTCATGCCCAGGCGCAGGGTCTGCCCCTCCAGCTCGAAGGGCATGCCCAGGTGATCGCGCAGCTCCTCGACCCAGCGATCATGGTCATCGAAGGTGGTGGTGCGCATCACCAGGAATTCGTCGCCGCCGATCCGCCCCACCACGCCGCCGGCTACCTGGCGCGCCAGGCGCTGGGCGAAGCTGGCCAACAGGCGATCGCCCTTGTCGACCCCCAGGGCATCGTTGACCGACTTGAAGGCGTCGATATCGATCAGCGCCATGTCCAGCGCCTCGCCGGCACGCAGGGAGCGCAGCCGTGAGCCCATCAGGTCGTTCAGGCGGCGACGATTGGGCAGGCCGGTGAGCGGATCCTCGAAGCCGATGCGCTGCAGGTCCTGCTCCCGGGCCTTGTGGCGGGAGATATCGGTGAACAGGGAGACATAGTGGGTGATGCGCCCCCTGGCGTCGGCCTGTACCTGGACCCGCAGCCATTCCGGGTACTGGTCGCCATACTTGCGCCGGCTCCACACCTCGCCCTCCCAGCGCCCCTGCCCCTGGAGGGCCTGGCGGAAGCGCTCGTCGAAGGCCTTGTCCTGGCGCTCGGAGGCGAGCATCGACATGGGCTTGCCCAGCACCTCCTCGGCGCCGTAGCCGGTGATGCGGGTGAAGGCGGGATTGATGGCGACGATGCGGTTATTGGCATCGCAGACCACCACGCCATCGGCGGAGAGCTGCAGGGCGCTCTCCAGCAGCTGGCGTCGCCGCCCCTCCCGGGTGACCTGGCGCCACAGGTCCATCAGGCCCAGCAGCATGATGACCATGGCCGCCAGGCGCAGCCAGAGGTTGGGCAACCAGCCGATGGCCGCCATGGCGATCAGGCCGCCCCAGATCAGGGGGCGGTCGAGAGAAAAACTAGGCCACATAGGAACGACCCGGCGAGTGAAAGAGTGTGGTGACAGGCGCCACCCTTAAGAGAAACTATCGGCGCTTGATGAGCAAGCTTTAATCTGCTCTAGCCTCAACGTGCAATCACCGCCGCCGGAAAGTAGAATGCCAAGTGCCGTGATGCATGCGGCCTATAAAAACTGCGACTCTCGGAACGACTCTGTGATCAAGCAACACTCCTTCAGCCGCGATGAGCTGCTGGCATGCAGCCAAGGTGAACTCTTCGGCCCGGGCAATGCCCAGCTGCCGGCACCCAATATGCTGATGCTCGACCGTATCACCCATATCCACGAGGAGGGCGGTGAGCACGGCAAAGGCGAGCTGATCGCCGAGCTCGATATCCGTCCGGACCTGTGGTTCTTCGACTGCCACTTCCCCGGCGACCCGGTGATGCCCGGCTGCCTGGGCCTGGATGCCATGTGGCAGTTGGTCGGCTTCTACCTGGGCTGGCTGGGCCACCCGGGTCGCGGCCGCGCCCTCGGCTGTGGCGAGGTGAAATTCACCGGCCAGATCCTGCCGGATGCCCAGAAGGTCACCTACCGGATCAATATCAAGCGCATCATCACCCGGCGCTTGATTCTCGGCATCGCCGACGGCACCGTTTCCGTCGACGGCCGTGATATCTATCAGGCCAATGACCTGCGCGTCGGCCTGTTTACCTCCACCGCGAATTTCTGACCAGGAGGCTCCCATGCGACGAGTGGTAGTCACCGGCTTGGGCATCGTGTCCTGCCTCGGTAACGACCGTCATCAGGTGCTCGAGGCGCTCCAGACCGGGCGCTCCGGTATTCGCTTCAAGGATGAATACGCCGAACGTGGCTTCCGCAGCCAGGTGGCCGGCGTCGTGGATATCGACCTGGATGCCCTGATCGACCGCAAGCTGCGCCGCTTCATGGGCGACGCGGCCGCCTACGCCTATGTCTCCATGGCCCAGGCCATCGAGGACTCGGGCCTGACCCCGGAGATGGTCTCCAACGAGCGCACCGGCCTGATCGCCGGTTCCGGCGGCGCCTCCAGCGCCAACCAGGTGGAGGCCGCCGACGTGATGCGCGAGAAGGGCCTGCGCCGGGTCGGCCCCTACCGGGTCACCCGCACCATGGGCAGTACCGTCTCCGCCTGCCTGGCCACGCCGTTCAAGATCAAGGGCGTCAACTACTCCATCTCCTCCGCCTGCGCCACCTCGGCCCACTGCATCGGCAGCGCCGTGGAGCAGATCCAGCTGGGCAAGCAGGACGTGGTCTTCGCCGGCGGCGGCGAGGAGGAGCACTGGACCCTGTCGTGCCTCTTCGATGCCATGGGCGCGCTTTCCACCCAGTACAACGAGAGCCCGGAGAAGGCCTCCCGCCCCTATGACCAGGCCCGCGACGGCTTCGTCATCGCCGGCGGCGGCGGCATGCTGGTGCTTGAGGAACTGGAGCACGCCAAGGCGCGTGGCGCCAGGATCTATGCCGAAGTCGTCGGCTACGGCGCGACCTCGGATGGCCATGACATGGTCGCCCCCTCCGGCGAGGGTGCGGTGCGTTGCATGCGCCAGGCCATGGCCGGCGTGGATGGCCCTATCGACTACATCAATACCCACGGCACCTCCACGCCGGTGGGCGACGTGGCCGAGCTCAAGGCGATCCGCGAGGTCTTCGGCGATACCACGCCGGCGATGAGCTCCACCAAGTCGCTGACCGGCCACTCCCTGGGGGCCACCGGCGTGCAGGAAGCGATCTACTCGCTGCTGATGATGGAGAACGATTTCATCGCCGCCTCCGCCAACGTCGAGGCCCTCGACGAACAGGCCGATGGCTTCGATATCGTCACCCAGCGTCGCGATAGCGTGGCGGTCAAGCGGGTGCTCTCCAACAGCTTCGGCTTCGGCGGCACCAACGCCTGCCTGGTGCTGGAGAAGTTCGAGGGCTAAGGCCTCTCGCCCCAACGCAAAAGCGGCGCCCCATGGGCGCCGCTTTTGTATGGTTGCTTGAGCACCGGGGTCAGCCCCCTGCTGCCATATCACCTGGGCCGGTCACTCCTGCACCCTGGCCGTGGATTCGGCCCCGCCGGGGGCTGCCCCCGCGGGGCTCGGCCGCGGCACCTCGGAGATTTCCGCCAGGCGCCCTTCGATCCAGGCTTCCACCTCCACCAGCACCTCCTCGGGGGTGCGGCCTACGGTGGCGATGGGCTCGCCCACCTCCAGGCGCAGGGTCCCCGGGTTCTTGACCCAGTGCCGCCCCGGCCAGCGCTCCCCGGCATTATGGGCCACCGGCACCACCGGCATCCCGGCGCGACAGGCGATCACCGCCCCGCTCTTGTTGTAGCGCTTGCGGTGTCCCGGAGCCACCCGGGTGCCCTCCGGGAAGATCAGCACCGAGAGCCCCTCCTCCAGGCGCTGCCTGCCCTGACTCAGCACCTGTTTCATGGCCCGAGCCGGCCTGGAGCGATCCAGGGCGATGGGATGCAGCAGGCGCAACCCCCAGCCGAAGATGGGAATCCGCAGCAGCTCCTGCTTGAGCACCGTGCAGACCGGCGGCTTGAGAATCTGCAGGTAGATGGTCTCCCACTCGCACTGGTGGTTGGCCAGGATGACGCAGGGCCCCGGCGGCAGGCGGTCCAGCCCCTCGATCTCGTAGCGCACCCCGCAGGCCAGGCGAAACCAGGCCAGGATAAAGTGGTTGTAGAGGTTGAGCAGGCGATAGCGATCACGCAGCGGCAGCAGGGGCGACAGCGGCAGGAAGAGCACGCCGCAGACCAGCATGGCCAGGAAGTAGCCGGCATAGAAGAGCAGGCTGCGAGCCAGGTTCATGCCTCCACCTCCCGGCGCGCCTTGCACCACTCGTCGAGCATCCGTCCCACCTCCAGGCGCCAGGGCTTCTGGTGGACCCCGAAGGCCTCCAGCACCCGGCGGCAGTTGAGCACCCGGCGCAACGGCTGGTCGTGGTGGTGATTCAGGGCCTTGATGGGCCCCAGGGCCACCGATTCACCGATCCCCTCCAGGCGGGTCTCCAGTTGGGTGCGCACCAGGGAGGCGAAGGTATAGGCGCTGACCGGCTCGGTGCCCGCCAGGTGGTAGGCGCCCCAGGCCTCGGCCCCGCAGTGCTGCTGCTGCAGCATGCCGAGCAGGGCCATGGCGGCGGCATCCACCGAGGTGGGACAGAAGATCACGTCCTCGGCGGCGCGCACCTGCTCGCCGGCCATCAGCCGCTCGATCAGCTCGCTGAGCCAGGCGCTGCCACCCTCCAGGGCGAACAGCGGCCCCAGCCGTACGATCAGATGCCGGCGATACCCTTCCCGGATACGATCCCCGGTAGTGATCAGGCGTCGCAGGCTCTCGTCCCGGGGCGCCGGAATCACATGCTCGTCGATGGCGGTCTCGAAGCCGTCTTCGTAGAGCTGATCCGAGACGCACCACACCAGGGGCACGCCGGCGGCGGCACAAGCCGCCAGGCAGGACTCCACCGCCTCGGCATGGGCCAAGACCATCGCCGGCTCGGCGCTGATGGGCTGGGTCAGGGGCGGCACCACCAGGGCGTCGGGGCTCACCTCCGCCAACCGCTCGGCCGTCAGGTCGAGCCCCGGCTCCACCACCAGCTCGGTATCACCGCGACGACTGGCCAGGCGCACCAGCGCCAGGCTCAGGCAGTGCCCGGCATCCAGGATCAATAGCTTCACTCAACGCTCTCCGCTGCCCATCGATGCGCTTCGTTGCTTAGAACGGGATCTCGTCATCGAAGTCATCGAAATTGCCCGGGTTGGGCGCCCCATAGTTGTTGCCCTGACCGCCCTGGGCGGGGGGCTGCTGGGCCGGCGGCTGCTGCGGCGCCCGCTGGGGCTGCGGCTGCGCGGGCTGCTGACCATAGCCGCCCTGCTGGGGGGCCGGTTGAGGCGCCGGCTGGGCGGCGGGCTGCTGGGGGGCATTGCCGTAGCCACCGGGCTGGCCGCCATAGCCACCGCCCTGCTGGGGCATGCCGCCACCGTAATTGCCCTGCTGCGGGTAGTCGCCGCCCTGGCCACCGCCGCCACGGCTGTCGAGCATCTGCATGTCGTTGCCGACGATCTCGGTGGTATAGCGATCCTGGCCGTCCTGCCCCTGCCACTTGCGGGTCTGCAGGCGCCCCTCGATATAGATGCGCGAGCCCTTCTTGACGTACTGCTGTGCGATCTCCGCCAGCTTGTTGAAGAGCACCACGCTATGCCATTCGGTGCGCTCCTGACGCTGGCCGCTCTGGCGATCGGTCCAGCTGTCGGTGGTGGCGATGCGCAGGTTGGCCACCGGGTTGCCGGAGGGCAGGAAGCGCACTTCCGGATCCTGTCCCAGGTTGCCGATGATGATGACCTTGTTGACACCACGGGCCATAATTGACTCCTCGCTTGGGGAGCGCGGAACGGCGCTCCCGAAAGTTCCAGTGGGGTCCCGGCGCCGGTATGGCACCGCGAGCCCGCTACGATTTGCGTTGTTTCCCGGCCACCCGGGCCAGGGCATCGCTGTCGAGCCGCTGGCGGTCCACCTTGAGGTAGGCGACCCGCTCTTCCGGTACGACCAGTACATCCTCGACGCCGGCCACCTCGGCCAGGCGCTCCATCAACGAATCCAGGGCGTCATGGGGCTCGTCCTCCAGCGCCACCACCTCGCTGGAGAGGTGGGGCGGCGGCGCCATGCCGGCGATCAGGCCCAGCCATAGCAGGCCGATCAGGGCGCAGCCATAGAAGACCGCCTCCAGCCCGCCCCACTGCACCAGGGCGCCGCCCAGCACCCCGCCCAGGAAGGCCCCCAGGAACTGGCCGGTGGAGTAGACCCCCATGGCGGTGCCCTTGGCGCCGGCGGGCGCCAGCTTGCTGAGCATCGACGGCAGGGTCGCCTCGAGCAGATTGAAGGCCACGAAGAAGCCCAACAGCCAGCCCATCAGCGCCCAGCGTCCGTCGCCGGCCAGGCCCAGCCCCAGGCTACACAGGCCGAGACCGGCCACCGCCAGCAGGAACATCGTCTTCATGCGATGGCGCTTCTCGGCGATGATCACCAGCGGCACCATGCCGACGAAGGCCAGCCCCATGATGCCAAGATAGACCCACCCATGATGCTCGACCGCCAGGCCCGCGTCGAGCAGGCGCAGCGGTATCGCCACGAATAACGCCATCAGCACCAGATGCAGGGCGAAGATCGAGAAATCCAGGCGCAGCAGGTCGGCGCGCCCCAGCACGGCACGCAGCTGGGCACGGTCCAGGCCCACGTCGCGATGCCGGCGCTGTGGCGCCTGGGGCACCAGGCGCCACAATACCAGCAGCCCCAGCAGCGACAGCCCGGCGGTCACCCAGAAGACCGCCGCCAGGCCGAAGGCCGCGGCCAGCCAGGGGCCCAATACCATGGCGATGGCGAAGGCCACGCCGATGGAGAGGCCGATGCTGGCCATGGCGGCGGTGCGCACCTCCTCCCGGGTCTGGTCGGCCAGCAGCGCCATGATGGCGGCGGCCACGGCGCCACTGCCCTGCAGGCAGCGCCCCAGGATCACCAGGGCGATGCTCTCGGCCTGGGCCGCCACCAGGCTGCCGAGCAGGAACAGCAGCATGCCGAAGGCGATCACCGGCTTGCGTCCCAGGCGGTCGGAGAGCAGTCCGAAGGGAATCTGCAGCACCGCCTGGGTCAGGCCATAGCCGCCCAGGGCCAGGCCGATCAGCAGCGGCGTGGCGCCCTCCAGCTCGCCGGCATAGAGGGCCAGCACCGGCAGCACCATGAACAGGCCCAGCATGCGGGTGGCGTAGAGGCCGGAGAGGCCGACGATGGCACGGCGCTCGGTGGCGCGTAACAGGCGAGAGACCATGCGGGTAACGAATCCAGGAATCGATAGCGACGGCAGGGCCCGCCGTCGTGAAGGACCATATTCTAGCGGCTCGCCCCCATCGGGGGAAAGCGCGAGACAGTGCGGCTTTGCCGGGGCTTCGGGCCAGGCCGTATAATCGAGGTTTTGCACGCACCGCGAGGTGGTAATGGACAGGATCCTGGTGAGGGGCGCACGCACCCATAACCTCAAGCATATCGACGTCGACCTGCCCCGCGACAAGCTGATCGTGGTGACCGGCCTCTCCGGCTCCGGCAAGTCGTCGCTGGCCTTCGACACCCTCTACGCCGAGGGACAGCGCCGCTACGTGGAGTCCCTCTCCACCTATGCCCGCCAGTTCCTGTCGATGATGGAGAAGCCCGACGTCGACCATATCGAGGGGCTCTCGCCGGCGATCTCCATCGAACAGAAATCCACCTCCCACAACCCCCGCTCCACCGTGGGCACCATCACCGAGATCTACGACTACCTGCGCCTGCTGTTCGCCCGCGCCGGCACCCCGCGCTGCCCGGAGCACGGCGAGGCCCTGGAGGCCCAGACCATCTCGCAGATGGTCGACCAGGTGCTGGCCCTACCCGAGGGCAGCAAGCTGATGCTGCTGGCCCCGGTGGTCTCCGGCCGCAAGGGCGAGCACCTGCAGTTGCTCGCCGAGTTGCGAGCCCAAGGCTTCGTGCGCGCCATGATCGACGGCCAGGTGCTGGAGCTGGACGACCTGGCGCCCCTGGACAAGAACAAGAAGCACGATATCAGCGTGGTGGTGGACCGCATCAAGGTGCGCGAGGGGCTGGCCCAGCGCCTGGCGGAGTCCTTCGAGACCGCCCTCAACCTGGCCGACGGCGTGGCCATGGTGCATTTCATGGAGGGCGAGCGGGAGGATATCGCCTTCTCGGCGCGCTTCGCCTGCCCGGTGTGCGGCTACTCCATCTCCGAGCTCGAGCCGCGCATGTTCTCCTTCAACAACCCGGCCGGCGCCTGCTCGAGCTGCGACGGCCTGGGCGTGCAACAGGTCTTCGACCCGGAGAAGCTGATCAGCCACCCGGAGTTGTCGCTCGCCGAGGGAGTCATCAAGGGCTGGGACCGCCGCAGCGTCTACTACTTCAACCAGCTCCAGGCGGTGGCCAAGCACTACCGTTTCGAGCTGGAGACTCCCTGGCAGGAGCTGGCTCGCCACGAACGGGAGGTCATCCTCCACGGCAGCGGCCACGACCCCATCGCCTTCGAGTATGTCGGCGACCGGGGCCGCAAGGTGACCCGGGAGCACCCCTTCGAAGGGGTACTGCCCAATATGCAGCGCCGCTACCGGGAGACCGAGTCGAACTCGGTCCGCGAGGAGCTGGCCCGCTATATCGCCGTCCAGCCCTGCCCCAGCTGCCACGGCTCGAGGCTGCGCAAGGAGGCCCGTCACGTCTATATCGACGAGCGCACCCTGCCGGAGATGGTGCGCCTGCCCATCGGTGAGGCCCGGAGCTACTTCCGCCAGCTGGAGCTCGAGGGGCGCCGCGGCGAGATCGCCGTGAAGATCGTCAACGAGATCCACGCCCGCCTGGAGTTCCTGGTCAATGTGGGCCTCGACTACCTGACCCTGGAGCGCAGCGCCGAGACCCTGTCCGGCGGCGAGGCCCAGCGCATCCGCCTGGCCAGCCAGATCGGCGCCGGCCTGGTAGGCGTCATGTATATCCTCGATGAGCCCTCCATCGGCCTGCATCAGCGCGACAACGACCGCCTGCTCAAGACCCTGGAGCACCTGCGTGACCTGGGCAACACCGTGATCGTGGTGGAACACGACGAAGACGCCATCCGCGCCGCCGACCATGTGCTGGATATCGGCCCCGGTGCCGGCGTGCACGGCGGGCGGATCGTCGCCCAGGGCACCCCGGACGAGGTGACCGCCCACCCCGATTCCCTGACCGGCCAGTACCTGGCCGGCACCCGGCGCATCGAGGTGCCGCCCTGGCGCATCCCCGGCAACCCCCAGAAGGTGCTGCGCCTCACCGGCGCCACCGGCAACAACCTCCAGGAGGTCACCCTGGAGCTGCCCCTGGGGCTGTTCATCTGCGTCACCGGGGTCTCCGGCTCCGGCAAGTCGACCCTGATCAACTCGACGCTGATGCCCATCGCCGCCCGGGAGCTCAACCACGCCACCACCCTGACCCCGGCGCCTTACGCTGGCATCGAGGGGCTCGACCAGCTCGACAAGGTGATCGATATCGATCAGAGCCCCATCGGCCGCACCCCGCGCTCCAACCCGGCCACCTATACCGGCATCTTCACGCCGATCCGCGAGCTCTTCGCCGGCACCCAGGAGGCCCGCTCCCGGGGCTACAAGCCGGGGCGCTTCAGCTTCAACGTCAAGGGTGGGCGCTGCGAGGCGTGCCAGGGCGAGGGCATGATCAAGGTGGAGATGCACTTCCTGCCGGACATCTATGTGCCCTGCGACGTCTGCAAGGGCAAGCGCTACAACCGCGAGACCCTGGAGGTGCAGTACAAGGGCAAGTGCATCGACGAGGTGCTGGGCATGACCGTGGAGGAGGCCCTGGAATTCTTCTCGCCGGTGCCGGCCATCGCCCGTCGCCTGCAGACCCTGATGGACGTGGGCCTCTCCTATATTCGCCTGGGGCAGAGCGCCACCACCCTCTCCGGCGGCGAGGCCCAGCGGGTCAAGCTGGCCCGGGAGCTGGCCAAGCGCGACACCGGCAAGACGCTGTATATCCTCGACGAGCCCACCACCGGCCTGCACTTCGAGGATATCCGCCAGCTGCTGACGGTTCTCCATCGGCTGCGCGACCACGGCAATACCATCGTGGTGATCGAGCACAACCTGGACGTGATCAAGACCGCCGACTGGCTGGTGGACCTGGGCCCCGAGGGCGGGTCCGGCGGCGGGCGGATCATCGCCGAGGGCACCCCGGAGCGGGTCGCCGAGATGGAAGTCTCGCATACCGGGCGCTTCCTCAAGCCGCTGTTGGAGCGCGCCAAGGCCCAGAAGTCCAAGACCAAGGCCACGGCCTGACCGGCCACGCTGGCCAGGAGACAGGCGCCGGAGCGCAGGGGGAGCGAGTATTACCGGGAGCGCTGGGGCCTAGCGCCGCCGCGCGCGGCGCTCGCCAGGGATGGCGAGCGAGCGGGACTCGTGAGGGATTATGTTGTCCCGCGACGCGCAGGCGGCAAGCGCAGCCCCAGGGTTTCGTTCCCGGGATCGCGAGCCCGCGCTGCGGCGCCCCGGACCAAGGCGGTAGGGTAGCGACATAAAAAAAACCGGCCCCCGAAGGGAGCCGGTTTTTCTGTCATTGCCGGGCCGGGGCCCACCGGGGATCACTCCTCGGCGGCTTCCTCGACCTCCTCGACGACCGGACGGTCGACGAGTTCGACGATGGCCATGGGGGCGTTGTCGCCGGTGCGGAAACCGCACTTGAGAATACGGATGTAACCACCCGGACGCTCGACGTAACGCGGACCCAGCTCGTTGAAGAGCTTGCCGACCGCTTCTTTGGAGCGGGTGCGGCTGAAGGCCAGACGACGGTTGGCAACGCTATCCTGCTTGGCCAGGGTGATCAGCGGCTCGATATGACGACGCAGTTCCTTGGCCTTGGGCAGGGTTGTCTTGATCACTTCGTGCTCGACCAGCGAAACGCACATGTTCTTGAACATGGCCTTGCGGTGCGAGCTCGTACGATTCAGGTGGCGACCACTCTTACGATGACGCATGGTTGTGATTCCTTACCAAACTGGGACTCGAGTCGACACTCACGCGGAGGCCTTGTCGTCCTTCAGACTGGCCGGCGGCCAGTTTTCCAGGCGCATGCCCAGGGACAGACCGCGTGCCGCCAACACGTCCTTGATCTCATTCAGGGACTTCTTGCCGAGATTCGGCGTCTTCAGCAGCTCCACTTCGGTACGCTGAATCAGATCACCGATGTAGTAGATGTTCTCGGCCTTCAGGCAGTTGGCACTGCGGACGGTCAACTCGAGATCGTCTACGGGGCGCAGCAGGATGGGATCGATCTGATCCTCTTCCTCTACCACTTCCTGTTCCTTGTCGGCTTCCAGGTCGACGAACGCACTCAGCTGCTCTTGCAGGATGGTGGCGCTGCGACGGATCGCCTCTTCCGGATCCAGGGTGCCATCGGTTTCCAGATCGATGATCAGCTTGTCGAGGTCGGTGCGCTGTTCGACACGCGCGGCCTCGACGGCATAGGAAACACGACGCACGGGGCTGAAGGTCGCATCCAGCTGCAGGCGACCGATGGCGCGTGACTCATCATCCGCACTCTCGCGAGCATCCGCCGGCTCGTAACCGCGTCCGCGGGCGATCTTGAGCTGCATCTTCAGCTCGGCGCCTTCGTTGACGTGGGCGATGACGTGCTCGGGATTGACGATCTCGACATCGTGGTCGACGGCGATATCACCCGCGGTGATGACGGCCGGGCCCTGCTTGTTCAGCGAGAGCACCGCCTCATCGCGGCTATGCATCTTGATCGCCACGTCTTTCAGGTTGAGGAGGATCTCGATCACATCTTCCTGAACCCCTTCGATCGCGCTGTATTCATGCTCGACACCGGCGATCTCGGCTTCCACCACGGCACAGCCGGGCATGGACGAGAGCAGGATGCGACGCAGCGCATTCCCCAGGGTATGGCCGAAGCCGCGCTCGAAGGGCTCGAGCACGATCTTCGCACGATGCGCGCTGATCTCTTCGACCTTGATATCGCGAGGACGGAGAAACTCTGTCACTGAACGCTGCATAAGAACACCTTTCAGGCTGCCAAACGGATACTCGAATTCGATGGCCGGATGCCCTCGGGCATCCGGCGATGCGGCTTACTTCGAGTACAGCTCGACGATCAGGTTTTCGTTGATGTCGGCAGACAAGTCGCCGCGTTCAGGCAGGGCCTTGAAAGTGCCTTCCATCTTCTTGGAGTCGACGTCGATCCAGGCGATATCACCACGGTTGGCGGCGATGGACAGCGCAGTCTGAATGCGCGCCTGGTTCTTGGACTTCTCACGCACGGACACTACGTCACCGGGCTTGACCTGATAGGAGGCCACGTTGACGGTACGGCCGTTGACGGCGATGGCCTTGTGACTGACCAGCTGGCGCGCTTCGGCGCGAGTGGAGCCAAAGCCCATGCGGTAGACGACGTTGTCCAGTCGGGATTCCAGCAGCTGCAGCAGCACCTCACCGGTCGCGCCCTTGCGGCGGGCGGCTTCCTTGTAGTAGCTGCGGAACTGCTTTTCGAGGACGCCGTAGAGACGACGTACCTTCTGCTTCTCGCGAAGCTGCAAGCCGTAGTCGGAAAGACGCTGACGGCGCTGGCCATGCACACCCGGGATCTGCTCGGATTTGCATTTCTTCTCGAAGGGAGTGACACCGCTCTTCAGAAAGAGGTCGGTACCTTCACGACGAGACAGTTTGCACTTCGGTCCAATATAACGAGCCATGAGTCTGTCTCCTTAAACGCGGCGTTTCTTCGGCGGACGGCAGCCATTGTGGGGAATGGGCGTCACGTCGGTGATGCTCTGCACGCGGAAACCGGCGGCATTCAGTGCGCGCACGGCGGACTCACGGCCCGGACCGGGGCCTTTGACCAGCACGTCGACGTTCTTTACACCATACTCGGCTGCAGCGGTCGCTGCACGTTCGCTTGCTACTTGAGCAGCGAACGGGGTGCTCTTGCGAGAACCACGAAAACCCGAACCACCGGCAGTTGCCCAGGAGAGAGCATTGCCCTGGCGGTCTGTGATCGTCACGATCGTGTTGTTAAAAGAGGCATGGATGTGGGCGACCGCATCCACCACCTGCTTTTTCACCTTTTTACGGTTACTACGCGGGTTAGCCATGTTGATGTTTCTTCCTGTCTAAACGCCAGAACGTGCGTAATTATTTGCGAATCGGCTTACGCGGGCCCTTGCGGGTACGCGCATTAGTCTTGGTGCGCTGACCACGCAGCGGAAGACTACGACGATGACGCAGACCACGATAGCAACCCAGGTCCATGAGACGCTTGATGTTCAGCGTCACATCACGACGAAGGTCGCCCTCAACGGTGTACTTGCCGACTTCAGCACGCAGGGTGTCCAGCTCGTCGCTGGAGAGCTCCTGAATCTTGGTAGTCGGCGCGATGCCGGTCGCGGCACAGATGTCCTGTGCACGAGTGCGGCCAATCCCGAAGATATAGGTCAGCGAGATCGCCGCATGCTTGTTGTCCGGGATATTGACGCCTGCAATACGGGCCATCAGCTTTCTCCGAAATTTGAGCGGCTTGCTCGATTGGGTCTACTACAAAAGGCGCAACAGCATACCCCTTTACCCTCGGGAGGGCAAGGGGCATGCCGGCACCGGTGAGTCGCAATCGTCAGGACTTAGCCCTGACGCTGCTTGTGCCGCGGCTCGCTGCAGATGACACGCACGGCGCCATTGCGACGAATGATCTTGCAGTTACGGCACATTTTCTTTACGGAAGCTCGAACTTTCATCGTTCTCTCCAATTCACGTACGGCGCGCCTTAGCGCATGATGCCGCCGCTACCGTAGCCTTTCAGGTTGGACTTCTTCATCACCGACTCGTACTGGTGCGACATGAGGTGCGACTGCACCTGAGCCATGAAGTCCATGATGACCACCACCACGATCAACAGCGAGGTACCGCCGAAGAAGAACGGCACGTTCCACGCCACGATCAGGAACTGGGGCATCAGGGAAACCGCAGTGATGTAGATGGCACCGAAGAAGGTCAGACGGGTCATGACCTTATCGATATAGCGAGCGGTCTGCTCGCCGGGCCGAATCCCCGGCAGGAAGGCTCCCGACTTCTTGAGGTTGTCGGCAACGTCCTTGGGGTTGAAGACCAGCGCTGTGTAAAAGAAGCAGAAGAATACCACCGCCGCGGCGAAAAGCAAGATGTACAGCGGCTGACCCGGCCCCAGGGCCAGGGAAGCCGCCTGCAGCCACTCGAGCCCTTCCCCGGCGCTGACCCACTGCCCCAGCGAGGCCGGGAACAGCAGGATGCTGGAGGCGAAGATCGCCGGGATAACCCCGGCCATGTTCACCTTCAGGGGGAGGTAGCTGCTCTGGCCGGCGTACATCTTGTTGCCGACCTGGCGCCGCGGATAGTTCACGGTGATACGACGCTGACCGCGCTCGATGAACACCACGAAGGCCACGGTGGCCACCCCCAGCACCGTCAGGGCCAGCAGCGGCAGCACGTTCCAGGCGCCTTCGTTGCGGGCCAGCTCGAAGGCCTGCCCCACGGCGCCGGGCAGGCCCGCGACGATACCGGAGAAGATCAGCAACGAGATGCCATTGCCGATGCCCTTCTCGGTAATCTGCTCACCCAACCACATCATGAACACCGCCCCGGCCACGAAGGTGGTAACGGCGGTGAAATAGAAGCTGAAGTCAGCAGTGTAGGCGATGCCCTGCCCCGCCAGGCCGACGGACATGCCGACGGCCTGAACGAAGGCCAGCACCACGGTGCCGTAGCGGGTGTACTGGCTGATCTTGCGACGGCCGGCCTCGCCTTCCTTCTTGAGCTGCTCAAGATGGGGCGAGACCGCGGTCAGCAGCTGCATGATAATCGACGCCGAGATATAGGGCATGATGCCCAGGGCGAAGATGCTCATGCGCTCCAGGGCGCCACCCGAGAACATGTTGAACATGCCCAGGATGGTGCCCTGCTGCTCCCTGAACAAGGCAGCAAGCTGGTCAGGATTGATACCGGGCACGGGGATGTGGGCACCGATTCGGTACACCACGATGGCGAGGAGCACGAAGCGCAGACGCGCCCACAGTTCACTCAGACCGCTGCCCATCGCCGGCATGTTTCCTGACTTAGCCATTTAGTCCTCTACCTTGCCACCGGCGGCTTCGATCGCGGCACGGGCACCCTTGGTGACCTTGAGGCCGCGAACGGTGACCGCCTTGTTCAGTTCGCCGGAGAGGATCACCTTCGCGAATTGCGTGGCGTCCTTGAGCACGTTGGCCTGCTTCAGGGTCTCCAGGGTGACTTCGTCGCCCGCGACCTTGGCCAGCTCGAAGAGGCGCACCTCTTCGGAGACCAGGGACTTCATGGAGGTGAAGCCGAACTTCGGCAGACGCCGCTGCAACGGCATCTGACCACCCTCGAAGCCGGGCTTGACGCTGCCACCGCTGCGAGACTTCTGGCCCTTGTGGCCGCGGCCGCCGGTCTTGCCCAGACCGGAGCCGATGCCACGACCAACACGCTTTTCGGCGTGCTTGGAGCCCGGAGCCGGGCTCAGGCTATTGAGTTTCATGGATTACTCTCCCTCAACACGCACAAGGTAGTTAACCTTGTGGATCATGCCGCGAACGGCAGGGGTGTCTTCCAGTTCGACCGAGTGACCGATGCGGCGCAGCCCGAGGCCTTTCATGGTGGCCTTGTGCTTGGGCAGGATGCCGATGGTGCTGCGGACCTGGGTAACCTTGAGTGTCGCTGCCATGGTGTCTTACCCCGTGATCGCTTCGACAGACAGACCGCGCTTGGCGGCGATGTCTTCCGGCGACTGCATGGAGGTGAGACCCTTGACGGTCGCACGCACCACGTTCACCGGGTTGGTGGAGCCGTAGCACTTGGCCAGGACGTCCTGGACGCCGGCCAATTCGAGCACGGAGCGCATGGCACCACCGGCGATGATCCCGGTACCCTCGGAGGCCGGCTGCATGAACACCTTGGAGGCGCCATGCCGGGCCTTGACCGGGTACTGCAGGGTATGACCCGCCAGGGTCACCTTGACCATGTTGCGGCGCGCCTGGTCCATGGCCTTCTGGATCGCGACCGGCACTTCACGCGCCTTGCCACGACCGAAGCCCACACGACCATTGCCATCGCCCACGACGGTCAGAGCGGTGAAACCGAAGATACGGCCACCCTTGACCACCTTGGCGACACGGTTGACCTGCACGAGCTTTTCCTGCAGATCGCCGTTTTGCTGTTCGTTCTTCGCCATCGTAAAAACCCTTTAGAAATCCAGGCCGCCTTCACGAGCGGCGTCGGCCAGAGCCTTGACGCGACCGTGATACTGGAAGCCAGCACGATCGAAGGCCACCTGGGTGATGCCTGCTTCCTTCGCGCGTTCGGCAATCAGCGCGCCGACCTTGGCGGCGGCGTCGGCATTACCGGTCGCACCCTCACGCAGGGCCTTGTCCAGCGTGGAAGCGCTGGCCAGCACCTTACCACCATCCGGCGAGATGATCTGCGCGTAGATGTGGCGCGGAGTACGGTTGACGCACAGGCGATACACGCCCAGCTCGCGAATCTTGGCGCGAGCGCGGCGGGCACGACGGAGACGAGATTCTTTCTTCGCGTTCATAACCCTGCCTTACTTCTTCTTGGCTTCTTTGCGGCGGACCTGCTCGTCGCCGTACCGGATACCCTTGCCCTTATAGGGCTCGGGCGGACGGAAGGCGCGGATTTCCGCGGCAACCTGGCCGAGCTTCTGCTTGTCCGCGCTCTTCAGCACGATGGTGGTGTTCTTGGGCGTTTCCGCCGTAACACCTTCAGGCAGTTCGTAATCGACCGGGTGGGAGAAGCCCAGTGTCAGGTTCAGCGTCTGGCCCTTGGCCTGAGCCCGGTAACCGACGCCATTGATCTCGAGGGACTTGGTGAAGCCCTCGGACACACCGGTGACCAGATTCTGGACCAGTGCGCGGGTAGTGCCGACCATTGCCCAGCTCTTGGCGGACTCGCTCGGCGTGAAGGTCACCTGGCCCTCCTCCTGACCGATCACCACATCGGGGTGCACGGTCATGGAGAGGGAGCCCTGGCTACCCTTGACGCTCAGCTGGTCACCGTCGAGCTTGAGCTCGACGCCAGCGGGCAATTTAACCGGATATTTGGCTACGCGTGACATTCCAAACTCCTAGAATACGGTGCAGAGGACTTCGCCACCGATACCGGCCTGACGCGCGGCACGGTCGGTCATCACGCCCTTGGAGGTGGAAACGATCGCCACGCCCAGGCCATCGGCGACCTTCGGCAGCGCGTCCTTGCCCTTGTACTGGCGCAGGGACGGCTTGGACACCCGCTGGATGTGCTCGATGACCGGCTTGCCCTCGAAGTACTTGAGGGTGATGCTCAGCTCGGGCTTGGCGCCTTCGGCGACGGCGAAGTCAGAGACATAACCCTCTTCCTTCAATACGCGGGCCAGCTCGACCTTGAGCTTGGAAGACGGCATGGTGACCGTCTCCTTGGTGGCCATCTGCGCATTGCGGATACGGGTGAACATATCCGCCAGCGTATCTTGCATGCTCATTACGTTGCGCTCCTGATGTTTCTACGTGGCTTACCAGCTGGACTTCTTGAGCCCAGGGACATCGCCACGCATGGCGGCTTCACGCAGCTTGTTACGGCCGAGGCCGAACTTGTTGTAGTAGCCGTGCGGACGGCCGGTAACGCGGCAGCGGTTACGCTGACGCACCGGGCTGGAGTCACGCGGCAGCTGCTGCAACTTCAGCGTGGCGTCGAAGCGCTCTTCATCAGAAGCGTTGACGTCATTAATGATGGCCTTGAGAGCCATGCGCTTCTCGGCGTACTTAGCAACGAGCTTGGTACGCTTGAGTTCGCGCTCAATCATGCTTTTCTTTGCCATGATCCCACCCTTATTTCTTGAACGGGAAGTTCAGCGCGCTGAGCAGCGCACGGCCTTCTTCATCGGTGTTGGCAGTGGTGGTGATGGTCACATCCAGGCCACGGACCTGATCGATTTTATCATACTCGATCTCCGGGAAGATGATCTGCTCACGCACCCCCATGGAGTAGTTGCCACGACCGTCGAAGGACTTCGGGTTGAGACCACGGAAGTCACGAACGCGGGGGATCGCGATGTTCACCAGGCGATCCAGGAAGTCCCACATGCGCTCACTACGCAGAGTGACCTTGATCCCGATCGGCCAGCCTTCACGCACCTTGAAGCCCGCGATGGACTTGCGCGCCTTAGTAATCACCGGCTTCTGACCGGAGAGCTTCTCCAGGTCGCCGATGGCGTTTTCGATCAGCTTTTTGTCGCTGGTCGCATCGCCGATGCCCATGTTCAGGGTCACCTTGGTGACTCGGGGCACCTGCATCACGTTGGCGTAGCTGAACTGCTCTTTGAGTTGAGCCACCACCTCGTTCTGATAACGTTCTTTCAAGTTCGCCATTTTGCTACCCGACTCGCGTTAGGCGTCGATCTGCGTCTGCGTCGACTTGTAGATACGTACCTTGGAACCGTCTTCCTTAACCTGGAAGCCGACGCGATCTGCCTTACCGGTCTCCTGGTTGAAGATGGCTACGTTGGACGCGTGAATCGGCGCCTCGCGCTCGACGATACCGCCCTGATTGCCAGCCATGGGATTCGGCTTGGTGTGACGCTTGATCATGTTCACACCGGACACCACGAAGCGGTTTTCGAGAACCCGCTTGACGGTGCCGCGCTTGCCCTTGTCCTTGCCAGCGATGACGATCACTTCATCGTCACGTTTGATCTTTTGCATGTCCGCCTCGCTCCTTACAGCACTTCGGGCGCCAGGGAAATGATCTTCATGAACTTCTCGGTACGAAGCTCACGAGTCACCGGCCCGAAGATACGAGTACCAATCGGCTGCTCGTTGGTGTTGTTCAACAGAACCGCCGCATTGCCGTCGAAGCGGATCAGCGAGCCGTCGGAACGGCGTACACCACTACGGGTGCGAACCACCACCGCCTTCAGCACCTGGCCCTTCTTGACCTTGCCACGCGGGATGGCTTCTTTCACCGTGACTTTGATGATGTCACCGACACGGGCATAGCGGCGATGTGAGCCACCCAGCACCTTGATGCACTGCACCCGGCGCGCCCCGCTGTTGTCGGCGACATCCAGCATTGTCTGAGTCTGAATCATCGGTTTTCTCCAAACCTAATCTGACTGCACTGGTTACGAAGTCGCTTGCCGAGCCTCAGCCCTTGGCCTGCTCGACCACTTCAACCAGCGTCCAGGCCTTCTTCTTGGACAGCGGACGGCATTCCTGAATGGAAACCGTATCCCCAGCCTTGGCCTGGTTCGCCTCATCATGGGCGTGCAGTTTGGTGGAGCGCTTCATGTACTTGCCATAGATCGGATGACGCTCGCGGCGCTCGATCATGACGACGATGGACTTGTCCATCTTGTCGCTCACCACCTTGCCGGTGAGCGTACGGGCTTTCTTTTCTTCGGCCATCTCAGTCACCTGCCTTCTCGTTGAGCACAGTCTTCACGCGGGCGATATCCCGACGGACCTGCTTGAGCAGATGAGTCTGGCTCAGTTGGCCGGTGGCCTTCTGCATGCGCAGGTTGAACTGCTCGCGGAGGAGTTCGAGAAGCTGTGCTTTCAGCTCTTCGACTGACTTTTCACGAATTTCCTGGGCGTTCATCACATCACCGTCCGTTTCACAAAGGTGGTGGAGACCGGGAACTTCTGAGCGGCCAGGCGGAAGGCCTCACGAGCCAGCTCTTCAGAAACACCTTCAATCTCGTACAGGATCCGACCCGGCTGGATCTGGGCGACCCAGTACTCCACGGAGCCCTTACCCTTACCCATACGGACTTCGAGGGGCTTCTTGGAGATCGGCTTGTCCGGGAACACACGGATCCAGATCTTGCCACCACGCTTGACGTGACGAGTGATGGCACGACGACCGGCTTCGATCTGACGCGCGGTCACACGACCACGGCCGGTGGCCTTGAGGCCATATTCGCCGAAGCTGACCTTGCTACCGCGATGTGCCAGGCCACGGTTGCGGCCCTTCATCATCTTGCGGAATTTCATGCGCTTAGGTTGTAACATCGACTCGCTCTCCCCTTACCTGGAACCTTTCTTCTTGGAGGGCGCGGCCTGCGGCTGTTTGGCCTTGGCGCGAACCTCTTCGATGCCCCCGAGGATTTCACCCTTGAAGACCCACACCTTGACACCGATGATGCCGTAGGTGGTCTGAGCCTCGAAGGTGGCGTAGTCGATGTCCGCACGCAGGGTATGCAGCGGAACCCGACCCTCGCGGTACCACTCGGTACGAGCGATCTCGGCGCCACCCAGGCGACCGGACAGCTGCACCTTGATACCACCGGCGCCGAGGCGCATGGCGTTCTGCACGGCGCGCTTCATGGCGCGACGGAACATCACGCGACGCTCCAGCTGGCCGGCGATGTTCTGGGCCACCAGCATGGCGTCCAGTTCCGGCTTGCGAACTTCCTCGATGTTGACGTGCACGGGCACGCCCATCATCGCGGTGACCTCGCGGCGCAGACGATCGACGTCCTCGCCCTTCTTGCCAATCACGATGCCCGGACGGGCGGTGTGAATGGTGATGCGGGCGTTGTTCGCGGGACGCTCGATGGTGATGCGGCTCACGGAGGCGTTCTTGAGACGCTCCTCCAGGAAGCTGCGCACTTCGAGATCGTTATTCAGTTTATCGGCGTAGGCACCGCGCTCGGCGTACCAGACAGAGGTATGGTCTTTGACGATACCCAGCCGAATACCTGTTGGATTGACTTTCTGACCCATCTGGTCGACTCCTACTTCTCGGCTACCTTGACGGTGATGTGGCACGTGCGCTTCAAGATACGGTCCGCACGGCCCTTGGCCCGCGGCTTGATACGCTTGAGCGTCATGCCCTCATCGACACAGATGGTCGAGACACGCAGCTCGTCGATGTCCATGCCGTTATTTTCTTCCGCATTCGCGATGGCGGACTGCAGCACCTTTTTGACCAGCTTGGCGGCCTTCTTCGGTGAGAAGGTCAGCAGGTCGAGTGCTTCGGCGACAGGCTTACCGCGCACCTGGTCAGCCACCAAACGGGCCTTCTGGGCGGATAAACGAGCGCCACGCAGCTTAGCAGTGACTTCCATCTCTCAATCCTCTCTGGCTTACCGTTTGGCTTTCTTGTCCGCCGCATGACCGCGATAAGTGCGGCTTGCAGCGAATTCGCCCAGCTTGTGGCCAACCATTTCCTCGGAGATGTGAACCGGGACGTGTTGGCGTCCGTTATGGACGGCAATGGTGAGCCCAACCATGTTTGGCAGGATCATGGAACGACGCGACCAGGTCTTGATCGGTTTGCGGTCGTTCTTCTCCACTGCAGCCTCAACCTTCTTCAGCAGATGAAGGTCAATAAAAGGACCTTTCTTCAGTGAACGTGGCACAGCCGTTACCCCTTAATGTCTGTTACTTGGCCTTGCGGCGACGAACGATCAGTGCGTCGGTGCGCTTGTTCTTGCGAGTCTTATGACCCTTGGTGGGCACACCCCAGGGAGTGACCGGGTGACGACCACCGCTGGTGCGGCCTTCACCACCACCGTGCGGGTGATCCACCGGGTTCATGGCGACACCGCGAACCGTCGGACGCACGCCACGCCAGCGCTTGGCACCGGCCTTGCCCAGTTGGCGCAGGCTGTGCTCGGAGTTGCTCACCTCGCCCAGGGTGGCGCGGCACTCGGCCAGCACCTTGCGCATCTCGCCGGAGCGCAGACGCAGGGTGGCGTAGTTGCCTTCACGAGCCACCAGCTGAGCGCTGGTACCGGCGCTGCGAGCGATCTGCGCACCCTTGCCCGGCTTCAGCTCGATGCAGTGCACCGTGGAGCCCAGCGGGATGTTGCGCAGCGGCAGGGCGTTGCCCTTCTTGATCGCCGCATTGACCCCAGACTCGAGGGTATCGCCGGCCTTCACGCCCTTGGGCGCGATGATGTAGCGACGCTCGCCGTCCAGGTACTTGAGCAGTGCGATATGGGCACTGCGGTTCGGATCGTACTCCAGGCGCTCGACGACGGCGGGAACGCCATCCTTGGTGCGCTTGAAGTCGATCAGACGATAGTGCTGACGGTGACCACCGCCCACGTGGCGGGTGGTGATGCGACCGTTGTTGTTGCGACCACCGCTGCGAGACTTCTTCTCGAGCAGCGGGGCATAACCACGACCCTTGTGCAGCTCGTCGTTGACAACCTTGATCAGGTGACGACGACCGGCGGAGGTGGGTTTAGTCTTGACTACTGCCATGATCCGTGCTCCTGCCCTTATTCGGTGCCAGAGAAGTCTTCGAGCGTCTCGCCCGCGGCCAGGGTCACGTACGCCTTGCGGTAACCCTTACGCTGGCCGACGCCATGAGCGGTGCGCTTGGTCTTGCCCTTGACGTTCAGGACCTGCACACGGTCGACCTTCTTGCCGAACAGGGCCTGCACGGCCTTCTTGATCTCCGGCTTGGTCGCGTCGTCCGCCACCTTGAACACGTACTGGTTGCGTTCGGCAGCGAAGGCGGCTTTCTCGGTCATGTGCGGACCGAGCAGAACCTTGAATACACGCTCCTGGTTCATGCCAGCTTCTCCTCGAATTTGCGCAGGGCGGAAACGGTAGCCAGCACCTTATCGAAGGCGACCAGGCTCACCGGGTCGGCGGCAGCCACGTCCACCACATCCACGTTGGGGATGTTGCGGGCGGCCAGGTACAGGTTCTCGTCGACCTCTTCGGTGACGATCAGTACCTTCTCCAGCCCCAGCTCGCCGAGCTTGGCAACCAGCTGCTTGGTCTTGGGCGCGTCGACGGCAAACTCTTCGACGGCCACCAGGCGCTCCTGGCGAACCAGCTCGGAGAGAATGGAACGCATGGCCGCACGGTACATCTTGCGGTTGACCTTCTGGGTGTAGTCCTGGGGACGCGCCGCGAAGGTCACGCCGCCACTACGCCACAGCGGAGAACGGATGGTACCGGCACGGGCACGACCGGTGCCCTTCTGACGCCACGGCTTCTTGCCGCCGCCACGCACGTCGGAGCGGTTCTTCTGGGCGCGGGTGCCCTGACGACCACCGGCCAGATAGGCGGTGACCACCTGGTGTACCAGCGCTTCGTTGAATTCTTTGCCAAAGGTGACGTCGGACACTTCGACGGTGCCGGCGCCGGCAGCAAGATTCAGATTCATCGGTGTTATCCCCTTCAGCCAGCTTTCACGGCACTGCGCACGATGACGTCACTACCGGCGGCGCCGGGCACGGCGCCCTTGACCAGCAGCAGGTTACGTTCGGCGTCGACACGGACGACTTCCAGGCTCTGCACGGTAGAGCGCACATTGCCCATCTGGCCGGCCATTTTCTTGCCCTTGAAGACGCGACCCGGGGTCTGGCACATGCCGATGGAACCCGGCGCACGGTGGGAAAGAGAGTTGCCGTGGCTGTTGTCCTGGGTGCGGAAGTTCCAGCGCTTGACGGCGCCCTGGAAGCCCTTGCCCTTGGAGGTGCCGGTCACGTCGATCTTTTGACCAGCTTCGAAGAGGGATACGGTGAGTTCGCCGCCCACTTCCGGAGCCTCGTCGCCTTCGGCGAGGCGGAACTCCATCAGGGTACGGCCGGCCTCGACACCCGCCTTGGCGAATTGACCCGCCTGGGCTTTGGTGAGGTGCTTGGCCTTGCGGGAGCCGGTAGTCACCTGAACCGCGGCGTAGCCGTCGGCATCGACGGACTTGACGCAAGTCACGCGGTTAGGCTCAACCTCGATCACGGTTACTGGCACGGAAGCGCCATCTTCGGTAAAGACGCGGGTCATACCGGCCTTCTTACCGAGCAAACCGATAGTCATGTTCAGTCTCCTAATAGTGTACGGGGCTATCACCCGCTATGGCTGCCCTTTCCAGAGCATTCCACTAGCACATTGTGTGACGCCATCCCGGCGTGGCGGCTGCTGCCTAAACGAAATCGATAGGCGCTGGGCCGCGAGTGACTAGTGAGGTCTTAGTCGAGTTTGATCTGCACGTCCACGCCGGCGGCGAGGTCGAGCTTCATCAGTGCGTCGACGGTCTTTTCGGTGGGTTCGACGATGTCGAGCACACGCTTGTGAGTGCGGATCTCGTACTGGTCACGCGCGTCCTTGTTGACGTGCGGTGAGATCAGCACGGTATAGCGCTCACGATTGGTCGGCAGCGGGATCGGACCGCGCACCTGAGCACCAGTACGCTTGGCGGTTTCAACGATCTCCGCCGTGGACTGGTCGATCAGGCGATGGTCGAACGCCTTCAACCGAATGCGAATCTTCTGGTTCTGCATTAGCCCTAAACTCCAATGGAAGTCGACGGCAGTTGCCGCCTACCTACGCATTCAAAGGATGCGCATTATAGGCATGGCCGCCACCAGAGTCAAACACTGGAAGCGGCATGCGCAGAAAGGGGGCTCCTGGAGGAGCCCCCTTCGATCATCGAGCGATCAAGCTTACTCGACGATCTTGGCCACGACGCCGGCGCCGACGGTACGACCGCCTTCGCGGATGGCGAAGCGCAGGCCGTCTTCCATGGCGATCGGAGCGATCAGGGTGACAACCATCTTGACGTTGTCGCCCGGCATGACCATCTCGACGCCTTCCGGCAGTTCACAGGTACCGGTCACGTCGGTGGTACGGAAGTAGAACTGCGGACGATAGCCCTTGAAGAACGGAGTGTGACGACCACCCTCGTCCTTGGACAGCACATACACTTCCGCTTCGAACTTGGTGTGCGGAGTGATGGAGCCCGGCTTGGCCAGAACCTGGCCACGCTCGACGTCGTCACGCTTGGTGCCGCGCAGCAGGGCGCCGACGTTCTCACCGGCACGACCTTCGTCGAGCAGCTTGCGGAACATCTCGACACCGGTGACGGTGGTCTTGGTGGTGTCCTTGATACCGACGATCTCGATCTCTTCACCGGCCTTGACGATGCCGCGCTCGATACGACCGGTCACCACGGTGCCGCGGCCGGAGATGGAGAAGACGTCCTCGATCGGCATCAGGAACGGCTGGTCGATGGCACGCTCCGGCTCCGGGATGTAGTCGTCCAGGGCCTTGATCAGGTTGGCAACGGCGGTGGTACCCATGCCGTTGTCGTCCTTGCCTTCCAGGGCCATCAGCGCGGAGCCGATGATGATCGGGGTGTCGTCGCCCGGGAAGTCGTACTCGTTGAGGAGTTCACGAACTTCCATCTCGACCAGCTCGAGCAGCTCTTCGTCGTCGACCATGTCGGCCTTGTTCAGGAACACGACGATGTACGGCACGCCGACCTGACGAGACAGCAGGATGTGCTCGCGAGTCTGCGGCATGGGGCCGTCGGCGGCGGAACAGACCAGGATAGCGCCGTCCATCTGGGCGGCACCGGTGATCATGTTCTTGACGTAGTCGGCGTGCCCCGGGCAGTCGACGTGAGCGTAGTGACGCTGCTCGGACTGGTACTCAACGTGAGCGGTAGAGATGGTGATACCGCGCTCACGCTCTTCCGGAGCGTTGTCGATGGAATCGAAGGCACGGGCGTCGCCACCGAACACCTCGGCGGACACGCGGGTCAGGGCCGCGGTCAGGGTGGTCTTGCCGTGGTCAACGTGACCGATGGTGCCGACGTTTACGTGCGGTTTGGAACGTTCGAACTTTTCCTTAGCCACTGCTATAACCTCTTTCGTTAGCTAACGGTTAACTTTTCTGGTTGATGACGGCTTCTACGACGCTGGAGGGCGCCTCGTCGTACTTCGCAAACTCCATGGAGTAGCTTGCACGGCCCTGGGTTTGAGAACGCAGGTCGGTCGCATAACCGAACATCTCGCCCAGCGGCACCATTGCGCGGATGACCTTACCGGAGGAAGAGTCATCCATGCCCTGCACCAGACCGCGACGACGGTTCAGGTCGCCCATGACGTCACCCATGAATTCCTCGGGGGTCACGACTTCGACCTTCATCATCGGCTCTAGCAGCACGGCCTTGGCCTTCTTGGCCCCTTCCTTGATCGCCATGGAGGAGGCGACCTTGAACGCGGTCTCGTTGGAGTCCACGTCATGGTAGGAACCATCGAACAGCGTGACCTTGACGTCAATCATCGGGTAGCCCGCGATGACACCGTTCTGCAGCTGCTCATAGGCCCCTTTCTCGACGGCAGGTACGTATTCCTTGGGTACCACACCACCGACGATCTCGGAGGCGAACTTGAAGTGCATCTCTTCGTCGTCGCCCTTGTCCGCCTCGGTGAGCGGCTCGATGCGCAGCCAGACATGACCGAACTGACCACGACCACCGGACTGGCGTACGAACTTGCCTTCCTGCTCGACGCTGGCACGGATGGTTTCACGGTAGGCCACCTGAGGCTTACCGATGTTGGCTTCCACCTTGAACTCGCGACGCATGCGATCAACGAGGATGTCCAGGTGCAGCTCGCCCATGCCGGAGATGATGGTCTGACCGGTCTCTTCGTCGGTCTTGACGCGGAAGGAGGGATCTTCCTGGGCCAGCTTGCCCAGGGCCACACCCATCTTCTCCTGGTCGGCCTTGGACTTCGGCTCCACGGCCACGGAGATCACCGGCTCCGGAAACTCCATGCGCTCGAGGACGATCTTGTCGTTCAGGTCGCACAGGGTGTCGCCGGTGGTGACGTCCTTGAGGCCGATACAGGCGGCGATGTCGCCGGCGTAGACCTGCTTGATCTCCTCACGCGAGTTGGAATGCATCTGCACGATACGGCCGACGCGCTCCTTCTTGCTCTTCACGGAGTTGAACACGCTGTCGCCGGAGTTCAGGACCCCGGAGTAGACGCGGATAAAGGTCAGGGTGCCGACGAAGGGGTCGGTGGCGATCTTGAAGGCCAGGGCCGAGAAGGGGGCACTGTCGTCCGCCTCGCGGGTGGCGATGGTGCCGTCCTTGTCGTCCAGCTCGCCCTCGATGGCCTTGACCTCGGTGGGCGACGGCATGTACTCGATGACCGCATCCAGCACCGCCTGCACGCCCTTGTTCTTGAAGGCGGAACCGCAGGTAACCAGGACGATCTCGTTGGCCAGGGTGCGCGCACGCAGGCCGGCCTTGATCTCCTCGATGGTCAGCTCACCACCTTCGAGGTACTTGTCCATCAGCTCTTCGGAGGCTTCGGCGGCCGCCTCGACCATGTGCTCGCGATACTCCTCGGCCTTGGCCTGGAGCTCGGCGGGAATGTCGACGAGGTCATAGGTCATGCCCATGTCGTCTTCATTCCACAGGATGGCCTTCATCTGCAGCAGGTCGATGACGCCCTTGAATTCGTCTTCGGCGCCCCAGTTGATCTGGATCGGCACGGCGGTGGCGCCCAGGCGATCCTTGAGCTGATCGACGACCATGAAGAAGTCGGCACCGGCGCGGTCCATCTTGTTGACGAACACCATGCGCGGCACTTCGTACTTGTTAGCCTGACGCCAGACGGTCTCGGTCTGCGGCTGCACGCCGGAGGAGCCGCACAGCACCACGACGGCACCGTCGAGCACGCGCAGAGAACGCTCCACCTCGATGGTGAAGTCGACGTGCCCCGGGGTGTCGATGATGTTGATGCGGTGCTCATCGAACTGCTTGTTCATGCCCTGCCAGAAACAGGTGGTGGCGGCGGAGGTGATGGTGATACCCCGCTCCTGCTCCTGCTCCATCCAGTCCATGGTGGCGGCGCCATCATGGACCTCGCCGACCTTGTGGGAGAGGCCGGTGTAGAACAGCACCCGCTCGGTGGTGGTGGTCTTGCCGGCGTCGACGTGGGCACAGATCCCGATGTTGCGATAGCGATTGAGTGGTGTCTTGCGTGCCACGGTGAAATTCCCCGTTGGTTGGAGGCACCCGCCGGGCGGGCGCCTCGTGTGTGGAAGCGCGCCTTAGAAACGGTAGTGGGAGAAGGCCTTGTTGGCTTCTGCCATGCGGTGCACGTCTTCACGCTTCTTCACCGCGGAACCCTTACCTTCGGCGGCATCCAGCATCTCACCAGCCAGACGCTGAACCATGGTCTTCTCGCCACGGTTACGGGCCGCATCCACCAGCCAACGCATGGCCAGGGCCTGACGACGGGAAGGACGAACCTCCACCGGCACCTGATAGGTCGCGCCACCGACGCGGCGCGACTTGACTTCGACCATCGGCTGGATGGTTTCCAGCGCCTTGTCGAAGATCTCCAGCGGCTCTTCTTTACTACGCTCGGCAACCGTGTCCAACGCACCGTAGACGATGCGCTCAGCTGTGGACTTCTTGCCGCTGACCATCAGGTGGTTCATGAACTTCGCCAGGCGCTCGCTTCCGAACTTCGGATCCGGCAGGATTTCGCGCTTAGCGGCAACTCTTCTTCTAGGCATGATAAGCCCTCGTTAAGGGGTCCTTCAGGTAAACCCGAGACTGGCACCGGCGGTGACGCTCGACCTTACTCTTATCAGACCAATGCGATTTGGTTGATGACGGCGTCCGGCCTTAGGCCTTGGGACGCTTGGCGCCGTACTTGGAACGGCCCTGCTTACGGTTCTGCACGCCGGAGGTGTCGAGGGCGCCGCGCACGGTGTGATAACGCACACCCGGCAAATCCTTGACACGGCCGCCACGAATCAGGACCACGGAGTGTTCCTGAAGGTTGTGGCCTTCACCGCCGATGTAGGAAGTGACCTCGTAGCCGTTGGTCAGGCGCACACGGCAGACCTTACGCAGGGCCGAGTTCGGCTTCTTCGGGGTGGTGGTGTAGACGCGGGTGCAGACGCCGCGCTTCTGCGGGCAGGCCTGCAACGCCGGCACGTCGCTCTTGGCGACAGGGCGCTTGCGCGGCTTGCGCACGAGCTGATTGATCGTTGCCATAGTCTGTAGCTGACTCCAATGGTTGCCTTGCCTTTCAATAGTGGCACGGGCGCACCCACCCCACTGTTAAAGGCTGCGAATTCTACTGTTTCCCGGCGAGGCCCGTCAAGACCACCGCCCCCGACAGGGAGGCGGTGGCCTCGAGACCTCAGATCTCGTCGTCGTCGGCGTCGAGGGCGGTGAGCTGGGCGCCCAACTCCTGCTCGACGTCGAAGGCCGACGGGTGGAGCATGCGATCGGCGTCTTCACGCCGACGCTTACGCTCCGCATGGTGGGTAAGGCCGGTACCGGCCGGGATCAGTCGACCCACCACCACGTTCTCTTTCAGGCCGCGCAGGTAATCGCGCTTGCCGGTGACTGCCGCTTCGGTCAGCACCCGGGTGGTCTCCTGGAAGGAGGCCGCGGAGATGAACGACTCGGTGGCCAGGCTGGCCTTGGTGATACCCAGCAGCAGACGCTCGTACTTGGCCGGGAACTTGTCGTCCTTGGCCAGGCGGGCGTTCTCCTCCAGCACCCGCACCAGTTCCACCTGGTCGCCGGTGATAAAGCTGGAGTCGCCGGCATCGGTGATCTCCACCTTGCGCAGCATCTGACGCACGATGACTTCGATGTGCTTGTCGTTGATGCCCACGCCCTGCAGGCGGTAAACCTCCTGGACCTCGGCGGTGATGTACTTGGCCAGCTCCGCCACGCCCAGCAGACGCAGGATGTCGTGGGGGTTGCTGGGACCGTCGGAGATCACCTCGCCCTTCTCCACGGTCTCGCCTTCGAAGACCGCGATCTGACGCCACTTGGGAATCAGCATCTCGAAGGGGTCGCCACCGCCCTCGGGGGTGATGGTCAGGCGACGCTTGCCCTTGGTCTCCTTGCCGAAGGTCATCACGCCACTGATCTCGGCGAGAATCGACGGCTCCTTCGGCTTGCGCGCCTCGAAGAGGTCGGCGACCCGCGGCAGACCCCCGGTGATGTCCTTGTTACCGGACGCCTCCACCGGAATCCGTGCCACCACTTCGCCGACGCCGATGGTGGCACCGTTCTCGGTGTTGACGATGGCGTTGCCGGGCAGCAGGTACTGCACCGGGGTGTTGGAGCCGGCCAGGCAGACGTGCTCGCCGCCGGCGCCGGTGAGCATGATCATCGGGCGCTTGTCGCGGCCGGCCTGGGGGCGCGCCGCGGACTCGATCACCTCGATGGAGGAGAGGCCGGTCATCTCGTCCACCGTGCGGTGGATGGTGATGCCCTCTTCCATGTCGATGTACTGGGCCTGACCCTCGGCCTCGGCGACGATGGGGTGGGTGTGCGGATCCCACTTGGCCACGGTCTGGCCGGCGTCGACGGCGTCGCCATCCTTGACGGAGAGCTCGGCACCATAGGGCAGCTTGTAGTACTCGCGCTCGCGGCCGTGCTCGTCGGCCACCGCCAGGGCGCTGGAGCGGGAGACCACCACCAGCTTGCCGTCGCCGCGCTCCACCGACTTGATGTTGTGCAGGCGCACCTTGCCGCCATGCTTGACCTGGACGCTGTCCACCGCGGAGGCCCGGGAGGCCGCGCCGCCGATGTGGAAGGTCCGCATGGTCAGCTGGGTGCCCGGCTCACCGATCGACTGGGCGGCGATAACGCCCACCGCTTCGCCGATATTGACCTGATGGCCACGCGCCAGGTCGCGGCCGTAACAGGCCGAGCAGACGCCGTGGGAGGTCTCGCAGGTGATCGAGCCGCGCACCACGATCTCGTCGACGCCCATGGTGTCGAGCTGCTCGCACCATTTCTCGTCGAGCAGGGTGCCGCGGGGAATCAGCACCTCGTCGCTGGCCGGATCGACCACGTCCTGGGCGACCACCCGGCCCAGTACCCGCTGCGCCAGGGAGACGATGATATCGCCGCCTTCGATGATCGGGTGCAGGGTCAGGCCTTCCTCGGTGCCACAGTCGGACTCGGTGATCACCAGGTCCTGGGCCACGTCGACCAGACGGCGGGTCAGGTAACCGGAGTTGGCGGTCTTGAGGGCCGTATCCGCCAGACCCTTACGGGCGCCGTGGGTGGAGATGAAGTACTGGAGTACGTTCAGGCCCTCACGGAAGTTGGCGACGATCGGCGTCTCGATGATCGAGCCGTCCGGCTTGGCCATCAGGCCACGCATCCCCGCCAGCTGACGGATCTGGGCGGCGCTACCCCGGGCCCCGGAGTCGGCCATGATAAAGACGCTGTTGAAGGAGTCCTGCTCGACCTCGTTGCCCTCGCGGTCGATCACGGTCTCCTTGGAGATGCCCGCCATCATCGCCTTGGCCACCTTGTCGTTGGCCTTGGACCAGATGTCGATCACCTTGTTGTACTTCTCGCCGGCGGTGACGAGGCCCGAGGAGAACTGGTCCTCGATCTCTTTCACTTCTTCCTCGGCGGCATCCACGATGGCCTTCTTGGCCTCGGGGATAACGAAGTCGTTGACGCCGATGGAGGCGCCGGACCAGGTGGCCATGCGGAAGCCGGTGTACATCAGCTGGTCGGCGAAGATCACCGCGTCCTTGAGGCCGGCGCGGCGGTAGACCTCGTTGAGCAGCTTGGAGATCGCCTTCTTCTTCATCGGCTGGTCGACCAGCTCGAAGGGCACGCCCTTGGGCAGGATACGGAACAGCAGCGCCCGGCCCACGGTGGTGTCGAAGATCGACTGCTTCTTGACCAGCTCGCCGCCCTCTTCCTCGGGCAGGTGCTCGGTCAGGCGCACCTTGACCTTGGCGTGCAGGGCGACCTTCTCGGCACCGAAGGCACGCTCGACCTCGGCCAGGTTGGCGAAGGCCATGCCCTCGCCCTTGGCGTTGATCTTCTCGCGGGTCATGTAATAGAGACCCAGCACCACGTCCTGGGACGGCACGATGATCGGCTCGCCGTTGGCCGGCGACAGCACGTTGTTGGTGGCCATCATCAGCGCCCGCGCCTCGAGCTGGGCTTCCAGGGTCAGCGGCACGTGGACCGCCATCTGGTCACCGTCGAAGTCGGCGTTGTAGGCGGCACACACCAGCGGGTGCAGCTGGATCGCCTTGCCCTCGATCAGCAGCGGCTCGAAGGCCTGGATGCCGAGACGGTGCAGGGTCGGGGCGCGGTTGAGCAGCACCGGGTGCTCGCGGATGACATCGGCGAGGATATCCCACACCTCGGGCAACTCGCGCTCGACCATCTTCTTGGCGGCCTTGATGGTCGAGGCGTAGCCCTGGGACTGCAGCTTGGAGTAGATGAACGGCTTGAACAGCTCCAGGGCCATCTTCTTGGGCAGGCCGCACTGGTGCAGGCGCAGGGTCGGGCCGACGGTGATCACCGAACGGCCGGAGTAGTCGACGCGCTTGCCCAGCAGGTTCTGACGGAAGCGACCCTGCTTGCCCTTGATCATATCGGCCAGGGACTTCAGCGGGCGCTTGTTGGACCCGGTGATGGCGCGGCCGCGACGACCGTTGTCGAGCAGCGCATCCACCGACTCCTGCAGCATGCGCTTCTCGTTGCGCACGATGATGTCCGGCGCATTGAGGTCGAGCAGCCGCTTGAGGCGGTTGTTACGGTTGATCACCCGACGGTAGAGGTCGTTGAGATCGGAGGTGGCGAAGCGGCCACCGTCCAGGGGCACCAGCGGACGCAGGTCCGGCGGCAGCACCGGCAGCACTTCCATGACCATCCAAGCCGGGGCATTGCCCGACTTGTAGAAGGCTTCCAGCAGCTTGAGGCGCTTGGAGAGCTTCTTGATCTTGGTCTCGGAATTGGTCTGCGGGATCTCCTCGCGCAGGCGATTGATCTCTTCTTCCAGATCGATATCGGCCAGCAGCGCCTGGACCGCCTCGGCACCCATGCGGGCGTCGAAGTCGTCACCGAACTCCTCGAGGGCCTCGAAGTACTGCTCGTCGTTGAGCAGTTGGCCGCGCTCGAGGGTGGTCATGCCCGGGTCGATGACCACGAAGCTCTCAAAGTAGAGCACCCGCTCGATATCGCGCAGGGTCATGTCCAGGAACATGCCGATACGCGACGGCAAGGACTTGAGGAACCAGATATGCGCGACCGGGCTGGCCAGCTCGATATGGCCCATGCGCTCGCGGCGCACGGCGGCCTTGGTGACCTCGACGCCGCACTTCTCGCAGATGATGCCGCGGTGCTTCATGCGCTTGTACTTGCCGCACAGGCACTCGTAGTCCTTCACCGGGCCGAAGATCTTGGCGCAGAACAGGCCATCCCGTTCCGGCTTGAAGGTACGGTAGTTGATGGTCTCCGGCTTCTTGACCTCGCCGTAGGACCAGGAGCGGATCATGTCCGGGGACGCGAGCGTGATCTTGATCGCGTCGAACTCGTCGGACTGTGACTGCGATTTGAGGACTTTCACCAAATCTTTCATGGGTCGGCTCCGTTGCGGAGTTGTCATGGGCGGGGGCCGAAGCCCCCGCGGACCGTCATTCTGTGAAGCGCTTGACTAGCGGCGAGGCCGCCTAGCTCTCCAGCTCGATATCGATACCCAGGGAGCGGATCTCCTTCACCAGCACGTTGAAGGATTCCGGCATGCCCGCCTGCATGGCGTGGTCGCCGTCCACGATGTTCTTGTACATCTTGGTACGACCTTCCACGTCGTCGGACTTGACCGTGAGCATCTCCTGGAGGGTGTAGGCGGCGCCATAGGCTTCCAGGGCCCAGACCTCCATCTCACCGAAGCGCTGACCACCGAACTGCGCCTTGCCGCCCAGCGGCTGCTGGGTGACCAGGGAGTAGGAGCCGGTGGAACGGGCGTGCATCTTGTCGTCCACCAGGTGGTTAAGCTTCAGCATATACATGTAACCGACGGTCACCGGACGGTCGAAGGCGTCGCCGGTACGGCCATCGAAGAGGGTCATCTGACCGGAGTCCGGCAGATCGGCCAGCTTCAGCAGATGCTTGATCTCACGCTCCTCGGCGCCGTCGAACACCGGCGAGGCCATGGGCACGCCACGACGCAGGTTCTGGGCCAGGGTGATCACCTCTTCGTCGCTGAGCTCGGCGATGTCCTCCTCACGGGTTCCCGGGGTGGAGTTGTAGACCTTGCCCAGGAAGTCGCGAATCTCGGCCAGCTGCTGATCGCGGGCATCGCGCAGCAGGGCGTCGATCTTCATGCCCAGGCCATGGGCGGCCATGCCCAGGTGGGTCTCGAGGATCTGACCGACGTTCATCCGCGACGGTACGCCCAGCGGGTTGAGGACGATATCCACCGGCTCGCCATTGGCGTCGAAGGGCATGTCCTCGATCGGCATGATCGCCGAGATCACGCCCTTGTTACCGTGACGACCGGCCATCTTGTCGCCCGGCTGGATACGACGCTTCACCGCCAGGTAGACCTTGACGATCTTCAGCACGCCCGGCGCCAGATCGTCGCCCTGGGTCAGCTTGCGCTTCTTGTCCTCGAAACGCTCGTCCATCTCCTTGCGACGGTTCTCCAGCTGCTCGTCGGCCTGGGCCAGCAGCTCGTTGAGGGCCTCGTCCTGCAGGCGCAGCTTGAACCACTGCTGACGCGGCAGCTCCTCGAGGTAGGCCTCGGTGAGCACGTCGTCCTTCTTCAGTTTGGGCCCACCATTGACGGCTTGGCCAGTCAGGGTGCGCTTGAGGCGTTCGAAGGTGGCATCCTCGGCGATGCGGTAGGTCTCCTGGAGATCCTTGCGCACCTCGTCGAGCTGCATCTGCTCGATGGACAGGGCCCGGGAGTCCTTCTCCACGCCGTCGCGGGTAAACACCTGGACGTCGATGACGGTGCCCTTCATGCCGGTGGGGGCACGCAGGGAGGTGTCCTTCACGTCGGAGGCCTTCTCGCCGAAGATCGCGCGCAGCAGCTTCTCTTCCGGGGTCAGCTGGGTCTCGCCCTTGGGGGTGACCTTACCGACCAGGATATCGCCCGGCCCCACCTCGGCGCCGATATAGACCACGCCCGCCTCGTCCAGCTTGGCCAGCGCCGACTCGCCCACATTGGGGATATCGGAGGTGATCTCCTCGGCCCCCAGCTTGGTGTCGCGGGAGACGCAGGTCAGTTCCTGGATATGGATGGTGGTGAAGCGATCTTCCTGCACCACCCGCTCCGAGACCAGGATGGAGTCCTCGAAGTTGTAGCCGTTCCAGGGCATGAAGGCGATGCGCATGTTCTGGCCCAGGGCCAGGTCGCCCATGTCCACGGAGGGACCATCGGCGAGGATATCGCCGCGCGCCACCTGGTCACCGGGGCGCACGATGGGGCGCTGGTTCATGCAGGTGTTCTGGTTGGAACGCACGTACTTGGTGAGGTTGTAGATATCGACGCCAGCCTCGCCGCCGATGATCTCGTCCTCGTTGATGCGTACCACGATGCGCTTGGCATCGACGGAATCGATCACCCCGCCGCGCCGCGCCACGGCGCAGACGCCGGAGTCGCGGGCCACGAAGCGCTCCATGCCGGTGCCCACCAGGGGCTTGTCGGCACGCAGGGTCGGCACCGCCTGACGCTGCATGTTGGCCCCCATCAGGGCGCGGTTGGCGTCATCGTGCTCGAGGAAGGGGATCAGCGCCGCGGCCACGGAGACCACCTGACGCGGCGAGACGTCCATCAGGGTCACCTGCTCGGGACGCATGAAGGTGGTCTCGCCCTTGTGACGCACCTGCACCAGGTCGTCGATCAGCCGGTTGGCCTCATCCACGGTGGCCGAGGCCTGGGCGATAACGAAGTCGCCCTCCTCGATGGCGGAGAGATGCACCACGTCGTCGGTCACCTGGCCGTCCACCACCTTGCGGTACGGGGTCTCGAGGAAACCGTAGCTATTGGTGTGGCTGTAGGTGGCCAGGGAGTTGATCAGGCCGATGTTCGGCCCTTCCGGGGTCTCGATCGGGCACAGGCGGCCGTAGTGGGTGGCGTGAACGTCACGCACCTCGAAGCCGGCCCGCTCGCGGGTCAGGCCGCCCGGGCCGAGCGCAGAGACGCGGCGCTTGTGGGTGACCTCGGAGAGCGGGTTGTTCTGGTCCATGAACTGGGAGAGCTGGCTGGAACCGAAGAACTCCTTGACCGCCGCGGCGACGGGCTTGGCGTTGATCAGGTCCTGGGGCATCAGGCCCTCGCTCTCGGCCATGGAGAGACGCTCCTTGACCGCGCGCTCGACCCGCACCAGGCCCACGCGGAACTGGTTCTCGGCCATCTCGCCCACGCAACGGATACGGCGGTTGCCCAGGTGGTCGATATCGTCGACCTCGCCGAAGCCGTTACGGATATTGATCAGCTCTTTCAGCACGTCGAGGATATCGTCACGGCCCAGCACGCCGGAGCCGGTGTCGCTGTCGCGACGCAGGCGGCGGTTGAACTTCATGCGGCCGACGCCGGAGAGATCGTAACGATCCTCGGTGAAGAAGAGGTTGTGGAACAGGGTCTCGGCGGCCTCTTTGGTGGGCGGCTCGCCGGGACGCATCATGCGATAGATCTCCACCAGGGCCTCGAGCTGGGTCCGGGTGGTGTCCAGCTTGAGGGTGTCGGAGACGAAGGGCCCGCAGTCGAGATCGTTGGTGTAGAGGGTCTCGAGGCGGGTGACACCGGCCTGGCCCAGCTTCTCGAGCAGGTCGGGGGTGATCTCGGCGTTGCACTCGCAGATCAGCTCGCCGGTATTGGGGTCGATCTGATCCTTGGCCAGGGTCTTGCCGAAGAGGTACTCCATGGGCACCTCGAGGCGCTCCAGGCCGGCCTTCTCCATCTGGCGGATATGCTTCTGGGTGATGCGACGCCCTTCCTCGACGATCAGGCTGCCATCGGCATCCTTGATATCGAAGGTGGCGGTCTCGCCGCGCAGGCGCGACGGCACCAGCTCCACGGAGAAGCCGGACTTCTCGATATGGAAGGTGCTGGTGTCGAAGAAGGTATCGAGGATCTCCTCGGCACTCATGCCCAGTGCGCGCAGCAGCACCGAGGCCGGCAGCTTGCGGCGGCGGTCGATACGCACATAGACGTTGTCCTTGGGATCGAACTCGAAGTCGAGCCAGGAGCCACGGTAGGGAATCACCCGCGCCGAGTAGAGCAGCTTGCCGGAGGAGTGGCTCTTGCCCTTGTCATGGTCGAAGAAGACACCCGGGGAGCGGTGCAGCTGGGAGACGATGACCCGCTCGGTACCATTGACCACGAAGGTACCGTTCTCGGTCATCAGGGGGATCTCCCCCATGTAGACTTCCTGCTCCTTGATGTCCTTGATGGCCTTGTTCGACGACTCCTTGTCGTAGATGATCAGGCGAACCTTGACCCGCAGCGGCGCCGAGTAGGTGACACCGCGCAGCTGGCACTCCTTGACGTCGAAGGCCGGCGTACCGAAACGGTAGCTGACGTACTCGAGGGCGGCGTTGCCGGAGAAGCTCTCGATCGGGAAGACGGACTTGAAGGCGGCATGCAGGCCGACTTCCATCCGCTCTTCGGGCGAACGGTCCTGCTGGAGGAAGTCGTAGTAGGAATCAAGCTGGATGGCCAGCAGGTAGGGCACATCCATCACTTGGGGCAGTTTGCCGAAATCCTTGCGGATGCGTTTTTTCTCAGTGTATGAGTAAGCCATCTGTATTCCCCAGCTTGTTCACCATGGGTGACCGATGCGAATCGGCGCCACCCGACGGTAGCGGCTCCGTCAGGCGTTGACGGCAAGCCCCCGGAGGAGGGCTCGCCGTCGGAATTCGGCTAGCGGCGGCGGCAGAGCGGCGGCCGGCTAGTGACAACAGAAAAAGGCCGGCAGCGGGTGACCCGCCACCAGCCGTGGAAGCTTACGCAGCGCGTGAAGCCATGGAAATCAAGGACTTACTTGAGTTCCACGGAAGCGCCGGCTTCTTCCAGCTTCGCCTTGGCCGCTTCGGCGTCGTCCTTGGACAGGGCTTCCTTGATGGTCGCCGGTGCGCCGTCGACGGCACCCTTGGCTTCCTTCAGGCCCAGGCCAGTGATCTCGCGAACGACCTTGATCACGTTGACTTTCTTCTCGCCGGCAGAGGTCAGCACCAGGTCGAACTCGGTCTGCTCTTCGGCGGCGGCGGCTTCGCCACCGGCCGGGCCGGCAACGACGGCGGCAGCGGCGGAAACGCCGAACTTCTCTTCCATCGCTTCGATCAGATCGACGACTTCCATCACGGACATGTCGGCGACGGCGTTGATGATGTCTTCTTTGGTCAGTGCCATTGTCAAATTCCTAGACTTTGCGGGAATCCCGTACCAAAAGGTCCGAGGACTCGAGGGTTCAGTATAAGTCGCGTATCGGCCGAAAGGGACGCCTTAGGCGGCCGCTTCCTGCTTCTGGTCACGCAGTGCAGCCAGGGTGCGGACCAGTTTGCCGGCGGAAGCTTCCTTCATCACCGACATCAGCTTGGCGATCGCTTCATCGTACGTCGGCAGGGTCGCCAGACGGTCGATATCGGCAGCCGGGATCAGCTCGCCTTCGTAGGCCAGCGCCTTGACTTCGAAGCTCTTCTCCGCTTTGGCGAACTCCTTGAACAGACGGGCGGCGGCGCCCGGGTGCTCGGTGGAGAAAGCCAGCAGGGTCGGGCCCACGAAGCTGTCGTTCAGGCACTCCCAGGGAGTACCGTTCAGGGCGCGACGTGCCAGGGTGTTGCGCACAACACGGATCTGCACGCCATTCTCGCGGGCCTGCTTGCGCAGGTCGGTCATCTTGCTGACCGCGACGCCACGAGAATCGGCAACGACGACGGAGAGAGCATCCTTGGCGGCTTCACTGACCTCGGCAACGATTGCCTTCTTGCCTTCGAGAGCTAGTGCCACTGTGTTCACTCCTTCGTGCCGGGAATCTGCGATGCGGGCATCGCATCCCGGGGGTTACCATCTCCCCCGCGCCTGTTGGCGCGGAGGTCTTGGGCGATGGTGCACACCAGCGGACTGGCGGCCACACCATCTGCGCAGGCATCCCGGAGGGAAGATTAAGCCGCCTACCGGAGTGGACGGCGCCTGCGGTCTTTGACGGTGCCCCGCCCGGCGTCTTGAATCCGCGCACGGGGACCGCAAAGTTCTTGCCTGTCGGCGATCACACCAGCGCGGAGTGATCGACGGTGATGCCCGGGCCCATGGTGGTGGACAGGGTCATCTTCTTGAAATACACACCCTTGGAAGTGCTCGGCTTGAGCCGCTTCAGGTCGGCGACCAGCGCTTCCAGGTTGCCCTGGATGGCGGTGGCGTCGAAATCGACCTTGCCCAGGGTGGTGTGGATGATACCGTTCTTGTCGGTACGGAAACGCACCTGACCGGCCTTGGCGTTCTTGACGGCGGTGGCCACGTCCGGGGTCACGGTGCCGACCTTGGGGTTCGGCATCAGGCCACGCGGACCGAGGATCTGGCCCAGCTGACCGACGACGCGCATGGCGTCCGGCGAGGCGATGACCACGTCGAAGTCGAGCTGGCCCTTCTTGACCTGCTCGGCCAGCTCGTCCATGCCGACGATATCGGCACCGGCTTCCTTGGCGGCATCGGCGTTGGCACCCTGGGTGAAGACGGCGACACGCACGTCTTTACCGGTACCATTGGGCATGACGGTGGCGCCACGCACGACCTGGTCGGATTTGCGCGGATCGACGCCCAGATTGATGGCGACGTCCAGGGACTCCTTGAACTTGACGGTGGACAGCTCGGCGAGCAGGGCCACGGCCTCTTCCAGGGAGTAGACCTTGGTGGAGTCGACCTTTTCGTTGATCAGCTGGGCGCGCTTGGACAGTTTAGCCATGATCAGAGACCCTCCACGTTCAGGCCCATGCTGCGGGCGCTACCGGCAATGGTACGCACAGCGGCGTCGAGATCGGCGGCCGTCAGATCCGGCTCCTTGGTCTTGGCGATCTCTTCCAGCTGTTCGCGGGTCACGGTACCGACCTTCTTCTTGTTCGGCTCACCGGAACCGGACTTGATGCCAGCGGCTTTCTTCAGCAGCACGGCAGCAGGCGGGGTCTTGGTGACGAAGGTGAAGCTACGGTCGGAGTAGACGGTGATCACCACGGGAGTGGGCAGACCCGGCTCGATGTCCTGGGTCGCGGCGTTGAACGCCTTACAGAACTCCATGATGTTCACACCGTGCTGACCCAGGGCCGGGCCGACGGGGGGGCTGGGGTTGGCCTTACCAGCTGCGACCTGCAGCTTGATGTAAGCCTGTACTTTCTTGGCCATGATGGACTCCAGTTGGGTAGTAGCGCCTTGCGGCTCCCCGATTGATGAGCCGCCGGGCGGCTCGTGATACGACTAAATACGACTGAGGCCGAGCGTTACTCTTTCTCGACCTGGGAAAACTCGAGTTCGACAGGGGTCGCGCGACCGAAGATCAGCACGCTGACCTGGAGGCGACTCTTGTCGTAATTGACCTCTTCGACCACGCCATTGAAGTCGGCGAAGGGGCCATCGACAACGCGCACGGACTGACCCGGCTCGAACATGGTCTTGGGGCGCGGCTTGTCGGTACCGTCCTGGACGCGGCGCAGGATGGCATCCGCCTCTTTCTGGGTGATCGGCGCCGGCTTCTCCTTGGTGCCGCCGATAAAGCCCATGACCCGCGGCGTCTCGTTGACCAGGTGCCATGTCGCGTCATTCATTTCCATCTCGACCAGCACATAGCCAGGATAGAACTTGCGCTCGCTCTTGCGGCGCTTGCCGTCACGCATCTCGACGACTTCTTCGGTAGGCACGAGGATCTCGCCGAAGCCCTCCTCCATGCCATACAGCTTCACACGCTCCTTGAGCGAGCGCATGACGTGCTTCTCGAAGCCGGAATAGGCGTGGACGACATACCAACGCTTGGACATGGAAACTCCTAACCGATGACGCCGGACATTGCCCAGCCAAGAAGGGTATCGATCAGCCACAGCATCAGGCCCACCACCAGCACGGCCACCAGCACGATGGCGGTGGTCTGTACGGTCTCGGGACGGGTCGGCCAGACGACGCGCTGAATCTCTTTCTTCGCATTCTTGGCCAGCTCGGCGAGGTCGCGACCCTTGGTGGTCGTCAGGGCGATCGCCGCAGCGGCAGCGCCCAGCACCACCACACCCAGGGCGCGATAGAGCAGCGCCTGATCGGCAAAATAGGAATTACCAACGACGGCAACGACCAGTAGCGCGACGACAGCCGCCCACTTGAGCCCGTCGTGGCGCGATTCCTGCACCTCGGCGTTATGTTTCATGAAAACGTGACTCCTCAGGGTGCAGCGATCGTAACGTGAAATCTGTCTTGAGGTAAGCCAGCCTGGGGAAGACTGGCAGGCCAGGAGGGAATCGAACCCCCAACCTGCGGTTTTGGAGACCGCTGCTCTGCCAATTGAGCTACTGGCCTGTATCAACACCCTGCGCCTTCGCCACCCTTTGCGGGACACTCAGGACACAGCGGGCGCCATGGTAGCGGAAAAGCAACCGCCTGGCAACCCTATTCGCACAATGCCGAGGACGCCCTCGACACAAAGAGAAAAGGCGAGCCATTCGACTCGCCTTTTCAAAGTGGAGCTCATGGACGGATTTGAACCGTCGACCTCACCCTTACCAAGGGTGTGCTCTACCCCTGAGCTACATGAGCGCAAACCTTACCTGGAGCGGGCAGCGGGGATCGAACCCGCATCATCAGCTTGGAAGGCTGAGGTTCTACCATTGAACTATGCCCGCCTACCCACTCTTGCTACCACCCCGCCTTGACCGGGCGGCTAAATCTGGTGGAGGGGGAAGGATTCGAACCTTCGAAGCTTTCGCGGCAGATTTACAGTCTGCTCCCTTTGGCCACTCGGGAACCCCTCCAGCTGGCGAAGCATTTTACCCGCCTCGGCAACTATGTCAAGCCTTATCTTTCAGTGGCTTGGCATCATCCATCAGCGCTTGGCGAGGGGGATGTGTTGCCCTGGAACGCGGCGCATTGTGTCAAAGCAGGGTGGAGAATGCAAGTCCTGCGCGAATCTTTTCCAGCGCCGCGGGCACCGGCACCCGCGGCGCCCCCGACAGGCGCCCCGCCCGCTCCGCTGCGGTCAGCGGAAAACAGGCCTCCAGGCCGCCGTAGACCATATCGGGCCAGACCGCATGGGGCACCCGCAGCCCCCGGGAGACCACCCGCGCATCGCCGCCGGTCAGCAATAGCGGCAGCGCCACCCCCTCCCGGTCACAGACCTCGGCATAGAGGCGATTGACGGCGCTTACCGCGGCCATATAGATGCCGTGATTGACCGCCTCCACGGTATTCTTGCCGGGAGCCAGCAGCTCATCCGCCTCGCTGTCCGGATCGATGGCCACGTTGCGGGTCCCCAGCTTGAGACTCTCCTTCATCAGCCGCAGGCCCGGGAGGATATAGCCGCCGAGGTGACGCCCCCCCGGCAGCACGAAATCCACGGTGATGGCGCTGCCGCAATCCACCGCACAGCAGCCTCCGGCCAACTGATACCCGGCCAGGGTGCCCAGCCAGCGATCCACCCCCAGGCGCCGCGGCTCCTCGTAGCCGTTGGTCACCCCCAGGGCCTCGGCGGTGGAGCGTGCCACATAGACCGACACCACCCGGCGCCGCAGCAGCGCCACCGTCTCTTCCAGCACCGCCTTGCGCGCCACGCTGGAGATGCGCACCGACTGCACCACGTCCAGATCGGGGATATCGGAGCCGGGACGCCACTCCTCCCGGGTCCAGAGCGCCCCACGGGAACGGATCTCGCTGCTCAGGGTATCCTTGAGCCGCCACTTGGAGAGGGTATTGCCGATATCCAGATCGAGAATCATGGGCGACCACGCACGCTGATTTCACCGCCGGCCAGCCGCCGCAGCTCGTCGCCACAACGCACCTCCAGGTGCCCGGCCCCATCGACCCCCTGGGCGATGCCCCGGTAGCTCTGACTGCCCTGAATCACCTCCACCTCCTGGTCGGCATGGGCGTGCCGTGCGTTCCAGGCCGCCTGCCAGGCGCCAAAGCCCTCCCCCTCGAAGCGTTGCATCAACTCCAGCAGGCCACCGATCAGCGCCGCCGCCAGGGCATTGCGTGAGATACCCGGCACCTGATCCGCCACCGCCGCTACCGGCTGATCGACGGCCTCGCGCATCGCCTGCGGCAGGAAGACATTCAGGCCGATGCCGATCACCACCTCGCAGGGCCCCTCCAGGTCCCCCTGCACCTCCAGCAGGATGCCAGCCAGCTTACGCCGCCCCTCCTCGGTGACCAGCAATACATCGTTGGGCCACTTCAGGGCGACCCGCGCGCCCTCGCGCTCCAGTACGTCGGCGAGCACCACCCCCACGGCCAGGCTCAACCCCTCCAGGGCCGCTACGCCATTCTCGAAGCGCCACCCCAGGGAGAGCAGCAGGCCACGCCCCCAGGGACTGACCCAGCGCCGCCCTCGGCGCCCACGACCGGCCCCCTGGCTCTCCGCCAGGCACACCTCACCGTGCCCGGCGCCCTGAGTGAAACGCTCGCGCAGGAAGGCATTGGTAGAGTCCAGGGACTCCTCGACGAACAGGCGCCGCAGGGCGGGGCGACTCTGCGAGTCGAGCCGCGAGACGATCCCGGCGCCATCGAGGAGCTCCACCGGCTCACCCAGCCGGTAGCCCAGCCCCTTGACCGCCTCCAGGGGAATTCCCAGGGCCTCCAGCTTCTTCAGCTGCTTCCAGACCGCCGTGCGCGACACCCCGAGACGCTCCCCCAGCTGCTCGCCGGAATGGAAGTCCCCATCGCTCATCAGGCGAATCAGGTCACCAATGGTCATCTTAAGGCCCCTGCGGCAAAAGGCTCATTCTAGCGGAAGGAGTCCGACCCCGTGAATCACGCCGACCAAAGTGGCATCTCCTGTAGCCCGACTCCCTCCTCCTGAGCCTCGCCCTTCGGGCCCGCCGAGGCGATTCCCGCAGCGTTCCGACCACAGAGCATGGGAGCCCCCAACGACAAGCCCCCGGCCTCTGTCGAGACTGGGGGGGCTGAATACGAAAAAACCCCAGCCTCTGTCGAAGCTGGGGTTTTCTCTAAATAAGTGCCTGACGAGGATCCGGGCGGCGTTCCGCTACTCTCGCATGGGGGTGAGACCGCCCGGCCCTTCGTGGCACCGCCACGGGGGCGGTCGAACGCCCCGAGCCGGCGAGGGGCCGGACCGCGAAGCGGCCCCACGAGGTAGAGAGCGGGTCTCCCCATGCCATAAAAAAACCCGAACACTGAGTGTCCGGGTTTTTTCGAAATAAGTGCCTGACGAGGATCCGGGCGGCGTTCCGCTACTCTCCATGGGAGACCCCCAAACGACGAAGCCCCGACCAATGGTCGGGGCTTCTGAATAAGTGCCTGACGATGACCTACTCTCGCATGGGGAGACCCCACACTACCATCGGCGCTGAGCGGTTTCACTGCTGAGTTCGGCATGGGATCAGGTGGTTCCCACTCGCTATGGTCGTCAGGCGTAAACGGTGGCCGGCTGCGTTTGTGTCGCAACCCGCCTATGAATCATGCTGTTGAGGATCGTCTCACGTATCCGGCGCGTACCATCGCGCAAACCCCTTGGGGTTATATGGTCAAGCCTCACGGGCCATTAGTATCGGTTAGCTCAACGCCTCGCAGCGCTTCCACACCCGACCTATCAACCAGCTAGTCTTGCTGGACCCTTTAGGAGGCGCAAGGCCTCAGGGAAGTCTCATCTTGAAGGGGGCTTCCCGCTTAGATGCTTTCAGCGGTTATCCTGTCCGCACATAGCTACCCGGCAATGCCACTGGCGTGACAACCGGAACACCAGAGGTGCGTCCACTCCGGTCCTCTCGTACTAGGAGCAGCTCTTCTCAAACTTCCGACGCCCACGGCAGATAGGGACCGAACTGTCTCACGACGTTCTAAACCCAGCTCGCGTACCACTTTAAATGGCGAACAGCCATACCCTTGGGACCGACTTCAGCCCCAGGATGTGATGAGCCGACATCGAGGTGCCAAACACCGCCGTCGATGTGAACTCTTGGGCGGTATCAGCCTGTTATCCCCGGAGTACCTTTTATCCGTTGAGCGATGGCCCTTCCATACAGAACCACCGGATCACTAGAACCTACTTTCGTACCTGCTCGACGTGTCTGTCTCGCAGTCAAGCACCCTTATGCTCTTGCACTCAATGCACGATTTCCGACCGTGCTGAGGGTACCTTCGTGCTCCTCCGTTACTCTTTGGGAGGAGACCGCCCCAGTCAAACTACCCACCACACACTGTCCTCGCCCCGGATGACGGGGCTGAGTTAGAACGCCAATGATGCCAGGCTGGTATTTCAAGGTTGGCTCCACCCGAACTGGCGTCCGGGTTTCCAAGCCTCCCAGCTATCCTACACAAGCAACATCAGCGTCCAGTGTGAAGCTATAGTAAAGGTTCACGGGGTCTTTCCGTCTAGCCGCGGGTACACAGCATCTTCACTGCGATTTCAATTTCACTGAGTCTCGGGTGGAGACAGTGTGGCCATCATTACGCCATTCGTGCAGGTCGGAACTTACCCGACAAGGAATTTCGCTACCTTAGGACCGTTATAGTTACGGCCGCCGTTTACCGGGGCTTCGATCAGGAGCTTCGGCCGGAGCCTAACACCATCAATTAACCTTCCGGCACCGGGCAGGCGTCACACCCTATACGTCCGCTTGCGCGTTTGCAGAGTGCTGTGTTTTTAATAAACAGTTGCAGCCACCTGGTATCTTCGACCGGTTCGTGCTTCCACCGTGGGGTGTTCACACTACGCCGGCGTGCCTTCTCCCGAAGTTACGGCACCATTTTGCCTAGTTCCTTCACCCGAGTTCTCTCAAGCGCCTTGGTATTCTCTACCTGACCACCTGTGTCGGTTTGGGGTACGGTCTCACAGAATCTGAAGCTTAGAGGCTTTTCCTGGAAGCGTGGCATCAATGACTTCCAGACCGTAGTCTGTTCGTCTCGTCTCTCGGCCTTGAGATCCCGGATTTGCCTAAGATCTCGGCCTACTGACTTTCACCAGGACAACCAACGCCTGGCTCACCTAGCCTTCTTCGTCCCCCCATCGCAATTCTGTGAGGTACGGGAATATTGACCCGTTTCCCATCGACTACGCCTTTCGGCCTCGCCTTAGGGGCCGACTCACTCTGCTCCGATTAGCGTCGAACAGAAACCCTTGGTCTTCCGGCGGGGGAGTTTTTCACTCCCCTTATCGTTACTCATGTCAGCATTCGCACTCGTGATACCTCCAGCGGGCTTCTCAACCCACCTTCATCGGCTTACACGACGCTCCTCTACCGCTCGTCATTCGACGAACCCGTAGCTTCGGCACCTGGTTTGAGCCCCGTTACATCTTCCGCGCAGGCCGACTCGACTAGTGAGCTATTACGCTTTCTTTAAAGGATGGCTGCTTCTAAGCCAACCTCCTAGCTGTCTAAGCCTTCCCACATCGTTTCCCACTTAACCAGGATTTTGGGGCCTTAGCTGACGGTCTGGGTTGTTTCCCTTTTCACGACGGACGTTAGCACCCGCCGTGTGTCTCCCACGCTGCACTCACCGGTATTCGGAGTTTGCCTCGGGTTGGTAAGCCGGGATGGCCCCCTAGCCGAAACAGTGCTCTACCCCCGGCGGTGATACGTGAGGCGCTACCTAAATAGCTTTCGAGGAGAACCAGCTATCTCCGGGCTTGATTAGCCTTTCACTCCGATCCACAAGTCATCCAAATCTTTTTCAACAGATCCTGGTTCGGTCCTCCAGTTGATGTTACTCAACCTTCAACCTGCTCATGGATAGATCGCCCGGTTTCGGGTCTATATCCAGCGACTGGTCGCCCAGTTAAGACTCGGTTTCCCTACGCCTCCCCTATACGGTTAAGCTCGCCACTGAATATAAGTCGCTGACCCATTATACAAAAGGTACGCGGTCACAGAACGAGTCTGCTCCCACTGCTTGTACGCATACGGTTTCAGGATCTATTTCACTCCCCTCTCCGGGGTTCTTTTCGCCTTTCCCTCACGGTACTGGTTCACTATCGGTCAGCCAGGAGTATTTAGCCTTGGAGGATGGTCCCCCCGTCTTCAGTCAAGGTTTCTCGTGCCCCGACCTACTCGATTTCACTGGATCAGGTTTTCGGCTACGGGACTATCACCCCCTATGGTCGAGCTTCCCAGCTCGTTCGCCTAACCAGTCACCAGCTTAAGGGCTGGTCCCCGTTCGCTCGCCGCTACTTGGGGAATCTCGGTTGATTTCTTTTCCTCGGGGTACTTAGATGTTTCAGTTCCCCCGGTTCGCCTCCTGCACCTATGGATTCAGTGCAGGATACTCATCTTATGATGAGTGGGTTTCCCCATTCGGAAATGTCCGGGTCACAGGTTGTTTGCCACCTCACCGAACCTTATCGCAGGCTACAACGTCCTTCATCGCCTCTGGCTGCCAAGGCATCCACCGTATGCGCTTAATCGCTTGACCATATAACCCGAAGGGGTCTGGTCGCGATTGGTACGATAATTGCCGGATACGCTTGAGACGTATCTTCAATTTGTCAGCATGATTCATATTTTTAAAGAGCACTTGCTCTGAAACAATCAGGCAATTCATGTGAGCACTTGCCGGCAGGCGGCAGTCGTCGTTTAAGGAGGTGATCCAGCCGCAGGTTCCCCTACGGCTACCTTGTTACGACTTCACCCCAGTCATGAACCACACCGTGGTGATCGCTCCCCCGAAGGTTAAGCTAACCACTTCTGGTGCAGTCCACTCCCATGGTGTGACGGGCGGTGTGTACAAGGCCCGGGAACGTATTCACCGTGACATTCTGATTCACGATTACTAGCGATTCCGACTTCACGGAGTCGAGTTGCAGACTCCGATCCGGACTGAGACCGGCTTTATGGGATTAGCTCCACCTCGCGGTATTGCAACCCTTTGTACCGACCATTGTAGCACGTGTGTAGCCCTACCCGTAAGGGCCATGATGACTTGACGTCGTCCCCACCTTCCTCCGGTTTGTCACCGGCAGTCTCCCTAGAGTTCCCGACCGAATCGCTGGCAAATAGGGACAAGGGTTGCGCTCGTTACGGGACTTAACCCAACATTTCACAACACGAGCTGACGACAGCCATGCAGCACCTGTCTGTGCGTTCCCGAAGGCACCAATCCATCTCTGGAAAGTTCGCACGATGTCAAGGGTAGGTAAGGTTCTTCGCGTTGCATCGAATTAAACCACATGCTCCACCGCTTGTGCGGGCCCCCGTCAATTCATTTGAGTTTTAACCTTGCGGCCGTACTCCCCAGGCGGTCGACTTATCGCGTTAACTGCGCCACAAAGTTCTCAAGGAACCCAACGGCTAGTCGACATCGTTTACGGCGTGGACTACCAGGGTATCTAATCCTGTTTGCTACCCACGCTTTCGCACCTCAGTGTCAGTGTCAGTCCAGAAGGCCGCCTTCGCCACTGGTATTCCTCCCGATCTCTACGCATTTCACCGCTACACCGGGAATTCTACCTTCCTCTCCTGCACTCTAGCCTGACAGTTCCGGATGCCGTTCCCAGGTTGAGCCCGGGGCTTTCACAACCGGCTTATCAAGCCACCTACGCGCGCTTTACGCCCAGTAATTCCGATTAACGCTCGCACCCTCCGTATTACCGCGGCTGCTGGCACGGAGTTAGCCGGTGCTTCTTCTGCGAGTGATGTCCTTCCTGAAGGGTATTAGCCCTCAGGCCTTCTTCCTCGCTGAAAGTGCTTTACAACCCGAAGGCCTTCTTCACACACGCGGCATGGCTGGATCAGGGTTTCCCCCATTGTCCAATATTCCCCACTGCTGCCTCCCGTAGGAGTCTGGGCCGTGTCTCAGTCCCAGTGTGGCTGATCATCCTCTCAGACCAGCTACGGATCGTCGCCTTGGTGAGCCGTTACCTCACCAACTAGCTAATCCGACATAGGCTCATCCGATAGCGCAAGGTCCGAAGATCCCCTGCTTTCTCCCGTAGGACGTATGCGGTATTAGCGTGAGTTTCCCCACGTTATCCCCCACTATCGGGCAGATTCCTATGCATTACTCACCCGTCCGCCGCTCGACGCCTGGAAGCAAGCTTCCATCGTTTCCGCTCGACTTGCATGTGTTAGGCCTGCCGCCAGCGTTCAATCTGAGCCATGATCAAACTCTTCAGTTTAAAATCATTGTGGTTCTTACTTGTCACCCGAAGGTAACAAAAGCGAACCAAACTTGGCTCAAGGTTCAAACGTTCTCAAAAAGACCCGAAGGTCTTTGACGAGTCGCTTGCCTTGATGATTTGGTGACTTCTCACCGCCTCACCGACAAGCGCCCACATGAATTACCTGATCGATTGTTAAAGAGCGGCTCCGGGCTCTCTAAAGAGCGGAGCGTCTCGCTTTGGTCGCTGTTGCGACGCCGCTGCGAGGAAGCGACATTCTACCGATTCGGCCGCTGCTGTCAAGCCCTGCTCGGCGACCCTGAGGCGTGCTGCGAGGCAGCGACCCGTGGTCATCCGAGCCGGCGACGGGCCGGTCGGTGTGGCGATGCATTCTACCGCACCCGGCCGTTCTGTCAATCGCGTTTTTCGCGAGAGGGTTTCGAAAAACCCCAGCAGAAACAAGCACTTTTTCCACTCATTGCCGCTGGCCACGATGTCCGTCGCCGGCAGCGGATGCGTACTTTACGGATTAACCCGGGGCCCTGCAAGGACTTTGGTAAAAAACTTTCAGCCAGCCTCGACGCCGCCTCCCGTACGCGGACGACTGGCCCGATCCAGCAGCGACAGGATCGAGCGATAAGGGATGCCGCCATGCTGACTCAGGCCGATCTCGCAGGTGCGGGAATTGGAATATCCCGCCTCGCAGCCCGCGACCTGCGTCGCCAGGCCGGCCAATGCCGAGGCGTTGAGCTCCGGTACCGTAAAGCCCTTGTCGCCGGCGAAGCCGCAGCAACCGATACCCTCCGGCACCACCACCTCAGTGGCACAGGCCCGGGCCAGGGCGGCGAACTTGTCGGCGAGGCCCATGCGGGTGCTGGAGCAGGTCACATGCAGGGCGACACGCTCGGCCACCGGAACGATATCGAGGCGCGGCAGCAGATGATCATGGGCGAAGGCCACCGGCTCCAGCAGCTCGAGCCGGGCATCGAGACTCTCTTGCATGCGCAGGGTGCAGGGACTGGTGTCGCAGAGCACCGGGTAGCGCCCGTTCTGGCTGGCGGCCAGCAGTTCCCGGTTGAGCTCCCGGGCCTTATGGGCCGCCTCGTCGAACTGCCCCTTGGACTGGAAGGCCATGCCACAACAGAGGTGCCCCGGAATCGCCGGAATGATCGCCTCGAGGCCGGCCTTCTCCAGCAGCGCCAAGGTGATCTCCATCACCGAACGCGACTCCTCGTCACCGTGGGCGGCGCCGAACACCCGGGTGGCACAGGAGGGCAGATAGACCACCTTGTCGCGCCCCGTGGCCTTGCCGGCGGCCCCCTTGAGCACGCGAATCGGCGCCGCCTTGGGCAGGCTGGGAAGCCATAGCGGCAGGCGCTCGCCGGAAGCCCGCCGCGCGGCGCGAGAGAAGGCCGCCATGGCGGCCTCCCCCAGGACGGCGCGACCGCCGCCGGCCAGGTTGAGCAGCCCGCGAGCCACCCGGGTCGTGCCGGAGAAGTGATGTCCGAGTCGCCGCGCCAGCCGTGCCTGGCCCTGGCTATCCTCACGACGCAGGGCGCGCACCAGGTCCCCGGTATTGATCCCCACCGGGCACTGGGTGGCACAGAGCCCATCGGCGGCACAGGTGTCGACGCCGTCATACTGGTAGGCCCGGCGCAGCGTCTCCAGGCGTGCCTCGTCACGCGATTCCCCCTGGGCCTCGAGACGCGCCAACTCGCGGCGGATCACGATGCGCTGGCGAGGCGTCAGGGTCAGGTGCTTCGACGGGCAGACCGATTCACAGAAGCCGCACTCGATGCACTTGTCGACCAGGGCATCCGCCGCCGGCAGCGGCTTGAGGTTCTGCAGGTGCAGCTCGGCATTGCGGCTCAGGATCACCTCGGGGTTGAGCAGGTTGTCGGGATCGAAGAGCGCCTTGATTCGCCACATCAAGGCATAGGCGTCGCTGCCCCACTCCAGCTCCACATAGGGCGCCATATTGCGCCCGGTGCCGTGCTCCGCCTTGAGGGAGCCGCCATACTCCACCCCCACCAACTGGGCCACCTCGTCCATCAGCCCCTGATAGCGCTCCACCTCGCCGGGCCGCTCGAAGCCCTGGGGGAAGACGAAATGCAGGTTTCCCTCCAGGGCATGGCCGAAGAGGATGGTGTCGCCGTAGCCGTGGCGCCGGAAGGCGGCGGTCAACGCCGCCACCCCCTCGTCGAGGCGCTCGATGGGGAAGGCCACGTCTTCGATCACCACGGTGGTGCCGGTCTCGCGCACCGCCCCCACCGCCGGGAAGAGGCCCTTGCGGATCTTCCAGTAGCCGGCATAGGTGTCGGCGTCGCGGGTAAACGTCAGCGGCTCCAGGGTGCGAATACCCTCCAGGGCGGCCTGCACCTCGGCCAGCCGCGCCTGGAGTTCCGCCTCGGTGTCGCCGCGCACATCGATCAACAGGGCCGCCGCCCCCTCGGGCAGGCCACGCAGCGACTCCGGCATGCCGGGCCGGTCCTGCACCGAGCGCAGGGCGGCGTGGTCCATCAGCTCCACCGCCGCCACCGGCGTGCGCTTCAGGGCGATGGTGGCGCGACAGGTGGTGGCCATATCGGGAAAGAAGGCCAGCGCCGCCGCCTTGTGCGCCTCGTCCACCACGCTGCGGTAGGTGATGGCAGCGATAAAGCCGAGGGTCCCCTCGGAGCCGATCATCAGGTGCTTGAGGATTTCGATGCCGTCGGCATGGTCCACCAGGCTATTGAGGGCATAGCCGGTGGTGTTCTTGAGCCGATACTTGTGGCGAATCTTCTCGGCCAGCTCGCCATTGGCGCGGGTCTCGGCGGCCAGCCCCGCGAGGCCCGCCAGCAACTCGCCATGGCTCTCGCGGAAGGCCGCCACGCTGGCGGCATCGGCGGTGTCCAGCAGGGTGCCGTCGGCCAGGATCACGCGGATATCGCGCACCGTGCGGTAGCTGTTCTGGGCGGTGCCGCAGCACATCCCCGAGGCGTTGTTGGCGGCGATCCCGCCGATCATGCAGCTATTGATGGAGGCCGGGTCGGGGCCGATCTTGCGCCCGTAGGGCGCCAGCAGCCGATTGGCCCGGGCGCCGATCACCCCGGGCTCGAGGCGAATCGCCGCGCCCTCTTCCAGCACCTCGGCGCCCTGCCAGCCCCGCCCCAGCTGAATCAGCACCGAATCGGTGATGGCCTGCCCGGAGAGCGAGGTGCCGGCGGCGCGGAAGGTCACCGGCAGCCGCCGGGCGCGACACTCGCCGAGCACCCGCTGCAGCTCCGCCTCGTCTTCCACCCGCACCACCAGTTGGGGAATCAGCCGATAGAAGCTGGCATCGGTGCCATAGGCCAGGGTACGCAAGGGATCATGGATCAGCCGCGCCTCGGGAAAGTGGGGGCGCAGGGCCCCCAGCAGTTCCCGGTAGGCCGGCGCCAGGGTCTCCACGGCTGTCGTCTGCATCGTCACTCTCCTATCCGCCAATCAGGCCACCCACCAGGGGGTCCAGGCCGCTCGCCAGGCCCACCGCCAGCAGCGCCAGGATACCCGAGGCGAGCAGGTAATAGGCGGTGGGAATCACCGTCAGGCGCAGCACGCGCCCCTCGCGCCCCAGCAGCCCCACGGTGGCGGAGGCGGCCACCACATTATGGATGGCGATCATGTTGCCGGCGGCGGCGCCCACCGCCTGCATGGCCACCAGCAGCACGCCGGAGACGCCCAGCAGCTCGCCGACGCTGAACTGGAACTGGGAGAGCATCAGGTTGGAGACGGTATTGGAGCCGGCGATAAAAGCCCCCAGGGCGCCCACGCTGGAGGCGAACAGCGGGTAGACCTGGCCCACGGCCCCGGAGACCAGCTCCGCCATGGCCACCGGCATGGAGGGCAGGTCGGCGGCATTGACCCCGGAGTTGATCAGGATGCGCACCATGGGAATGGTGAAGATCAGCACGAAGCCGGCGCCCAGCAGGGTCCGCGATGACTCGCCCAGGGCGGCACGCAACTCGTCGAGGCGCATGCGATGCAGCAGGAAGGTGGCCAGCACCACCAGCACCATGATGCCGCCGGGGAGGTAGAGGGGTTGAATGCTGCCGGAGACCCCCGCCTCGCCGAGGATATCGTTCCAGCCGAAGGCCAGGAAGCCGGTGAAGAAGGCCTTGGCTTCCGGGAAGACCCGGGAGACCACCAGCAGCAGCGCCAGCAGCAGGTAGGGGAGCCAGGCCAGGGCCAGGGACATCGGCGACTTGCCGGTCAGGCTATCCAGCTTGATCTCGATATTGCCCATCCAGGCCGCGGGCCACTCGCTGGCCGGAGCGAAGTCCCACTGGGCCTTGGGCAACAGGAAGCCGGCCTTGGCGGCGGGCAGCACGATGGCCATGCCCACCAGGGCGCCGATCATCGACGGGAACTCGGGGCCCAGGAAGACCCCGGCGGCGGCATAGGGCACCACGAAGGCGAGGCCGGCGAAGAGCGCGAAGGGCGCCATGGCCAGCCCTTCCTTCCAGGAACGATTACGCCCGAAGAAGCGGGTCAGCATCATGCACATCAGCAGCGGCATCAGGATGCCCACCAGGGCATGGGTGATCGCCACCCCGGAGGTGATCAACTGGTAGAAGACCTCCCAGCTGGAGCCCTCGGCGATCAGGCGCTCGCCGATGGCGGCGCGATCCAGGCCACCGCTGACCCCCACCACGATGGGCGTGCCCACGGCGCCGAAGGAGACCGGCGTGGACTGGATCATCATCCCGATCATCACCGCCCCCATGGCCGGGAAGCCCAGCGCCACCAGCAGGGGCGCGGCCACCGCCGCCGGGGTGCCGAAGCCGGAGGCGCCCTCGATAAAGCAGCCGAACAGCCAGGCGACGATGATCGCCTGGACCCGGCGGTCGGGGCTGATCGACGAGAAGCCGCCGCGGATGGCGGTGATCGCCCCGGAGTGCTTGAGGGTGTTGAGCAGCAGGATGGCGCCGAAGATGATCCACAGGATCGCCGCGGTGAGGATCAGCCCCTGCAGCGCCGAGGCGGTGACCCGCAGCGGGCTCATCTCCCAGGCGAACAGGGCGATGGCCACGGTGGCCAGCAGCACCACCGGCATGGCGCGGCGGGCCGGCCAGTTGAGGCCCACCAGCAGGATCCCGGCCAGGGCCAGGGGGGCGAAGGCGAGTAGCGAGAGTAGCGTGTCGTTCATTGAGGTTCTCCCCGGGGCGCGGCGGCGAGCGGGGCGCAAGGGGCCCCGGGAGGCGCCGCCGGCGCCCCCTCTTTGTTATTGCTGTGGTTGATATGACGCTAGTGGCGCAGCAGCACCACCAGTTCCCGGGGTCCATGAACCCCATAGGCCAGGGTCTGCTCGATATCCGCGGTCTTGCTGGGCCCGGAGATCAGCAGCGCATTGGTGGGCAGGCCCTCCGCCCAGTCGTGGCGCTCCATCGCCTCGAAGAGGGTGTCTTCGATCGCCTCGGCATCCAGCACGGCGATATGGATCGGCGGCACCAGGCTCAGCAGCCGCGGCTCGTCCGGCGTCGGCCAGAGCCACAGGCTGCCGGTCTCGGCGACACCCCCGCCGGTGGAGGTCAGGCCCGCTTCCGTCTGGAAGAAGAGCTCCTCCCGCCAGGCGTCCACCGGGCGGTCGGCGTCGACCAAAGTGACCTCGGCCTCGGCCAGGGCGGCGCGGGCCTCGGCGGCGACCGGGTGAGCCCGCCCCAGGGCCAGGCGGCGGATGCCCTTGTCGGCCAGCACCCGGGCCAGGGCCTGGGTCCAGTCGGCCCGCGGGGTGTGGATCACCTCGCCATGCACCGAGGTGATCCAGGCCTCGAAGCGGCGCAGGCGCTCCTCCCGGCTCCAGCCGCGCCCGCTCATCACCGCGAAGTCGCTGACGGGGGGCGTCAGGGGGCCGTCGAGGCGCTGACGCAGCCGCCCCAGGATGGTCTCGCGGGCACTCATGACTGCCCCTCCTCGTCGGTGGTCGAGCGGTGACGCTTGATCAAGGCATGCAGGGAGTGTCGGGCGGGCTTGGGGGCGACCCGGTGCTCGCTCCAGGGGCCCAGTTTGCTGGGCGTCAGGGGCCCCAGCTTGCCGGCCACCCCCGCGGCGCCACGCCAGGCGCCGGGGTGCGTCGCCAGCCACTGCCAGGCCTTCCAGGCGGCGGCCTCCGTCCTGGTACGCTTGCTCCCGGCGCCGGGCACGTTGCCGCGCCCCTCCCCCACCGCCTCCCGGCGCAGCCGGGTCAGCAGGGCAGGAATCGGGATCTTCACCGGACACACCTCGCCGCAGGCGCCACACAGGCTGGAGGCGGTGGGCAGGTCCTTGGTGGCCTCCAGGCCCATCAGGTGTGGCATCAGGATGCTGCCGATGGGGCCGGGGTAGGTGGTGCCATAGCTATGGCCGCCGACCCGGGTATAGACCGGGCAGTGGTTCATGCAGGCGCCGCAGCGGATGCAGCGCAGGGTGTCGAGGAGCTCGTCGTCCTGATAGATGGCGGAGCGACCGTTATCGACCAGCACCAGGTGGACCTCCTCCGGCCCATCCTGCTCGTCGGCCTGCCGCGGCCCGGAGATCATGTTGAGGTAGGTGGTGGCGTGCTGGCCGGTGGCGGAGCGGGTCAGCAGCGCATAGAGGGGCGCCACATCGCGCAGCTGCTCCACCACCTTCTCGATGCCGGTGACGGCGATATGCACCGGCGGCACCGTGGTGGTCATGCGCCCGTTGCCCTCGTTCTCCACCAGGCACAGGGTGCCGGTCTCGGCCACCGCGAAGTTGACCCCGGTGATGCCCACGTCGGCGGCCATGAAGCGCTCGCGCAGCTGGGCCCGGGCGGCGGCGGTCATGGCGTCCACGTCGCGGGTCCGCGGGATGCCGGTCTTGTCGTGCATGACGTCGGCGATCTCGTCGGTATTGAGGTGGATCGCCGGCATGATGATATGCGAGGGGGTCTGGTCGTTGAGCTGCACCAGGTACTCGCCCAGGTCCGACTCCAGGGCCTCGATCCCCGCCGCCTCCAGGTGGGCATTGAGGTGCATCTCCTCGGTGACCATCGACTTGCCCTTGATCACCGCCTTGGCGCCCCGCGCCTCGCAGAGCTCGCGGATCAGCCGGCAGGCGGCCTCGCCATCCTCGGCCCAGTGCACGCGGATGCCATTGGCCTGGCAGTTGGCCTCGAGCCGCTCCAGCAAGTCCGGCAGTTGGGCCAGGGCGCGCAGGCGCACGCTGGCCCCCAGCTCGCGCAGCGCCTCCAGCTCCCAGTCGGCGAAGGCCTCGCGGCGCCTGCCCATCAGGCCATCCATGGCACCGCGGAAGTTGGCGCGGATCTGCGGATTGCCCAGGGCATCATGGGCCTGGCGATGAAAGGCCTGGGGCCTGAAGGTTTGCACGCCGGGGGGCTCGACGCTCATTTGCCGACCCTCCGCCACAGGTAGGAGGCGATATGCTCGCCCTCGACCGAGGAGTCCCGGTGGGCCAGGCGCCCGGCGATATTCATCAGGCAGCCACAATCGGAGGTGACGAAGCGCTCGGCCCCGGCCGCCTCGATGGCGCGACTCTTGTCCTCGACCATGGCCGCCGAGACCTCCGGGTGACGCACCGCGAAGGTGCCGCCGAAGCCGCAGCACTCGGCGGCGCGCTCCTGCTCCACCAGGGTCACCCGGCCCAGCCGGGCGAGCAGCGCCGGTCCGGTCTCCGCCAGCCCCATCTCGCGCCGGGCGCTGCAGGAGGTGTGCATGGCCACCGTCTCCGGGGCGCCGCGATCCTCCAGCTCGAGGTGGCAGACATGCACCAGGAACTCGGTCAGCTCGAAGACTCGCCCCGCCAGCTCATTGGCCTTGGCCTCGAGGGGCGTGCCGGCAAACAGCCTGGGGTAGTGGTGGCGCAGCATGCCGCCGCAGGAGCCGGACGGCACCACGATGGGCCAGGGCTCGGGGAAGAGGTCGAGCTGGGCCGCGGCCACGGCGCGGGCCTCGTCCTGATACCCCGAGGTATAGGCGGGCTGGCCACAGCAGGTCTGATCCTCGGGGAAATCCACCGCGATGCCCTCCCGCTCCAGCAGGCGCATGGCATCGAGGCCCGCCTCGGGGAAGAACAGGTCGACCAGGCAGGTGCCGAAGAGATAGACCCTCGGCGGCTTGGGGGGATAACACTTGATGGGGGTCATGGCGTCTCCTGGGGCAGGATGCATGGTCACCGCCCTCGAAGGTTAAATTGGTAAAACCAATTTACAGATAGCGTTGAGGCACCTTAAAAGGCCGCCAAATGCCGTGTCAAACACCGTCGCCCAATTTACCACTTATTGACGCCTAGACTTTAGTAGCAGCCTCGTCGTCGATCTTATAAGCCAATGAAAATCGAGAGAAAGTCCAGGCGTCCCGAGTTTGCCTCGCGACGGGGGGATGCCTTAGGATTGGTATTACCAATTGAAATATTGCCGCGCAGGACGCCATGACCTACCAGACCGTCAAACAGCCCCGCCTCGCCGACGTGATCACCGAACGGCTGGAGTCGATGATCATCGAAGGTAGTCTCACGCCCGGCCAGCGGCTGCCCCCGGAGCGGGAGCTGGCGGAGCGCTTCGGCGTCTCCCGTCCCTCCCTGCGCGAGGCGATCCAGAAGCTGGCCGCCCGCGGCCTGCTGACCAGCCGCCAGGGCGGCGGCACCTTCGTCACCCAGGAGCTCAACACCCGCTACAGCGACCCCTTGCTGGAGATGCTGGCCCGCCACCAGGAGTTTCACCTCGACCTGCTGGAGTTCCGCGATGCCATGGAGGGGCTCTCCGCCTACTATGCGGCGCTGCGCTCCACCCCCGCCGACAAGGAACTGCTGGTGCAGCGCTTCGAGGAGCTGGAGGCGAGCTTCGCCGGCCGCGACCCGGAGCAGGAGGCCAAGGCGGATGCCGCCTTCCACCTGGCGATCGCCGAGTCCGCCCACAATGTGCTGCTGCTGCACACCATTCGCGGCATCTTCCATCTGCTGGAGAAGAGCATCGTCGACAACCTGGCCTACCTGTTCGAGAAGCCCGACGCGCGACCGCGGCTGATGGAGCAGCACCGCGCCCTGCTCGAGGCGATCCTCGCCGGCGACGCCGAACAGGCCCGGGAGCGCGCCCATGAGCACCTGGTATTCGTCGAGGAGGGCCTGCTGGAGCTGGAGCGCGCCGAGACCCGGGCCCAGCGCGCCCTGCGTCGCGCCCAGAGCCACGCCGCCCCATGACACGCCGCGGTCTGCGCCTGGCCCTGGCGCTGCTGATCCTGCTGGGCCTGGCCCTGGTGATCTGGCCGGCGACCCAGGTGGCCCGGGAACAGGCCCTGGATCGCCTGCAGGAGGAGGCCGACAACGAGCTGCGCCTCTCGGTGGCGGGGCTGCGCGGTCACCTCTCCCGCCACGACTACCTGCCCCAGCTGCTCGCCTCCCGGGAGCCGGTGCAGCGCTTCCTGAACGCTCCCGAGGAGCGTCGCGCCCAGGCCATCAACGTGCTGCTGGATGGCTTCCGGGCCATCGCCGAGGTCTCCGATGTCTACCTGCTGGACCGCCACGCCGACACCCTGGCGGCCAGCAACTGGCACCGCCCCGACACCTTTATCGGCCAGAACTACGCCTTCCGCCGCTACTATCGGGACGCCATCGCCGGCCGCGAGGGACGCTTCTACGGCCTGGGCGTGCTGTCCCGGGAGCGGGGTTACTATTTCTCGGCACCGGTATGGCTCCCCGATGACGAGACCGAGCCCGCCGGCGTCATGGTGGTCAAGGTATTGCTGGATGCCCAGGAGAGCGCCTGGGCCGAGCAGCAGGCGGAACTGCTGGTGGTGGATGGCCAGGGCATTATCTTCATGGCCAGCCGACCGGAGCTACGCCTGGCGGCCCTGCACCCGCTGAGCGACGCCGAGCGCCAGCGACTGCTGGCCACCCGCCGCTACGCCGACGAGCCCCTGGCCCCCTCGGGCCTGCGACGGCTGGAGCGCCGCGGCGAGCATGGCGACCTGGTGACCTTCGATCGCGGCCCGCTCGACGGCCAGGCCTTCCTGCGCCAGGCAAGGCCCCTGGCGGAGCTGGGCTGGGAGATGCATATCCTCAAGCCGCTGACGCCGGTGCAGGCCGCCCAGTGGCAGGCCGCCCTGCTGGCCGGCGGCCTCTACGGCATCCTGGTGCTGGGCACCGGCGTGGGCTGGCAGCGGCTGCGCCTGCGCCGCCAGCGGGAGCACTTCGCCGAGCGCGAGCGCCAGACCCTGGCCCGGGCCCGGGACGAGCTGGAGCGCAACGTGGCGCACCGCACCCATGACCTGGTGGAGACCAATCGCCGCCTCTCCGACGAAATCGAAGAACGCCGCCGTGCCGAGGAAACCCTGCGCCAGACCCAGGACGAGCTGATCCAGGCCGCCAAGCTGGCCCTGCTGGGCCAACTGGCCGCCGGCATCAATCACGAACTCAACCAGCCCCTGGCGGCGGTACGCTCCTACGCCGAGAATGCCCGCGCCTTCCTGGCGCGCCAGCAGGCCGAACGCGCCGACGCCAACCTGGCCGAGATCGTCGAGCTCACCGGACGCATGGCGGAGATCAGCGCCCAGCTCAAGCAGTTCTCCCGCAAGAGCGGCGAGCAACTGACCAGCGTCTCGGTGGGCGACTGCTTCGGCTATGCCCTGCGCCTCTACCGGGCCCGCCTCGACCAGGATGGCGTGACGGTGGAGCGCCGCTGGCCCGAGGCGCCGGTCTGGGTGCGCGCCGACCTGGTGCGCCTGGAGCAGGTGCTGGTCAATCTGATCGGCAATGCCCTCCAGGCCATGGCCCAGATGCCGTCGCCGCGGCTGATCCTGGGCATCGACGCCCAGGACGACGAGGTGCGTATCGAGGTGGCGGACAACGGCCCCGGCATCCCGGAGGCGAACCTGGCACGGATCTTCGAGCCCTTCTTCACCACCAAGTCGATTGGCACCGGCCTGGGGCTGGGACTGTCGATTTCCTCGCGGATCATCGCCGACCTGGGCGGTCGCCTGCAGGCCGAGAACTTGCCCGAGGGCGGCGCCCGCTTCACCATTCGCCTGCCCCGGGACCGATCCCCGGAGGTGCCCGAGCCCCATGCCACCCAGGAGCGACACTCCCATGGATAGCGCCGATGCCCCGCCGGTCCTGATCATCGACGACGAGCCCCACCTGCGCATCACCACCGGCCAGACCCTGGAGCTGGCCGGCTACGAGCCCCAGGCTCACGAGAGCGCCGAGTCGGCCCTGGCCGCCCTGCCCGAGGACTTCCCCGGGGTGGTGATCAGCGATATCCGCATGCCCGGCATGGACGGCATGGCGCTGCTCGCCGAGATCCGCCAGCGCGACCCGGACCTGCCGGTGATCCTGATCACCGGCCATGGGGATATCTCCACCGCCGTGGAGGCGATGCGCCAGGGGGCCTGGGACTTCCTGGAGAAGCCCTTCGCCGGCGAGCGCCTGGTGGAGATGGTGCGCCGCGGCATCGACAAGCGCCGCCTGAGCCTGGAGAACCGTCGCCTCAAGGCCGAGCTCGAGGCCCAGCAGGGCGCCCCGGGGCCGCGCCTGGTGGGGCGTACCCCGGCCATGCAGCAGCTGGCCGCCATGGTCCAGCGCATCAGCCGGGTCGAGGCGGACGTGCTGCTGTTCGGCGAGACCGGGACCGGCAAGGACCTGGTGGCCCGGGCCCTGCACGCCCGCAGCGCCCGGGGCGAGGGCCCCTTCGTGGCCATCAACTGCGGCGCGGTGCCGGAGAGCATCATCGAGTCGGAGCTGTTCGGCCACGAGAAGGGTGCCTTCACCGGCGCCATGGAGCGCCGCATCGGCAAGTTCGAGTATGCCAACGGCGGCACCGTCTTCCTCGACGAGATCGAATCCATGCCCCTGGCGTTGCAGGTCAAGCTGCTGCGGGTGCTCCAGGAGCGCTGCATCGAGCGCCTCGGCGCCAACGAGCCGGTGGCCCTGGATATTCGCGTGATCGCCGCCACCAAGGTGGACCTCAGGGCCGCCGCCGAGGCCGGCGACTTCCGCGAGGACCTCTACTACCGCCTCAATGTGGTGACCCTGCCGATCCCGCCGCTGCGCGAGCGCCGCGAGGATATCCCTTTGCTCTTCCAGCACTTCGCCCTGGTGGCCGGTAACCGCAGCGACCTGGAGGCCCCGCCCCTGGATGCCGCCGGCATCTCGACCCTGCTGGCCCACGACTGGCCCGGCAATGTGCGCGAGCTGCGCAACCTGGCGGAGCGCTATGTGCTGCTGGGCGCCGCCTACGACTACCGCCTCGAGGCCCTGCTGGAGGGCGCCACCCCGGACAACGGCGGCCTGCCTCTGCCCCAGCAGGTCGAGTTGTTCGAGAAGAGCCTGATCAGCCAGGCGCTGATCAGCCAGCGGGGCAATGTGCCTGGCGCCTGCGAGCAGTTGGGCCTGCCCCGTAAGACCCTCTACGACAAGCTCAAGAAATACGGGCTACGCGCCGAGGAGTATCGTCACTAAGAAGAGACGGCCCAGTGGGCCTCTCTCTCGGCAGAACGCTTACGACAAGTTAAAGAAGTACGGGCTACGCGCCGATGAATATCGCCACTAAGAAGAGACGGCCCAGTGGGCCCCTCTCTCGGCAAGACCCTCTACGACAAGCTCAAGAAATACGGGCTACGCGCCGATGAATACCGCCATTGAGGCTTCTCTCGAAGATGCCAGGGCGAGCGGCGCCGGGGGTAGGCCGCCGCGGGGGTCATTTGCTAGGGGTGAGGAGGATTCCTCCGAACGGGCTGGCCATGGATGGCCAGCACCGGTCCTGCAAGCGGAGCAGGATGCGAGAGCGAAGCAGGGCAAATGTAGCGCCCAGGGAGGGGTTCACCGCGCCCCGCGAAGGCCTACCCCCGGGAGAAAACGACCACTGGCATGAGCCGTCAATACCTATTGCCAGCGCGGTAGTAGATGGACACCCTGGCCCAGCAGCTCCATCAGCGAGGGCCAGGGAGGCAGCCAGGGCAGCAGCCCCACCGCCAGCAGCAGCATCAGCGCCGAATTGCCCGGCTCGCGCAGGTCGCAGAGCTTCAGGGCCGAGCCGAAGGAGCGCTTGATACGCGCCCCCACCAGGTCGACGCTATAGAGCTCGTCCAGCAGCAGATGAATCACGCAGCCCAATAGCAGCGCCAGCCCCTGGGCCCAGGCCAGGCCCGCCTCCTGGGCCAGCAGCCGGTAGCTCAGGGCCGTGGTCACCAGCCCGCACAACCCCGCCGCCAGCAGCGAGTGCCAGATACCGCGATGCACGGTAAAGCGCTTGAAGACGCCGCCGGCCAGGTGGCGCACCCCCAGGTAGAGCCCGCCGCAGGCCACCAGCAGCTCGCCGGGGGAGAGCCGTCCCTGCAGCAGCAGGGCACCGCCCACCACCGCCAGCACGGCAAACAGATTGAAGATCAGGCGGATCGCCCGGGAGTGATCGGAGTCGATATCCGGCAGGATGCCGCCGAAGGCCACCAGGCCCAGCAGCGGCAGGGCCTCCAGGCCCGACCAGAGCCCGGCCTGCCAGCCGACGCAGGCACCCAGGGCGCCCAGGGCGCTGGCCACGCCGAGATGGGTATGAAAATTCGCCATGCCGGCGAGAGACTCCCGATAACTGGATAAATAACCAGATTATCGCCCGGCATGGCCCGAGAAAACAATCAGTTGCTTACTCTTCCAGGTACTGATCCTTGAGTTTTACGTAGTTGCCGGCGCTATAGGCGAAGAAATGCCGCTCCGCCTCCTTCAGGGGGCGCAGTGCCTTGGCCGGGTTACCGGCATAGACATGGCCGCTCTCCAGGCGCTTGCCCGGGGTCACCACGGCGCCGGCGGCGATGATCACCTCGTCCTCCACCACGGCGCCATCCATGACGATGGCGCCCATACCCACCAGGATGCGGTCACCCAGGGTGCAGCCATGGAGCACGGCGCGATGGCCGATGGTCACCTCGTCGCCGATGGTCAGCGGATAGCCGCCGGGGTTGTAGTCGCTGGCGTGGGTGATATGCAGCACGCTGCCGTCCTGGACGCTGGTGCGCGCGCCGATACGGATGCGGTGCATATCCCCGCGAATTACCGCCGTGGGCCATACCGAGCTGTCGTCGCCCAGCACCACATCGCCCACCACCACGCTGGCGGGGTCCACATAGACCCGCTCGCCGAGGCGGGGGGTCAGGCCGCGATGACTACGCAGTGCCTCTTGCATCGTGTCGCTCCCGGGGCGTAATCGCCCGCTTTATCAGATCAGGGTGGAGAATAGCACCACCAGGGTCAGCGGAATGGAGACATAGCGTACCACCGTCCGCCATACCCGGTAGCCGGTGGGGCCCGCATCCAGGGCGCGCAGGGCGATGTCCCGGGGCACCACCCAGGCGGCGAAGATGGCGATCAAGAGCCCCCCTAGCGGCAGGAAATACTCGGTGGGCACGGTGGTCACCAGTTCGAAGAAGTTCATGCCGGCGATCCAGTGCACCTCCGCCAGGCTGGAGAAGGAGAACACCGACAGCAGCCCCACCAGCCATACCGCCACCCCGACCAGGGCGGCGGCCTGACCACGCTTGAGCCCGATCCCCTGCAGACCCGCCACCATGGGCTCGGCCAGGTTGATGGAGGAGGTCCAGGTAGCCATCAACAACAGCAGGAAGAAGAGCCCCAGCCACAGCTGCCCCCAGGGCAGCTCGGCGAAGGCGATGGGCAGGGTGACAAACATCAGCCCGGGGCCCTCGCCGGGATCGATGCCCTGGGAGAAGACCACCGAGAAGATGGCGATCCCCGCCAGCAGGGCCACGGCGACGTCCAGCGCCGCCACCGCCAGCGCCGCCCGGGGCAGGCTCTGATGATCGGGCATATAGGCGCCATAGGCCATCAGCGCACAGGCCCCCACCGCCAGGGTGAAGAAGGCGTGGCCCATGGCATGCATCACCACCACCGGCGTGACCGCCGAGAGATCCGGCCGGAAGAGCCAGACCAGGGCGGTGCCGAAGCCGTCGGTGGTCGAGGCGTAGCCCACCAGCACCAGCAACAACAGATAGAGCAGCGGCATCATCAGGTTGTTGAGCTTCTCCAGGCCATTGGCGACCCCGGCGGCCACCACCGACAGGGTCAGCAGCAGGAAGATGGTGTGGTTGAAGGTCATGCGCAGGGGGTCGGCCAGGAAGGCCTCGAAGTTGGCCCCCACCTCCGCCGGCGAACTACCGACGAAGTCACCGTTGAGCGCCTCCACCAGATACTCGATGGACCAGCCGGAGACCACCGAATAGAAGGAGAGGATCAGGAACACCGTCACGCCACCGAACCAGCCCAGCCAGCGCCAGTGGGGCGTGGCGCCGGCCTGGTTGGCCAGCTGCAGCAGCGACTGCATGGGGCTGCGGCGCCCGGCGCGGCCGATCATGATCTCGGCCATCATCACCGGCAGGCCCAGCAGGGCCACGAAGCCGACATAGAGCAGCAGGAAGGCCGCGCCGCCGTTCTCGCCGGTGATATAGGGGAAACGCCAGATATTGCCCAACCCCACCGCGGCGCCGGTCACGGCGAGAATAAAGGCGCGCTGGGAGCCCCAGCGCTCCAGGGTCTCGTGCATCATTCGAGCTGTCCTTGTGTCACGGGCCGACCTGGGTCGACGATAGGAGCGCAAGCCTAGCAGGCCAGCCCAGGCCGGCCAATCCGCCCAGCGTCGATAGTTCAGCCCCCTACTTGGCTAAGGCCCGGGGCTATCCTGGGGGCAGGCCATCGCGGGGCGCTGTGAACCCCTCCCTGGGCGCTACCGATGCCATCCCTGGCATAGGACCCCCGCTCCGACCTACCCCCAGCGCCCCTGAGCCATTCCAGCACCGGCGATTGAAACCCCGCCGCCGCATCCCCATCTAAGGGCTATTATCCGCTAGCGACGAGGCCCGCATGTCACATAATCCCCTGCTCGAGACCCATGAGCTGCCGCCCTTCGGCCAGATCCTGCCCGACCAGGTGGTGCCGGCCATCGAGCGGCTGCTGAGCGAGAACCGCGAGGCCATCGAGCGCCTGGTGGACCGGGCCGAGCAGGAGCCACCCACCTGGGGGAGCCTCGCCGCGCCCCTGGAGAGCCTCAACGACCGCCTCTCCCAGGCCTGGTCGCCGGTCTCACACCTCAATGCCACCATGAACTCCGAGGCCCTGCGCGAGGCCTACCAGGCCTGCCTGGCCAAGCTCTCCGACTACAGCACCTGGCTGGGCCAGCACGAGGGGCTGTTCCGGGCCTACCAGGCCCTCAAGGAATCTCCCGCCTTTACCCGCCTCGACCAGGCCCAGCAACGCAGCATCGACAATAGCCTGCGCGACTTCCGCCTCGCCGGGGTCGACCTGCCGCCGGCCCAGAAACAGCGCTATGGCGAGATCCAGAGCCGCCTCTCGGAGCTTTCCAACCGCTTCTCCAACCAGGTGCTGGACGCCACCCAGGCCTGGCACAAGTCGCTGCCCGATGCCGCCGCCCTGAGCGGCCTGCCCGACAGCGCCCGGGAGACATTGCGCGCCAATGCCGAGGCCAAGGGCGAGGCGGGCTACCGCATCACCCTGGACTTCCCCAGCTTCTACCCGGTGATCAGCTATGCCGACGACCGGGCGCTGCGCCAGGAGGTCTATACCGCCTACGTGACCCGGGCCTCGGATCAGGGCCCCCAGGCCGGCCGGTTCGACAATGCCCCGGTGATCGAGGAGACCCTGGCCCTGCGCCAGGAGCTCGCCGAGCTGCTGGGCTTCGCCACCTACGCCGACTACTCCCTGGCCACCAAGATGGCCGAGTCGCCCCGCCAGGTGCTCGACTTCCTCGACGACCTGGCGCGCCGTGCCGTGCCCCAGGCCCGGGAGGAGTTCGACGAGCTGGCCGCCTATGCCCGGGACGAGCTGGGCCTCGAACGCCTGGAACCCTGGGATATCGGCTACGCCAGCGAGAAGCTGCGCGAGGCCCGCTACGCCATCTCTCAGGAGCAGCTGCGCCCCTACTTCCCGGCGCCGCGGGTCATCGACGGCCTCTTCCAGGTGGTGGAACGCCTCTATGGCCTGAGCTTCGCCGAAGACCCCGAGGCGCCCCGCTACCACCCCGACGTGCGCTTCTACCGCATCCTCGAGCAGGGCCAACCCATCGCCGGCTTCTACCTGGACCTCTATGCCCGCGAAGGCAAGCGCGGCGGCGCCTGGATGGACGAGTGCCGGGTGCGGCGCCTCTGCGAGGATGGCGGCCTGCAGCTGCCGGTGGCCTACCTGACCTGCAACTTCACCCGCCCGGTGGGCGACAAGCCGGCCCTGCTGACCCACGACGAGGTCACCACCCTCTTCCACGAGTTCGGCCACGGCCTGCACCATATGCTCACCAAGCAGACGGTGGCGGATGTCTCCGGCATCAACGGCGTGGCCTGGGACGCGGTGGAGCTGCCCAGCCAGTTCATGGAGAACTTCTGCTGGGAGCGCGAGGGCCTCGACCTGATCGCCGGCCATGTGGAGAACGGCGAGCCGCTGCCCGAGGCACTCTTCCAGCGCCTCCAGGCGGCCCGTAACTTCCAGTCCGCCATGGGCATGGCGCGTCAGTTGGAGTTCTCGCTGTTCGACTTCCGCCTCCACCACGAGCCGCGCTCGCCGAGTGCGGCCCAGGTGCAGGCCCTGCTGGACGAGGTGCGCGACGCCGTCTCGGTGGTACCGCGCTCCGGCGTCAACCGCTTCCAGAACGGCTTCAGCCATATCTTCGCCGGCGGTTATGCGGCGGGCTACTACAGCTACAAGTGGGCCGAGGTGCTCTCCGCCGACGCCTACAGCGCCTTCGAGGACGCCGGCACCTTCGACGCCGCCACCGGCGCGCGTTTCCGCCACGAGATCCTCGAGCAGGGCGGCGCCCGGGATGCCGCCGAGCTGTTCCGCGCCTTCCGCGGCCGCGAGCCCAGCATCGAACCGTTGCTACGTCATAGCGGCATTCGTGCCGCTTGAGCCGCCGAGCTGTTCCGTGCTCTCCATGCCGCGGCCGCGAGCCCAGCATCGAACCGCTGCTGCGCCATAGCGGGATTCGTGCCGCTTGAGCCGCCGAGCTGTTCCGTGCTCTCCATGCCGTGGCCGCGAACCCAGCATCGAACCGCTGTTGCGTCATAGCGGGATTCGCGCCGCCTGAATTCTTCGCCGCCGGCGCTCGCCCGGCGGCCATCGAGAGGCCTCAACCATGATTGTCCAGAAACGCTTTATCGCCGGCGCCATCTGCCCCCGCTGTGCACAGATGGATCGGATCCGCGCCTGGGAACAGCACGGGGTGCGCTACCGAGAGTGCGTCAGCTGCGACTTCTTCGAGCAGTTGCCCATCGAGGAGGAGACGCCCCAGGAGCTGGAGACCCGGGTCAACCGGATCCGCGAGAGCCAGGCCCGTGACACCCTCCAGACGGTGAAGATCCTCGACCCCAAGAAGTCATGACCCGCGGGGCTCGCCACCGGGCCCCCGTTCCTTCCTCTCGCCGGCCGTGCGGATTTCCGCACGGCCAGGGCACGCCGGCGTGCGAAGCTCCGCACAGATGGACCGCCGAAGGCTTCGACCAAGGTCGAAAGAAAAACTTACAACCCATTGATAAAACAGGACTAAGAACAGGGTGGCGCGTATTTGGCTATAGTCAGGAGGCAGCTCACACAATCATAACTGCCTCAGGAGAGACGCCATGCGCCTTACCTCACGCCCGCTCCTCACCCTCGCCCTCAGCGGCAGCCTGCTGGCCGCTGGCGCCGCCCAAGCCGATCGCAGCGACTGGCCCGAGAGCTTCACCATGGGCACCGCCAGCCAGGGCGGCACCTACTTCGTCTATGGTTCCGGCTGGGCCAATATGATCGCCGACGAGCTGGGTCTCTCCGGCGGCGGCGAAGTCACCGGCGGTCCGGTGCAGAACCTGGCACTGGTGCATACCGGCGATATCGCCTTCGGCATGACCACCATGGGCCCCGCCGCCGATGCCATGGCCGGCCAGAGCCCGCTGGCCCCGGGCATGGTGCTGGACAACGTCTGCGCCATGTTCCCCATGTACGAGACACCCTTCTCCATCACCGCCCTGGCCAGCAGCGACATCACCAGCATCAGCGAGATCCCCGACGGCGCGCGTATCGGCTTCGGCCCCGCCGGCTCCACCTCCGACACCTACTTCCCGGCGATCCTCGAGACCCTGGGCGTCGACTTCGAGCGTCGCAACGGCGGCTGGACCGACCTCGGCGGCCAGCTGCAGGATGGCCTGCTGGACGTGATCGCCTTCGCCGCCGGCATCCCGATTCCCGCGGTCAGCCAGCTGGAAGTGCAGAGCGAGGTGAACATCATCGAGTTCAACGAGGAAGAGCTGGCCACCACCCTGGAAAACTTCCCGGTGGCCGAGTTCGCGATCCCCGCCAGCACCTACACCACCCTGGAGGAAGATGCCCGGGCGGTCTCCATGTGGAACTTCGCCATCGCCCGCTGCGACCTGCCGGAGGACTTCGTCTATGAGGCGACTCGCCTGACCATGGAGAACAACGAGCGCATGCAGAGCATCCACCGCAGCGCCGTCACCACCATCCCCGAGAACGTGGTCCACAACCAGGTGCTGCCCTTCCACCCGGGCGCCGCGCGCTGGTTCACCGAGAATGGCTATGAGATCGACCCGGCGCTGATCCGCTAAGCGCCCGTTGCGGGCCGCCCATGGGCGGCTCGCCCCTTCGATCCCTAATCGTTCGTCCCTCAGGGGGAATCTCGCATGACCCAATCAACCCACGACCCGTCGCCCGAGGCCATCGCCCAGGGCGTCGACGAGGAGGCGGTGGAGTCCAATCGCCGCCTCTATACCGGCTGGCAGTGGATCCTCTTCGCGATGCTGGCCATCGCCTACGCCGTCTTCCACCTGGTGAGCCTGAATGTGCTACCGATGGAGACTTGGTCCTACCGCATCGTGCATATCTGTGGCGCCCTGATTCTCGGCTTCGCCCTCTATACCGGCGTGCGCTTCAGCGAGCCCGACCAACCCGGCAGCCGCCCCTGGGTCAAGGGGCTCGGCTACCTGCTGCTGCTGCCGGCCGCCTATGCCCTGCTGCAGGTGTGGCTGATGCAGCGCACCCTGGCCGGCGGCGCCATGCGCATCGATGCCGCCGTGGAGGCCTGGCACTTCGGCTACCCGCTGATGCTGGCCACCTTCGCCGCCATCGTGCTCTCCTGGTTCCAGCGCCAGCATCGCGAGCGCCTGGCCTCCGCCGACCTGGCGCTGATGGCCTGCGCCGTGGCCAGCGCCGCCTACCTGCTGCTGATCTATAACACCCCCATGCGCATGTCCACCGGCACCGCCTTCGCGCCGCCGGGCATCGCCTATGCGGCCATCGCCGGCTCGGCGCTGATCCTCGAGCTGACCCGCCGGGTCGCCGGCCTGGCCCTGGTGATCATCTCGGTGCTGTTCCTGGCCTATGTCTTCGCCGGCCCCTACCTGCCCGGCTTCCTCGGCTATCCCGGGCTCTCGGTGCAGCGCTTCTTCAGCCAGGTCTACACCGACGCCGGCATCCTCGGGCCGACCACCGCGGTGTCGTCCACCTATATCATCCTGTTCATCATCTTCGCCGCCTTCCTACAGGCCTCCAAGGTCGGCGACTACTTCGTCAACTTCGCCTTCGCCGCCGCCGGCCGCGCCCGGGGCGGTCCCGCCAAGGTCTCGATCTTCGCCTCCGGGCTGATGGGCATGATCAACGGCACCTCGGCGGGTAACGTGGTCTCCACCGGCTCGCTGACCATTCCGCTGATGAAGAAGGTCGGCTACCCGGGCAAGAGCGCCGGGGCCATCGAGGCCGCCGCCTCCACCGGCGGGCAGATCATGCCGCCGATCATGGGCGCCGGCGCCTTTATCATGGCCGAGATCACCGGCATCCCCTACACCGAGATCGCCGTGGCGGCGCTGATTCCGGCGATCCTCTACTTCGCCTCCGTCTACTTCATGGTCGACTTCGAGGCCGCCCGGAAGGGCATGCAGGGCATGCGCAAGGAGGAGATCCCGCAGTTCCGCCGCCTGGTCAAGCAGGTCTACCTGTTCGCGCCCATCGTGATCCTGATCGCGGCGCTGTTCATGGGCTATTCGGTGATCCGCGCCGGCACCCTGGCCACCGCCTCCGCCGCCGTGGTCAGCTGGCTCACCCCCTACAAGATGGGGCCCCGGGCAATCCTCAAGGCACTGCAGCTGGCCGGCACCATGTCGATCCAGATCATCGCCGTCTGCGCCTGCGCCGGCCTGATCGTCGGCGTCATCTCGCTGACCGGCGTCGGCGCGCGCTTCTCCTCGCTGCTGCTGGGCCTGGCCGGGGTCAGCCAGCTGCTCGCGCTGTTCTTCGCCATGTGTATCTCCATCCTGCTGGGCATGGGCATGCCCACCACCGCCGCGTATGCGGTGGCCGCCTCGGTGGTGGCGCCGGGGCTGATCAATATCGGCATCCAGCCGCTGGTGGCACACTTCTTCGTGTTCTACTTCGCGGTGGTCTCGGCGATCACCCCACCGGTGGCCCTGGCCTCCTATGCCGCGGCGGGCATCTCCGGGGCCAATGCCATGGCCACCTCGGTGACCTCCTTCAAGGTCGGCCTGGCGGCCTTTATCGTGCCCTTCATGTTCTTCTACAGCCCGGCGCTGCTGATGGAGGGCTCCTGGCTGCAGATCCTGCGGGTCGGCGTCACCGCCACCCTGGGCATCGTGCTGCTGGCCGCCGCCGTCCAGGCCTGGTTCTTCGGCCCGGTGAAGGCCTGGCAGCGGCTGCTGATGCTGGTCGGGGCCCTGTGCATGATCTACGGCGGTATCTACACCGATGTCGCCGGCCTGGCCATCGGCGCCCTGCTGTTCCTGATGCAGCGCGGCAGCCATGGCGGCGGCACCAAGGCCGCCACCTCCGGCTGACATTCCTCCCCGAAACGACCAAGGCCCCGCTCATCATGATGAGCGGGGCCTTGGTGTTGGTAGGACAGAATATCAGTTCTTCGCAGATCAGCGTGAAGCCACGACATGGCAGATCGCCGGCTTGCTATTGTGGGAGCTTGGCTATGCCGAGCGATTGGAGCCCGAAGGGCTCTCAGGCGTCGAGCGTCAAGGTGGATCACGCCACTGGGGCACCTTCGGTGCCATTCGCTCGGGGAACCCGAGCTCCCACACTGGTATTCACACCAAAATGCGAAGAACCAGAAAAATCAGCCGCAGATATTATCGAGGACCTTGAGGGTCGGTTCGGCCTGGTTCAGCGTATAGAAATGCAGCCCCGGGGCGCCGCCTTCCAGCAGCCGGCGGCTCAGCTCGGAGATCACCTCTTCGCCGAAGGCGGCGATGGAGGCGCTGTCGTCGCCATAGGCTTCCAGCTGCTTGCGGATCCAGCGCGGGATCTCGGCGCCGCAGGCGTCGGAGAAGCGCGCCAGCTTGGTGTAATTGGTGATCGGCATGATGCCCGCCACGATGGGGCCCTCGACGCCCAGGGCCCGGGCGCGTTCCACGAAGTGGAAATAGGCATCGGCACTGAAGAAGTACTGGGTGATCGCCAGGTTGGCGCCGGCCTTCATCTTGCGGGCGAAGTTCTCCACATCGCGCTCGAAGTTGGGCGCCTGGGGATGGCACTCCGGGTAGGCGGCCACGGCGATCTCGAAGTGGTCGCCGGTCTCCTCGCGGATAAACTCCACCAGTTCGTTGGCGTAGCGCAGCTCGCCGACGCCGCCCATGCCGGAGGGCAGGTCGCCGCGCAGGGCCACCAGGCTATCGATGCCCTCCTCCCGATACTGGGCCAACAGGTCCCGCAGCTGAGCCTTCTCGCTGCCCACGCAGGAGAGGTGAGGGGCGGTGGAGATACCGCTCTGGCGCACCTGGCGCACGGTGTCCAGGGTGCGGTGCTGGGTGGAGCCGCCGGCCCCGTAGGTCACCGAGAAGAAGCGCGGCTGGCGGCTGGCCAGGGCATCGCGCACATGCATCAGCTTCTCGCGTCCCACCTCGGTATTCGGCGGAAAGAACTCGAAACTGATACCCAGCGGATGCTCTTGTGCACTCATCGACTCAACCCTCATCTCTTGGCTTGTGGCCCCCTGAACGGCGGCTCTCGTATCCCGCGACGCCCGGGCCTGTGGCATGCCCAGGAGCTCAGGGAGGCATTGTGCCGCCTCGAATTGCCTGAGACCAATGAAAGTTTCCCCGCCTCTGCATCGAAATGGCTCATGTTAGTGGTTATGGTTTTATGCCCTGACTCATCGAACCAGGGTGCCGCTGACAACCCGGGCCCGAGCCGGCATGATGGCGACGATACCCAAGGAGAGGCCCCGTGGAACTCGCAAGCACCCTGATGACCCCACTCTGGACGCTGCTGGCCTTCGTCGGCCTGGGCTGGCTGGCGGCCCGCCGCCTGGCCATCGACCCGCGGCCCGTCGCCACCCTGCTGATCTACCTGATCGCGCCCCTGACCTTCTTCCGCGGCCTGGTGCTGGGGGGCCCCACCCCGGCCTACCTGCTGCTGACCCTGGCCGCCTTCCTGGTGGCCAGCCTGCTCTGCCTGCTGGTCAGCCGCCTGGTACGCCGTGGCTTCGCCGCTCAGGAGGCGGCGCTGCTGGCCTTCTCCGCCGGGACCGGCAATACCGGCTACTTCGGCCTGCCCATCGCCATGGTGCTGCTGCCGCCGCAAGGCGTGACCCTCTACCTCTTCTGCGTGCTGGGGATCACCCTCTATGAATTCACCCTGGGCTTCTATATCAGCGCCCGGGGGCGTTTCTCGGTGCGCGAGAGCCTGCTCAAGATCTTTCGCCTGCCGCTGATCTACGCCTTCGCCGCCGCCCTGCTGGTCAGCGGCCTGGGGCTTGGCGTGCCGGCCCCGGTGATGCAGGGCCTGGAGGCCTTCCCGGCCACCTATACCCTGCTGGGGATGATGATCATCGGCATGACCCTGGGACGGGTCTCGCTGCGCGAGGTGGACGGGCGCTTTATCGGCGCCTGCGTGGCGGTGCGCTTCGCGCTCTGGCCATTGCTGGCCCTGGCCCTGGTGCTGGGCCTGCAGGCGCTGCTCCCGCTGCCGCCGGAGATGGCCCTGGCGCTGTTGCTGCTGGGGGTAGTGCCCATGGCCGCCAATGTGGTGGTGGTGGCCATGGAACTGGGCATCGCCCCGGCCAAGGGGGCCCTGGCGGTGCTGATCACCACCCTGGCCGCGCCCCTGGTGATCCCCCTCTATCTGCACTGGATGATGGGCGTGACCGGCCTGGGCTAGGTCGTCGTGGCGAGCCTAGTCGAAGCTCGGCGCCACCAGCACCCGCCGCCCGGCGGGACGCTCGCGCAGCCGCTCGAGGTAGGCCATCAGCCCAGGATGCGGTGCCAATAGCGGCGCCGCCTGGGGCAGGCTCGCCAAGTAATCCAGCATGGGCGCGAGCAAGGCATCGGCCAGGGTCAGGGCGTCACCCAGCAGGTAGGCCCGCTCGCCCAATTGCGCCTCCAGCAGGGCGAGCATGCGGCCGACCTCGGGGGTGGCGGCCGCCACCTCGGCCTCACGCACGCTGCCCTCCGGCCCCTTGGGAAAGACGAGCTCCAGCAGGTAACGCCGTACCAGGGCCTGATCCACGTAGCCGGCCAGCACCGCGCACCACTGATCGACCTCGGCGCGCCCCCAGGCATCCGCCGGCTGCAGCGCGGGTCCGTCGAAGGCCGCGTCCAGGTAGCGGCAGATGGCCACGCTCTCACAGAGGTGACGCTCCCCATGCAGCAGCACCGGCACCTTGCCGAAGGGGTGCAGCGCCCGATGGGCCGGCGAGCGCAGGCCGATGGGCTCACCGTCAAGGGTCATGCCCAGGGTATAGGCGATGCCCTTCTCCTCGCAGCAGTACTGGACGCTGCGCACGAAGTTACTGAACTGGGGGCCCAGGATATGTACCGATGCGCTCATGACGATCTCCCGATAATGGATGAGTGTTCCGACACCCTAGCCGAGGGCACCATATGATCAATAACATAGGGTGCTGTCGTGGCAGACTAGGGCCATCGCCCTGTTCCGGCCGCAAGGAGGCCGACGCTCATGCCCTGGCACCCCGATCACAAGGCGTATAGCCGCGAGCGCATCCTGCACACCGCGGCCCGTCTCTTCACCCGGCACGGCTTCGCCGGCGTGAGTATCGATACCCTGATGCAGGAGGCCGGCCTGACCCGAGGCGCCTTCTATGCCCACTTCGCCTCCAAGAGCGAACTCTACGCCGAGGCCATCGTCGTGGCGGCCCGGCAGGGCGTCGAGCGCCTGGGGTTGGACGCGGGCCCCGAGGCCCGCGATCGTTACCTGAGTCGCGAGCATCTGGAAGGCGAGGCCGGCCTCTGCCCGCTGGCCAGCCTGGTCAGCGACGTGGCCCAGCAGGATCCGCTGGTGCGGGAGAGTTATACGCGCCTCTTTCGAGGCTTTATCGACCGCGTCGCCGGGGAAGGAGAAGACGCACGCCAGCAAACCCTGCAGCGAGCGGTGATGATGATCGGTGGGCTCGCCATCGCCCGCACCCTCAGCGACGAGGCCCTCGCCGAGGAGTTGCTCAGGGCCTGTCGCCAAGGGGGCGAGGCGGACGGCGGCCGCTGAGTCAGAAATCGTCCAGGGAGGGCCAGTCATCCCCCTCCGGGTATTCCGAGGCGGCGCCGGAGGCGCCCCTGGGCGCCTCTTCGCGCTTCGCCGCCTCACGGCGGGCCCCCCGGACCCGGCGCTTGTTATGGTACATCTCGCTGTCGACCCGCTGGATCAGGGTATCCATATCGACCCGGGCATCGCTCCAGGGCGCATAGGTCAGGGTGCCGATACTGGCGGTAATGGTGCGTTCGGGATCGGCCGCCAGGCGCTGTTCGGCGAGGGCCTGGCACAGGGCCTCGGCGCGCGCCCGGCAGGCCCGCTGCGAGGCCCCCGGCAGCACCACCAGGAATTCGTCGCCGCCCATGCGACAGGCCATCTCGCCCTTGCCGATGATACTCTCCAGGGCCCTGGCCACGGCACAGATCAACTGATCGCCGGCGGCATGGCCCAGGGTGTCATTGACCGGCTTGAGGTGGTCCACATCGATCAGCATCAGCGACAGGGGTGAGCGCATCTCCTGCTGGCAGTTGGCCAGGGAGCCCTTGAGGAAGGCCATGCCACGGCGCCGATTGGGCAGCCCGGTCATGGTGTCGAAGTTGGCCAGCTGCATCAGTTCCTGGTGCTGCTGGGCCAGGCGTTCATAGGTGATGCTGAGCTCGGCATTGCGCTTGGTCAGCTCCATGCGCAGGGTCGCGGCGCGGGTGAAATTGAAGTAGCGCACCTGGGAGAGCAGCGGTGAGATCAACAGTCCCACCAGCAGGAAGATCCCCCCATACTGGCCCAGGGTAAAGAAACTGAAGGGACTCCACAGCAGAAAGCAGAGCAGGTAGGCGGTGGCCACGAAGCCATTGAGCAGCACCATCTTGCGCCAGTGCCAGACGGTGGCCACCGGCACCAGCACGAAGAGCGCCAGGGCGGTGCTGACATTCCAGAAGAAGAAGACCTCGGTCTCATCGATCCAGGCAGCCCCCCCGGCCAGGAAGAGTCCCGTCCCCAGGGCGCTGATCAGCACCGCCATCTCGCTGCGCTCCGGATGGCCGTGCTGCCACAGCAAACAGGCGACGATCAGGCCGATGCTGCCCAGTCGACCGGCCCAGAAGAGCTGCCAGCGGGGCTCGATCAACCAGTAGTCGAAGGGCAGGTAACAGAGCAGGCCGATCACCGCGCAGAGCAGAAAGGCGGCGTTGACACGCGCCTGCTGACGGCGCTCCTCCTTCGCCGCATCGAGATCCAGATCTGCCAACATCATGGCTGCCTCCAGCGAGCGTCCTGCTCGCCTGTAGAACGCTATCGGCGGGCCGCCAAAGGGCCCGCCGATAGCGACTGTCACGCCTCAGTAGCGATAGGTATCCGGTTTGAAGGGACCCGATACGGGAACCCCCAGATAGTCGCCCTGGGCCTCGGTCAGGCGAGTCACCACGCCACCGAAGCCCTCCACCATATAGCGGGCCACCTCCTCGTCCAGCGCCTTGGGCAGCACCGAGACGCCCAGCGCCGCCGCCTTGTCCGCGGCCGGCAGGTCGGCGAAATGCCCCTCGTAGAGGTGGATCTGGGCCAGTACCTGGTTGGCGAAGGAACCGTCCATGATCCGCGACGGATGGCCGGTGGCGTTACCCAGGTTCACCAGGCGTCCCTCGGCCAGCAGGATCAGGTAGTCATCGCTGTCCGGGTCGTAGTCGCCGGGATCGCTGTCCCGGTAGACCTTGTGGACCTGGGGCTTGACCTCCTCCCAGTGCCACTGGCGGCGCATATAGGCGGTGTCGATCTCGCTGTCGAAGTGGCCGATATTGCACACCACGGCGCCCTTCTTCAGCGAACGCAGCATGGGCGCATCGCAGGCATCGATATTGCCGGTGGCGGTGACCACCAGGTCGATCTTCTCGAGCAGCCCCCGATCGATGCCGGCCATGCCACGATTGATGCCGTCGACATAGGGCGAGACCACCTCGAAGCCGTCCATGCAGGCCTGCATGGCACAGATGGGATCCACCTCACTGACCTTGACGATCATCCCCTCCTGGCGCAGCGAGGCCGCCGAGCCCTTGCCGACGTCGCCATAGCCCACCACCAGGGCCTGCTTGCCGGCCAGCAGGTGATCGGTGGCGCGCTTGATGGCGTCACTCAGGGAGTGGCGGCAGCCGTACTTGTTGTCGTTCTTCGACTTGGTGACGGCATCGTTGACGTTGATGGCCGGCACCCTGAGGCTGCCGTCGCGGAGCATCTCCTGGAGGCGATGCACCCCGGTGGTGGTCTCCTCGGAGATGCCGTGAATGGCGTCCAGCAGCTCAGGGAAGCGCTCGTGGAGCAGTTGGGTCAGGTCACCGCCGTCGTCCAGCACCAGGTTGGGGGTCCAGCCATCGGGGCCGGTGACGGTCTGCTCGATGCACCACCAGAATGCCTCCTCGGTCTCGCCCTTCCAGGCGAAGACCGGGATGCCGGCGGCGGCGATGGCGGCGGCGGCATGGTCCTGGGTGGAGAAGATATTGCAGGAGGACCAGCGCACGCTGGCCCCCAGGGCCACCAGGGTCTCGATCAGCACCGCGGTCTGGATGGTCATATGGATACAGCCGGCGATACGCGCGCCCTGAAGCGGCTGCTGCTCCTGATACTTGCGGCGAATCGCCATCAGCGCCGGCATCTCGGTCTCGGCGATGCGGATCTCGCGGCGGCCCCAGTCGGCCAGGGAGAGGTCGGCGACCTTGAAATCACCAAGGTCGGCGGGGGACACGGCGGCTTGGGTCATGCGGACACCTCGGTTGCGACGATGGGTTATGAACGCATTGACTCTCACTATAGGCACTAGGTTCTATCGTCACCACGCGGAGGCATAAACGCCCGCGCCCGGCACGAGGCCGGGCGCGGGGAAGGCGTCGGAGACGAAAGGGCTTACAAACCGGCGGCGGCGCGCAGGTCCGCGGCGCGATCGGTCTTCTCCCAGGGGAAGGCGATAAAGGTTTCGGTCTGAGACTCGCCGCCGTTATCGGTCCAGGTATAAGAGGTCTCGAAGGGCTCGCGGCCGAAGTGACCATAGGCCGCGGTGAGGCGATACATGGGATGCAGCAGGTCGAGCATGCGGGTGATGGCGTGGGGGCGCAGGTCGAAGTGCTCGCGCACCAGCGCGATGATGCGCGCGTCGTCCACCTTGCCGGTGCCGAAGGTATCGATGGCCACCGAGGTGGGCTCGGCCACGCCGATGGCGTAGGAGACCTGGATCTCGCACTTGTCGGCCAGGCCCGCGGCGACGATGTTCTTGGCCACATAGCGGCCGGCGTAGGCGGCGCTGCGATCGACCTTGGAGGGATCCTTGCCGGAGAAGGCGCCGCCGCCGTGGCGGGCCATGCCGCCATAGGTGTCGACGATGATCTTGCGCCCGGTGAGGCCACAGTCGCCCACCGGGCCGCCGATCACGAACTTGCCCGTCGGGTTGATATGGTACTGGGTGGTCTCGGTGAGCCACTCGGCGGGGATCACCTGCTCGATGATCTCGCGCCTGACCATCTTGCGCAGCTCGTCCTGGTCGATGCTGGGGTCATGCTGGGTGGAGAGCACCACCGCATCCACGCCGCTCGGCTTGCCGTCGGCGTCGTAGCGGAAGGTGACCTGGCTCTTGGCGTCCGGGCGCAGCCAGGGCAGCAGGCCGTGCTTGCGCAGCTCCGCCTGGCGCTCCACCAGGCGGTGGGCGTAGTGGATCGGCGCCGGCATATAGGAGTCGGTCTCGTTGGTGGCGTAGCCGAACATCAGCCCCTGGTCGCCGGCGCCCTGGTCCTCCGGCTTGCTGCGGTCGACGCCCTGGGCGATGTCCATGCTCTGCTTGCCGATCAGGTTGAGCACCCCGCAGGTCTCGCCGTCGAAGCCCACCTCGGAGGAGGTGTAGCCGATGCCGGTGATCACCTCGCGGACCAGCGCCTCCAGGTCGACCCAGGCGCTGGTGCTGATCTCGCCGGCGACGATCGCCACCCCGGTCTTGACCAGGGTCTCGCAGGCCACCCGGGCGTTCTTGTCGCGAGCGATGATGGCGTCGAGCACCGCGTCGGAGATCTGGTCGGCGATCTTGTCCGGATGCCCCTCGGACACGGACTCGGAGGTAAACAGGGAGTATTCGCTCATGGCGGTCCTCGACCCTCTATCGGAAATCGGCATTATGGGCACTGAAAACGGCATTGGGCACGCGACAGGCGGACGCCACGGCCATCCACGACGTGCATCGGTCGCGGGGCAGAGGCGGCACGCCGCCGAGGGCGCGCTCGCTGGCGCCACCGGGGGCCCTTGAGGCCTGGAATTCTACACTCTGGCTCGGGGGCTTCCTAGGAGCCTGTCGGGCTTAACGCTGATCTACTGCGAATCCCGGGCTTTCGGCCAACGTCATTCGATCCATTTCGTTAAATAGCTCGCTATTCGCCTCAATCGATCGAATCCTTTGACTCGAAATCCGTGATCCTCGTGACGATCGGTCAAGCCCGGCAGGCTCCCATAGCCACCGGAATTTGCCGGATCCGCGCTTCTCGGCGACAATATGCGGCCTGTATCGTCCGCGCCGCCGCCATTCTGCGTATTTTCGCGCGGCGCCATCCAGCCGAATCCCCGACCCCCGCCCACGGCGGGGTTCCCGCTTATATTGCCGCAGGCGAGGAGCTAGCCAATGCCGTCCCGTTTCGAACTGGCCAATGCCATTCGCGCCCTGTCCATGGATGCCGTCCAGAAGGCCAAGTCCGGCCACCCCGGCGCCCCCATGGGCATGGCCGATATTGCCGAGGTGCTGTGGAACGACCACCTCAAGCATAATCCGGCCAACCCCCACTGGGCCGACCGCGACCGCTTCGTGCTCTCCAACGGCCACGGCTCCATGCTGCTCTACTCCCTGCTGCACCTGAGCGGCTACGACCTGGAGCTGGAGCAGCTGCAGCACTTCCGCCAGCTCCACTCCAAGACCGCCGGCCACCCGGAGCTCGGCTATGCCCCGGGCATCGAGACCACCACCGGTCCCCTGGGCCAGGGCCTGGCCAATGCGGTGGGCATGGCGCTGGCCGAGAAGACCCTGGCCGCCCAGTTCAACCGTCCCGGCCACACCATCGTCGATCACACCACCTGGTGCTTCCTCGGCGATGGCTGCCTGATGGAGGGCATCTCCCACGAGGTTGCCTCCCTGGCCGGCACCCAGCAACTCGGCAAGCTGGTCGCCTTCTATGACGACAACGGCATCTCCATCGACGGCGAAGTGGAAGGCTGGTTCACCGACGATACCGCCAAGCGCTTCGAGGCCTACGGCTGGCACGTGGTGCCCAATGTCGACGGCCACAAGCCGGAAGAGATCCAGGCCGCCATCGAGCTGGCCAAGACCCACGACGACAAGCCGAGCCTGATCATCTGCAAGACCATCATCGGCTTCGGCGCCCCCAACAAGCAGGGCAAGGAAGAGTGCCACGGCGCCCCCCTGGGCGACGAGGAAGTGGCCGCCGCCCGCGAACAGCTGGGCTGGCCCCACGCCCCCTTCCATGTCCCCGAGGCCATCTACCAGGGCTGGGACGCCCGCCAGCGCGGCGAACAGCTGGAGAGCGACTGGGAGGCGCGTTTCGCCCGTTACGCCGAGGCCTTCCCCGCCGAGGCCGCCGAGTTCCGGCGCCGCCTCAAGGGCGAGCTGCCCAAGGCGCTGACCAGCGAGAAGCTGGTCGAGGACGCCCAGGCCAAGGGCGAGACCATCGCCAGCCGCAAGGCCTCCTTCAACTGCCTCAACGAACTCGGCCCGCAGCTCCCCGAGCTGCTCGGCGGCAGCGCCGACCTGGCCCCCTCCAACCTGACCTTCTGGAAGGGCGCCAAGGCCATCACGCCGGAGGCCCCGGGCGGTAACTACCTGCACTACGGGGTGCGCGAGTTCGGCATGGGCGCCATCATGAACGGCATCGCCCTGCATGGCGGCTTCGTGCCCTATGGCGCCACCTTCCTGATCTTCATGGAGTACATGCGCAACGCCGTGCGCATGGCGGCGCTGATGGGCCAGCAGGCGGTCTACGTCTTCACCCACGACTCCATCGGCCTGGGCGAGGATGGCCCCACCCACCAGCCCATCGAGCAGCTGACCAGCCTGCGCTCCACCCCCAACCTGGCCACCTGGCGCCCCTGTGACGCCGTGGAGACCGCCGCCGCCTGGGATGCCGCGGTCAAGCGTCACGCCGGCCCCAGCGCCCTGGTGCTGTCGCGCCAGAACCTGCCCCACCAGGCCCGCGACAAGCACCAGTTGGCCAATATCCAGCGCGGCGGCTATGTGCTGCGCGACTGCGAGGGCACCCCGGAGCTGATCCTGATCGCCACCGGCTCCGAAGTGGGCCTGGCCATGGACGCCGCGACCCGGCTGAGCGAGCAGGGCAAGGCGGTGCGGGTGGTCTCCATGCCCTCCACCGACGCCTTCGACGATCAGGACGCCGACTACCGCGAGTCGGTGCTGCCCAGGGCGGTCACCGCGCGCCTGGCCATCGAGGCCGGCCACCGCGACTTCTGGTTCAAGTACGTGGGCCTGGACGGCGATATCGTCGGCATGAGCAGCTTCGGCGAGTCCGCCCCGGCGGGCGACCTCTTCAAGCACTTCGGCTTCACCGTCGACAACGTCGTCGAGCGCGCCCAGGCGCTGCTGGGCTAAGCGATACGGCCCGCCAGCCACAAGCAACGGGCGCCACTCCTTGGAGTGGCGCCCGTTGTCGTTACCGCCCGGTGAACCAGGGGAGTCAGGCCGTCCGCACCGCGATACGCCGGGAACGACTGGCGGCTCTCCCCTGCCCTCGGGGATCAGGCCACCTGCACCCCGATACGCCTTGGCCGGTGGCTTTCCTTCTTGGGCAGGCGCAGGTGCAGTACGCCGTCGCTCAGCCGCGCCTCGATGGCCTCGCCATCGATCTCGTGGCTCAGGGTGAAACGCCGCAGGAAGCGCTGCCCGCGCAGTTCCGCGTAGAGGGCCATGGCCCCCTCCGGCATGGCCAGGCGGATCTCCCCTTCCAGGGTCAGGACGTTATCGTTCACCTCGATGGTCAGGGCGTCGGCGGTGACCCCGGGCAGGTCCGCCACCAGGTGCAGGGCATGATCCCGCTCGTAGATATCCACCGCCGGGCGCAGCGCGCTGCGGCGCCGCTCCTGGGGTTCCTGCTCCCGGGCCACCTCGGTTTCCCGGGCCGGCTGCTTGATCATCTCGCTCATCACACTCACCTCCAGGAAAGTTTCCGGGCGTCAGGCCGCCTGGACGCTGATGCGTCGCGGCTTGAGCTCTTCCCGCTTGGGCAGGACCACCTCGAAGACGCCATCCCGGTAGCGGGCCTCGGCGCGCTCACCGTCCAGCCCGTCGGGCAGGGCGATGGTGCGGCTGAAGTCACCGCCGAAACGCTCGCGGCGAAACTCCACCCGCTCGTCGTTATCCGGAGCCGCCGGACGCTCGCCCCTGAGGGTCAGCAGGTTGTCCTGGATGCTGATCTCCAGGGCATCGGCGGCCAGCCCCGGGGCGAACACATAGACCCGCACGGCGTCGTCGGTGCGCGCCAGGTTGATCATCGGGAAGCTGCCGCGGGGCACGGCGCGAATGTCCGCGGCGGCGGGGTCGGACATGACCTCATCCAGCCACTGGCGCAGACCACCCAGCTCCTGCCACAGGCCGGAATCGAGACGCTTGAGATCTGCGAACATAGCGAACACCTCCTCAATGCTTCCTCGGCCGGCTCCCGGCGATACGCCATCCGAAGGCGCCGGCCTTATTTCGGAAAATAGGGTCGCCGGGGGCGCTTTCAAGGCCCCAGAATCCTGCATCGGCGACGCTTTTGCGCTAGAATCGCTTCCCTGATCGAGTCACGGGGACGAGTGCCGACACCATGGCCTACCGCATCGCCATCAACGGATATGGCCGTATCGGCCAATGCGTGCTGCGCGCCCTGGTGGAGCGCGCCCAGGAGCTGGGCGGCACCCCGCTGGAGGTGGTGGCCATCAACGAGCTCTCGGATCTCGAGACCATCGCCTACCTGACCCGCTACGACACCACCCACGGGCGCTTCCCCGCCACCGTGGAGGCTCGCGACGGCCGGCTGCTGATCGATGGCCAGCCCATCCATATCCTCTCCGAGACTGACCCGGATCGGCTGCCCTGGGCCGAGCTGGAGATCGACCTGGTGCTGGAGTGCTCCGGCAGCTTCAAGGATCGCGCCACCGCCGAGCGCCACCTGGCCGCCGGCGCCAAGCGCCTGCTCTTCTCCCAGCCCGCCGAGAGCGACGTGGATGCCACCATCGTCTGCGGCATCAACGACCATAGCCTGGTGGCGGCCCAGCGCATCGTCTCGGCCGCCTCCTGTACCACCAATTGCCTGGTGCCGGTGCTCACCGTGCTCGACGAGGCCCTGGGCGTGGCCCACGGCGTCACCACCACCATCCACTCGGCGATGAACGACCAGCCGGTGATCGACGCCTACCACCAGACCGACCTGCGCCTGACCCGCTCCGCCATGCAGTCCATCGTGCCGGTGGATACCGGCCTGGCGCGTGGCCTCAACCGCCTGATGCCGCACCTGGCCAACCGCTTCGAGTGCCTGCACGTGCGGGTGCCGACGATCAATGTCTCGGCCATGGACCTGGCCATCTGCGTCGAGCGCGACACCAGCGCCGCCGAGGTCAATGCCCTGCTGCGCGAGGCCAGCCGGGGGCGCCTGGCGGGACTGCTCGGCTATACCGAGGAACCCACCGCCTCCATCGACTTCAACCACGATCCGCGCTCGGGTATCGTGGACGCCACCCAGACCCGGGTGGCCGGTGACCGCCTGGTGAAGATGCTGTGCTGGTTCGATAACGAGTGGGGCTTCGCCAATCGCATGCTCGACGTGACCCAGCGCCTCGCCGCCCTCGATTGACCCAACCCTGGCTTGCCTAACGAAGGAACACGTGCCGATGAACGTACGCAAGATGACCGACCTGGAGCTCGCCGGAAAGCGCGTGCTGATCCGCGAAGACTTGAACGTGCCCATCAAGAATGGCCGTGTGACCAGCGATGCGCGGCTGCGCGCCGCCCTGCCCACCATCGAGGCGGCCCGGGACGCCGGCGCCAGGGTGATGCTGATGAGCCACCTGGGCCGCCCCACCGAGGGCGAGCCCGCCGAGGAGTTCTCCCTGGCGCCGGTGGCCGAGCGCCTCGGCGAGCTGCTGGGTCGCCGGGTCACCCTGATCAAGGACTACCTGGACGTGGCCCTGGACCTGGCCGATGGCGAGGTGGTGCTGCTGGAGAACGTGCGCTTCAACGCCGGCGAGAAGGGCGACGACGAGGCGCTGGCCAAGCAGTATGCGGCCCTCTGCGACCTCTTCGTGATGGACGCCTTCGGCACCGCCCACCGCGCCCAGGCCTCCACCCATGGCGTGGCGCGCTTCGCCCACGAGGCCTGCGCCGGGCCGCTGCTGGCCCAGGAACTGGACGCCCTGGAGCAGGCCCTGGCCAGCCCCAAGCGGCCCATGACCGCCATCGTCGGCGGCTCCAAGGTCTCCACCAAGCTCGATGTGCTGACCGCCCTCGCCGAGAAGTGCGACCAGTTGATCGTCGGCGGCGGCATCGCCAACACCTTTATCGCCGCGGCGGGCCATAACGTCGGCAAGTCGCTGCATGAGGCCGACCTGATCGAGCAGGCCAAGGCGCTGATGGCCAAGGTCGAGATCCCGCTGCCTACCGATGTGGTGGTGGCCACCGAGTTCTCCGAAAGCGCCACCGCCGTGGTCAAGCCCGTCGACCAGGTCAATGATGACGAGATGATCCTGGATATCGGCCCCGAGACCGCCGCCCGCCTGGGCGCGCTGCTCGAGGACGCCGGCACCATCCTGTGGAACGGCCCGGTGGGGGTCTTCGAGATCGACCAGTTCGGCAAGGGCACCGAGGTGATCGCCAAGGCCATCGCCGCGAGCAACGCCTTCTCCATCGCCGGCGGCGGCGATACCCTGGCGGCCATCGACAAGTACGGCATCGCCGACCGGGTCTCCTATATCTCCACCGGCGGCGGCGCCTTCCTCGAGTACGTGGAAGGCAAGACCCTGCCGGCCGTCGCGGCCCTGGAAGCCGCGGCCCAGTAACCCATCGATTCCCGGGCGGCCCGGCGCCGCCCACCCAAACACAGGTGAGATCATGGCACTGATCAGCATGCGCCAGATGCTGGACCACGCCGCCGAGCGCGGCTACGGCATCCCGGCCTTCAACGTCAACAACCTCGAGCAGATGCGCGCCATCATGGAAGCCGCCGACGCCACCGACTCCCCGGTGATCGTCCAGGCCTCCGCCGGCGCCCGCAAGTACGCCGGGGCCCCTTTCCTGCGCCACCTGATCCTGGCCGCCGTGGAAGAGTTCCCGCATATCCCGGTGGTGATGCACCAGGACCACGGTACCAGCCCCGCGGTCTGCCAGCGCTCCATCCAGCTGGGCTTCTCCTCGGTGATGATGGACGGCTCCCTGGGCGAGGACGGCAAGGCCCCCATGGACTACGACTACAACGTCGACGTCACCCGCCGCACCGTGGAGATGGCCCACGCCTGCGGCGTCTCCGTGGAGGGCGAGCTGGGCTGCCTGGGTAGCCTGGAGACCGGCATGGCCGGCGAGGAAGACGGCATCGGCGCCGAGGGCAAGCTGGACATGGAACAGCTGCTCACCGACCCGGAAGAGGCCGCCGCCTTCGTCAAGGCCACCCAGGTGGACGCCCTGGCCATCGCCATCGGCACCAGCCACGGCGCCTACAAGTTCACCAAGCCGCCCACCGGCGACACCCTCTCCATCCAGCGCATCAAGGAGATCCACGCCCGCATCCCCGACACCCACCTGGTGATGCACGGCTCCTCCTCGGTGCCCCAGGAGTGGCTCGAGGTGATCAACGAGTACGGCGGCGCCATCCCCGAGACCTACGGCGTGCCGGTCGAGGAGATCGTCGAGGGCATCAAGTACGGCGTACGCAAGGTCAATATCGACACCGACCTGCGCCTGGCCTCCACCGGTGCCGTGCGGCGCTTCCTGGCCCAGAACCCGGCCGAGTTCGACCCGCGCAAGTTCCTCAAGGAGACCGTCTCCGCCATGCGCGATGTCTGCATCGCCCGCTACGAGGCCTTCGGCACCGCCGGCAACGCCAGCCGCATCAAGCCGATCAGCCTGGAAGCCATGGTGAACCGCTACGACAGCGGCGAGCTGGATCCCAAGATCAACTAAGGGATACCAGCGTAAAGGGCGGCCCACGGGCCGCCCTTTTCTATGCCTGCCTGCCGATTCGTGCAGGAAAAATGACAAGGTTTGTGAACAGTGTTCACAGAATTCCAAAAATGGGCTTCAATAATGGGTAGGTCTGCCGATATCTGAAACAATGGCGACGCAAGCGCGAGAGGTTGAGGCGATGACGACTCCCCACTGTCTGTTGTTCGATTGCGATGGAACCCTGGTCGATAGTGAACCCCTGTTGGCGGACGAGATGGCCACCAGCCTCTCCGCCGTGGGACTGCCCTTCGTCGCCGAGGACTATATGGGCGAGTTCCGCGGCGCCCGCTTCATGAATATCGTCGGCGAACTGCAGCGCCGCCACGGCGACGTCGACCCGGAGCACCTCAAGGCCAGCGAGGCACGCATGCGCCGCCGCCTGGCGGAGCGCCTGGCCAGCGAGCTGACCCTGCTGCCCGGGGTGCACGAGGCCCTCGATGCCCTGGCCCATATCCCCCATGCGGTGGTCTCCAACGGCCCCGAAGCCAAGATCCGCACCAGCCTCGAGGCCACCGGCCTCAGCGACTACTTCGGCAACCACCTGTTCAGCGGCTATTCGGTCCAGTGCTGGAAGCCCGACCCCTGCCTCTACCTGCACGCCGCCACCATCATGGGCTATGAAGCCCGCCACTGCGTGGCGATCGACGACGCCATCGTCGGCGTCAAGGCGGCCCTGGCCGCCGGCATGACGGTGATCCACCTCAACCGCTTCCCGGACGTGGAGATCACCCCGGCGGGGGCCATCGCCATCAGCAACATGCATCAGTTACCCACGGTGATCGAACACCTCAGCCGGCGTCCCGCCGTCGCGGCCCACTGACGCCCCTCCCGCATCGATGGCGGGTTGCAGAAGCTGGCCACTGCGGTGACGATCCGGCTTGCCCCGGCTCCTGCCCTGGTCATCGCTGACGCCGTTGACCGCGACGAGGCGCTTCCTCGATATCGGTACGCCTTTTTGAGCTCATCAAATGGCCATGGCGGCCTTCAGGCCGTCATAGACGGTCTCCTCGGCGGTACGCGGGGCCAAACAGTCACCGATCAGGGTAACCGGCAGTTCCGCCCAACGGTCCTCGTCCTCGGGCGAGACGACGGGGCTCCCCCCGCAGGACAGCACCAGATGATCGACGGCCTCGAGCACCATCGGTTCGCCACCGGCGGTGTGATAGAGGTAGACGCTGTCATCGTCGATGCCGAAAGCCCGGGCATAGGTCAGCATCCGCACGCCCAGGTCGTGAAGCCGGGCCACGGTGGAATCGCGCACGTAGCTCTGCAGCGCCTCGCCAGGGTGCAGGCCGTTGATCGCCAGGGTAACCCGGGCCCCCTCCCGGGCCAGCAGCTCGGCCACTCCCAGGCCGACCCAGTCGCCCTGGGTGTCGTAGACCACCACATGGCCGCCGGGTAGCGAGGCGCCGTCGAGCAGCTCCACGGCCTGGCTCACCGGCAGCTCGCCGAGGCGCTCGAGGGGCGGCGCATAGGGCCGCGCCCCGGTGGCCACCAGCACCCGCTCGAAGCCTTCCTCGACCAGGGCCTCCGGCGTGACGCGTCGCTGGGTCACCACCTCGACCTCGGCACGCCTGAGCTCCTCGAGCAGGTTGGTGACCAGGCCGCCGAACTCGCTGCGACCGGGGAGTAACTGGGCCAGGTTCACCTGCCCGCCCAGGCGGCGCCCGGCCTCGAAGAGGGTGACGTCGTGCCCCCGGGCGGCGGCCACCACGGCGGCCTTCATGCCCGCCGGCCCGCCGCCGATCACCGCCACCCGGCGCGAGGTCTCGGCACGGCCGAGATCGCCGTAACGCAATTCGCGCCCCGACTCGGGGTACTGGATGCAGGAGATCGGCAAGCCCCGGTGGAAGTGGCCGATGCAGGCCTGGTTACAGCCGATGCAGGCGCGGATGCCGTCGGCGTCGTTGCGCCTGGCCTTGGCCGGCATCGCCGGATCGCAGATCAGCGCCCGGGTCATGCCGCACAGGTCCGCCGCCCCGGAGCGGATGACCTCCTCGGCCTCGTGGGGCTGGTTGATGCGACCGGTGAGGATCAGCGGCAGGGAGAGGCCGGCCCGCAGGGAACGCGCCTCGTCACGCAGGTAGGCGCTCTCGTAGCTCATCGGTGGCACGATATGCACCGCCCCACCGAGCGTGGCCGAGGTCCCGGCCACGACGCTGGCATAGTCGAGACGATCCTCGAGGTGGCGCAGGGTGTCGATGGCGACGTCCTCGCCGATTCCCTGCTCGTCGCGCTCGTCGCAGGAGAGGCGCAGGCCCACCGCCAGGCCGTCGCCGACCTCGCGGCGAATGGCCTCGATGATCTCCTCCAGGAAGCGCACCCGGTTGGCGAAGCTACCGCCATAGTCGTCGTCCCGCCGGTTGACCAGCGGGTGGAGGAACTGCGCCGGTAGATAGCCGTGGCTGGCCAGGATCTCCACCCCCTGGATGCCGGCCTCGTGCATGCGCCGGGCGGCCGCGGCGAAGCTCTCGACGATCTCCTGGATCCTGCCGCGCGACAGGCCCCGCGGCATCACCCGGAAACGCTCCTGGGGCACACCGGAGGCGGAGTAGGCGACCGGCCTCAGGCCATCCGCCGACTCCATGATCTCGCGCCCGGGATGAAACAGCTGGGCGAACAGCACGCTGCCGTGCCGGCCACAGGCCTCGGCCAGGCGCCGGTAGCCGGGGATGCAGGCATCGTCGTTGGCCATCAGCAGGTGCGAGGTATAGCGGGCCGTATCATGCACCCCGGAGACCTGCAGCACGATCAAGCCGGTGCCGTGGCGGGCGCGCTTCTCGAGATAGGCCACCAGGGCCTCATTGACCGTGCCGTCCTCGGGCAGGCAGGTATCGTGCCCGGTGAAGACGATCCGGTTGGGAATCGTGCACCGCCCGATGCGGAAGGGCGAGAAGAGGTTCGGGAAGAGTTCCTGGGCACTCATTGGCGGGCCTCCGCGGCTTGTTGTGATGACGACCGACGCCGGCGCTTGCGGCCATAGACGCGCTTCACCTGCCAGAAGGCCAGCAGCCCCACGCAGGAAACCGAGAGGCCATAGCCGATCGACAGCAGGCCCTCGCCGCTGAACGGCGAGAAGTCACGACCCAGCGCCGCGGCATAAGGCATGGCATAGAAGGCGACCAGTAGCCCGGCGATGGCCAGGCCGGCGACCATGACCACCAGCGGCCAGGCCAGCGTCTTGTTCACCTCGGCGGGATCGAGTTCCTCCTCCGGGGTTTGATGCAGCTCGTCGAAATAGCGCAGGGCGGCCTCCCGGGGCCGGGTGAGGCGGGAGATCACCACCAGGCACACCAGGTTGGTCACGAAGCCCAGGATGAAGGGATCCAGGTAGACGGGCAGCGACACCATCCCGGCCTGATCCAGTAACTTGGCCGCGATATTGACCACGAAACCCACCAGCATGCCGGTAAAGGCCGCGGGGGCGGTGATCCGGCGACTCCAGATACTCAGGAAGGCCACCGGGCCCCAGGACGAGGCGAACAGGGTGCCCGCGAAGTAGGTGATCCACATCACCGCCGGCGGCTGGAAATACGCCAGCAGCAGGCTGATGGTGGCCGCGGCGAACATGATGATCCGGCTGGAACGCAGAGACTGGGTGTCGTCATCGCGAGAAGCGGCCTTGAGGATGTCGTGGGAGACGCTGAAGCCGATCAGCGACAGGAAGGTCGAACAGGACGACAGGGCCGCGGCCATGATCCCCGAGATCAGCAGGGTACCGAGCAGGGTCGGCATCATGTTCATGCCGGCCCACACCATGACCCGCTCGGAGGGCGAGATGCCCGGGTTGGCCAGGTTGATGGCCGCGCCGCCAAACATCAGCACCACATAGAGGACGGCGAGCACCAGGCCCGAGATACAGGCCGAGCGCACCACCACATGCTCGCTCCTGGCCATCAGGTAGCGGCTGGTCTGCCAGGGACTGACCGCCAGCACCAGCGACCAGGACACGCCGAGCACCAGCGCCCAGATCAGCGCCTCACGCCCCGATGCCCAGTAGGCGCCCTCGCCGGTCAGGCCGTGCCAGGCGATGATTCCCGGCTTGGCCTCGTAGCTGGCGAGAGCCGTCAGGGTCGACTGCCAACTGCCGCCTTCACCGAACAGGTAAGGCAACGCGAGAATCGAGACCAGGGTGAAGAGCAGGAACATGAGGGTGTCGGTCAGCACGACGCCGCGGGAGCCGGAATAGAGCGTGAAGACCATGTAGCCCAGCCACATCAGGATCAACGCCACGCCGGTGGGGATGCCGGCCACGTCGGCGATCAGGATCGATCCGCCCTGGGTGACGGCCAGCAGGTAGGCGGTCAGGCCGATCACGGTGGTGATGCCGGCGAGCACCTGCATGGCGCGGGAATCGAAGCGCTTGGCGAAGAACTCGGGAATGGTCAGGGCGCGGCTACGACGCACGAAGCGGCCGAAGAATACCGCCCCGATCACGTAGCCACTGGTATTGACGCCGACCAGGGCGAGCATCAGGAAGGCATAGCCATCGTAGGCGAAGCCCGTCTCGGCGAGGAAGGCGTTGGTGCTCAGGAAGCTCGCGACCAGGGTGCCCACGATAAGCAGGGTCGGAGCGCGCCGCCCGGCGACGAAGTAATCGTCCAGCCCCTGGACCTTGCGACCGGCGTAATTGCCGATCAGCAGATAGACGGCCAGGCTGACCAGCAGCCCCCAGAAGTAGATATTCATCGGCTTGTCCTTGTAATTAGTGTCTGGCCCGGAGGGAAGCATGCCCCTCGTTGTGAAAATTTAAGACTAAAATTTCATATATAGAGATAAAACTTTGGTCTTATTTCTACACCAGCGACATGCGCGCCGGGCTATGCAACACTGGCGGTCTCTCACGACAGGACAGGAAGTGGCATGGCCAGCGACACTCGGCTTCAGGGGGCAAGGATTCGCAGCCTGCGCAAGCTCAAGGGCCTCACCCTGATGCAACTCTCCCAGCGCACCGGCCTCTCCCATGGCTACCTGAGCCAGATCGAGCGGGGAATCAGTCAGCCCTCGGTCGCGTCGCTGGTGGAGATCGCCCAGGCCCTGGGCGTCACCATGCAATGGCTGTTCTCGGACCCCAAGGAAGGATGCCAAGGGGAGGATCGCCCGCATCACGAGCGCCTCGTCAGGAAGGATCAACGCATCGAGATCGAGTATCAGGACGGCATCGTCGACCAACTGCTGACCCCCCGCAGCAACAACAACCTGGAAGTGATCTATTCGACCTATCCGTCGGGTACCCGAAGCGAGCCGTATTCCCACAAGGGGCACGAGGCGGTCCTGGTGCTACGCGGGACCCTGGAGGTCGAGGTCGCGGACGAGCGTTACGTCCTGGAGGAAGGCGACTGCCTGTCGTTCACCAGCAGCGAGCCTCATGCCCACCGGAACTTGAGCGATGGCGAGACCACCGTGCTGTGGTTCATCACTCCCGCCTCGTTCTAATCCATTCAAGCAGCACGGGGATGCCGTCTCGGCTCGAGGCGTCGAGGCCGGCTTATCCACACCCCGGCACCCGCCGGCCGACTGTGGATAAGCCGGGCTCGGGCTTTCACCCCCTATACAGGGCCGCCGACGGCTGGTTTATCATGGGGGCCACACTCCGAACGCCGAGGACTGCCTCCCATGGCCTCACTGCAGGATCAACTCCGCGGCCTGGTCTACTCCACCGAACATGGCCAGACCTGCCCCGACTGTCGCCACCCCCTGGACCAATGCCAGTGCGCCGAACAGGCCGAGCAGGCGCGCCTGGCGACCCTGGATGGGGTGGTACGCATCCGCCGCGAGACCAGCGGCCGCAAGGGCAAGGGGGTGACCACCATCGACGGCGTGCCGCTGCCCACTGCCGAGCTCAAGGCCCTGGCCAAGCAGCTCAAGCAACGCTGCGGCACCGGCGGCGCGGTCAAGGAGGGGATCATCGAGATCCAGGGCGACCATCGCGCCACCCTGAAAACGGAACTGGAAAGCCGCGGCTACACCGTCAAGCTGGCCGGCGGCTAAGGAGATTCCATGAATCATCGACGCAAGGTGGGCCTCGCCGCGTTGCTGCTAGGTATGGCCCTGCTGGCCGGCTGCGCCGGCACGCCCGAGTTCCGCACCCTGGAGGCGCGGGTGGTCGGCGAAACGCCCCTGGCGGTGGGTCCGGATGCCGAGCTGCGGGTCAGCCTGGAGGGCGAGAAGGGCGTGATCGCCGAGACCCGCCAGCGGCGCCTGGGCGATGGCCCCATCCCGGTACAACTGAGCTATGACGCCCGGGCCCTGGCCCAGGACGAGGCCGCCCTGCATGCGGAGATCCGCGAGGCGGGACGACTGCGCTATCGCCAGGCGGAGCCCCGACCCATCGCCCCCGGCATGGCCGAGCCGGTGACCCTGACACTGGAAAGCCTCGACTAGAAGCGTGCCGCCAAGGCGGCCAGCCCCTTGCCGATGGGCAGCGAGGCCTTGAGGGCATAGAGGTCGTCGGCCCGGGTGCGGCCCCGGTTCAGGCAGGCCACCGGCTTGCCCGCCCGGGCCGCCTGGCGCACCAGGCGATAGCCGGAATAGACCATCAGCGACGACCCCACCACCAGCAGGGCCTCGGCCCCCTCAATGGCCGCCAGGGCCGCCGCCAGCCGCTCGCCGGGCACGCTGTCGCCGAAGAAGACCACGTCGGGCTTGAGGATACCGTCGCCACAGCGCCCGCAGGCGGGCACCCGAAAATCGCCGAAGTCCGCCTCCAGGTCGGCGTCACCGTCCGGGCCGATGGCCGCGCCGAGCTCGCGCCAGCGCGGGTTCAGCGCCTCCAGCTCGGTATGCAGATCATGGCGCATGCGCCGGCTGTCACAGCTCATGCAGCGCACCAGCTCGGCCCGCCCATGCAGGTCGATGACCCGCCGCGAGCCGGCCCGTTGATGCAGGCCATCCACGTTCTGGGTGATGATACCGGCCAGGCGTCCCCTGGCCTCCAGTTCGGCCAGGGCCCGATGGGCCGGCCCCGGACGCGCCTCGCTCAGGGCCCGGAAGCCCACCAGGGCGCGGGCCCAGTAGCGCTGGCGGGCGGCGTGGCTGGCCATGAAGCGGCGATGGTCCATGGGCGGGGGGCGCTTCCATTCGCCGCGGCTATCGCGGTAGTCGGGAATGCCGCTCTCGGTGCTGACGCCGGCGCCGGTCACCACCAGCAGCCGGGGGTGACGATCGATAAAGGCGGCCAGGGCCTCCAGGGAGACCTCGGGAAACTCGCTTTGCAGCATGACTAACGACCAAGGACGCGTGGCTCCCGGCCGATGGGGCCACTAGAATGAACGCCTATTGATATATCACGGGCAAGGACTCGTTGCGATGGCCTGGCTGGAATACCTGCTTCCCCTGATCTTCCTCTTCCCCCTGGCGGCCACCGCGGTCATCGTGGTGGCCCTGAAGAGCCTGCACGACGCCCGGGTGCGCTCGCCCTTCGATGCCCACCCCCTGCGGGAGCCGGGCCAGGCCCTGCGCGACCGCCTGGATCGCGCCTTCGCCAGCCTCTTCCTGAATGGTGCCCTGGGGCCCATCGTGGTGCTGGCGCCGCTGGTCTACGGCATGGGCCGGATGCTCTTCGCCAGCGAGCAGGACTGGGTCGAATGGAGCCTCTACGGCGTGCTCTGCACCCTGATGGCCCTGGGCTTCTGCCTGCTGCTGATTCGCGACTATCAGCGCATTCGCCGCCTCAAGCTGGGGCTGGCCTGCGAGCTGGCGGTGGGCCAGGAGCTGGAGCGGCTGATCCGTCCCGAGGCCCACCCCTACCATGTCTTCCACGACGTGCCCGCCGACACCTACACCATCGATCATGTGGCGGTGACCCCCCACGGGGTCTTCGTGATCGAGACCCGGGCCCGCACCCGCCCCTTCGATGCCCGGGGGCGCGAACAGACCCAGGTGGCGGTGGAGCGGGAACGGCTGCGCTTCCCCGGCTGGAGCGAGCGCCGGCCGCTGCGCAAGACCCGCCAGGCGGTGCGCTGGCTGCGCCACTGGCTGGCCCGGGAGTGCGGCGAGGAGATCCCGGTGCAGGGCATCCTGGCCCTGCCCGGCTGGGACGTCGACACCAGCGAGGCCGCCGCCGACCTGCTGGTGGTCGGGGGCGAGTCCCTGGCGGCACTGATCGATGCCACGCCTCTGGCGCCGCTCGACGGTGCGGCCCATGACAAGGCCATCCAGGCCCTGGCCAAACGCGCCGCCCTGCTCGATCTCAAGCACCTGCAACAGCCTTCCGTCTAAGTCCGCGTCGTCACTGGAAGGTGGCGATATGTACCCGGCTGGCGCAGCGCCCGCGTTCCTGGCGCACCAGGCTATCGGCCGCGGGGAAATCGGCCAGGCGTTCGCTATCGATGGCGATACGCACCTCGCTCAGGGTGCGATTGCCGCGTCCCCGGCATTCCAACCGCAGGGCCCGGCCGCTGCCCTCGCCGAAGGCCGCCTCGAAGGCGCGAATCAGGTCGTTGCGGCCCACCTCGCCCCCCTGGTTGAGCACCACGAAGTCGGCGAAGGCGCTGGCATTGACCGCCGCCTGCAGGCGCAGCGCGGCGGCGACATAGGCCTCCTGGGGCAACGCCAAGCAGGCCGCATGCTTGGCGTACTGGTAGCGATCCAGGCAGCTATGGCGCCCCGGCATGGCCTCGTCCAGGGCATCGCTCAAGGGCGCGGAGAGGGCCAGGGGCGGATGGGCACGACAGAAGCCACCGTCGGGACGCGGCCGCTCCAGGAAGCAGCCCTCACGCCACCAGCGGCGGCGGTCGACGCCCTGGTCGGCGAAGCGTGCCGGCAGCGAGGGCCAGAGGCCATGCAGCACGAAGCCCCGGTCCGTCCCTTCCCGCAGGCCGGGCTCCCGGCACTCCCGGGGCGGCCGGCGATGGCTGTCGCAGAAGCCGGGGTGCCAGGTCAGCGCCAGGGTGACGTGATCGAAACCCTCCGCCTCGAGGGCCCAGGCCCGGGGCTGGCCGCTGCCCAGCCACAGCGCCAGAAAGGCGCCGAGGAGTATTGCGCAACGCCCCGGCTGGCCCAATAATCCGCGCTTTCGACGCCGACCCGACGACACTCCCGCCTCCATGAAACTGATCACCTTCGATGTCTTCCGCACCCTGGGCATCCCCGGGGTGCGCTATATCAAGCCCGAACGCATGCTGGATCACCTCGACGAGATCCGCGCCGCCGACTGGCTGCTGTTTCCCGAGTACTGGCAGCTCAATACCCTGGTCCATGGCCTCAAGGCGCGTATCTTCCCCAGCCTGGCCAGCTACCACCTGGGTCACGACAAGGTGGAGCAGACCCGCGCCTTCCAGGCGCTGTTCCCCGAGCACGTCCCCCCCACCGAGATCCTCGGCGCCTCCCGGGCCGCCATCGACAAGGTGGAGACCCGCTTCGATTACCCCTTTATCGCCAAGCGCATCAAGAGCAGCAGGGGCGAGGGGGTCAAGCTGATCGACTCCCGCCGGGCCCTGGAGGCCCACCTGGCGGAGGAGCCGGTGCTCTATGCCCAGCAGCGACTGCCCATCGACCGCGACCTGCGCATCGTACTGGTGGGCGGCGAGCTGCTGGCCGCCTACTGGCGGGTCACCCCCCTGGGCGGCTACCGCTCCAACGTCAGCCAGGGCGGCGCCATCGACCGGGAGGCGATTCCCGAGGCGGCCGTCACCCTGGCCCGGCGCCTCGCCGAGGCCTTCCATATCAACCATGCCGGCTTCGATATCGCCATGGTCGACGGCCACCCCTATGTCTTCGAGTTCAACCGCCTGTTCGGCAACCAGGGCATCGGCGACAGCAGCAAGCGCATCGGCGCCGCCATCCTGCGCCAGCTCGGCGACGGCGATGACCTGGGCCCGGACGACGACGAACCGCCCTTTGCCCTGACCGGCTGATCGCCGGCGTCAGTCGCCCTTGAGGCGGCCGCCCATCTCTTGGGCCAGGTCGACGGCCATGGTCAGGGATCGGTCATATGGCCGATCACATCGCCTCAATGCCGTCAGTCGCCCTTAAGGCGGCCGCCCATCTCCTGGGCCAGATCGACCGCATAGTGATCGGTCATGCCGCCGATAAAGTCGAGCATGCGCCGGTAGCTATCGTAGAGGGGCCAGGAGGGCAGCGGGGTGTTCTCGCCGATCAGTGCCAGCACCCGCTGATGCTTGAAGCTGGAGCGCCCCTGGTGGTGCAGCTCGTGGGCGGCGCCGATAAAGGCCTCCAGCAGGATGCCCAGGGTGGTATAGGCGCCGATCTCCAACTTGGCCTTGCGCTCGTTCTGGAAGATGCGCTCCCGGGCCAGGGTCTTGGCGGCCTTGACGCCCCAGTCCAGGTCCGGGTGGCAGAGCTCCAGCAGGTCGTCCTTGAGGGCGCCGTTGAGCAGCTCCTGCTCGTGGGCCACGAAGACCGCCCCCACCTCGCCCACCGCCCGCTCCATGGCGGCGCCGCGCAGGGCGGCGATGCGGCGGCGCTGGGAGACGCCCTGCTCGGCCATCTGGGCATACTCCGGCGGCGCCTCCCCGGCGATCTGGATCAGCACCTCGGCCACCTCGTCATAGCGCAGGATGCCCATCTCCAGGCCGTCCTCCAGGTCGAGCAGGGCGTAGCAGATATCGTCGGCGGCCTCGACCAGGTAGGCCAGGGGATGGCGGCACCAGGCCCAGTCGCCCCGGGGGCGCAGCCCCAGGCGCTCGGCCACCTCGGCCAGCAGGTCGCGCTCCGACTGGTAGCAGCCGAACTTGCCGGCGCTGCCGCCATGCTCCACCGTCCAGGGGTACTTGAGCAGGGTGCCCAGGGTGGCGGTGCTCAGGCGCATGCCGCCGCGGAACTGGTTGTATTCGATCTGGGTGACGATGCGAAAACCCTGGGCGTTGCCCTCATAGGTCAACAGATCGGCCCGCTGGGTATCGCTGAGGCCCTCCAGCAGGCCGCTGCCGTCGGACTCGGCGCGCTTGAACCAGTCGCGGATGGCATATTCACCGGCGTGGCCGAAGGGCGGGTTGCCGATATCGTGACCCAGGCAGGCGGCCTGGACGATGACCCCCAGGTCCGCCGGGGTGATCCGGGCCGGTAGGCGCTCGCGCAGCCCCTCGCCGACGATCATGCCCAGGGAGCGCCCCACGCAGCCCACCTCCAGGGAGTGGGTCAGCCGGGTATGGATATGGTCGTTCTCGGTCAGCGGGTGCACCTGGGTCTTGCGCCCCAGGCGCCGGAAGGAGCCGGAGAAGACGATCCGGTCATGATCCTTGTGGAAGGGGGTACGGCCCGGCTCGGCGGCGGCGCGCCCGTCGCGGGTATCGTGCAGCCGGCCGGGGTCGAGCAGCCGCTCCCAGTGCATCTGCGTCATGGCGCCTCCTGGTGGGAAGCCTCCATTGTGCACCCGGGTCGCCCCGGCGGGAAGCAGGGCTCCCAAGACGGAAGACGAGAGAGAGGCCTGGTGCGGCCTGAGGGCAAGGTTGCTCGCTCACACCGGGATGAAACCCCGCCGCTGCGCGAGCCGCCCGACGCGCACGGGCCGGAACAACGTCCCTGTTGCCGCCCCTAACTCGACATCCCTGTCGATTTTGCGCTGTCCGGCTCGCTACGCCGCGGCATCCCGGCGAAATCGCTCGCCCCCTTCCCCCCAAGCCGCGTATCCCGGAGCTACGGCTTTCTTCCCGCTCCGGGCGACGCCCGCTCAGTCGTCCGCCAGCGCCGGCAACAGCGTCTTGAGCTTGCGAGTGAGGGTATTGCGCCCCCAGCCCAGCAGCTCGGCGGCTTCGCCGGTCTTGTAGAGAGCGCCCCCCGGTATGCCTGAGGGCGGTCTCGATCAGGATCTTCTCGGTGACTCTGGAAAGCGGCACCGCCTCCTCCCGACGTTACTCAATCATCCGCCAACGCCGGCAGCAGGGTCTTCAATTTCCGCGTCAGGGTATTGCGCCCCCAGCCCAGCAGCTCGGCGGCTTCGCCGGTCTTGTAGAGAGCGCCCCCCGGTATGCCTGAGGGCGGTCTCGATGAGGATCTTCTCGGTGACTCTGGAAAGCGGCACCGCCTCCTCCCGACGTTACTCAATCATCCGCCAACGCCGGCAGCAGGGTCTTCAATTTCCGCGTCAGGGTATTGCGCCCCCAGCCCAGCAGCTCGGCGGCCTCGCCGGTCTTGTAGAGAGCGCCCCCCGGTATGCCTGAGGGCGGTCTCGATCAGGATCTTCTCGGTGACTCTGGAAAGCGGCACCGCCTCCTCCCGACGTGACTCAATCATCCGCCAGCGCCGGCAGCAGCGTCTTCAATTTCCGCGTCAGGGTATTGCGTCCCCAGCCCAGCAGCTCGGCGGCCTCGCCCTTGCGCCCCCCGGTATGCCTGAGGGCGGTCTCGATGAGGATCTTCTCGAAATCCGGGACGGCCTCCTCCAGCAGATGGGTATGCCCCGCGGCCAGGGCCCGGTCGGCCCAGTCGCGGAAGGCGGCTCGCCAATCCCCCGGGCTGACCTCGCCGGCCTCGCGCTGGCGCAGCTCCGGGGGCAGGTCGTCCACCAGCACCTCGCGTCCCGAGGCCATCACCGTCAGCCAGCGGCAGGTGTTCTCCAGCTGACGCACGTTACCCGGCCAGGGCAGGCGCGTCAGATGCTCCTCGGCCGCCCGGGTCAGCACCTTGATCTCGGTATCCAGCTCCTTGGCCGCCTCGGCCAGGAAGTGTCGCGCCAGGCGGGGAATATCCTCGCGGCGCTCGGCGAGCCGCGGCAGATGCACCCGGATCACGTTGAGGCGGTGGAAGAGATCCTCCCGGAAGCGTCCATCCTCCACCAGCCGCTCCAGGTTCTGGTGGGTGGCGGCGATGATCCGCACGTCCACCTTCACCGGGGTATGGCCGCCGACCCGATAGAACTCGCCGTCGGCCAGCACCCGCAACAGGCGGGTCTGGGTGTCCGGCGGCATATCACCGATCTCGTCCAGGAAGAGGGTGCCGCCGTCGGCCTGCTCGAAGCGCCCGCGGCGCTGGGCGGTGGCCCCGGTGAAGGCACCCTTCTCGTGGCCGAACAGCTCCGACTCCATCAGGTCCTTGGGAATCGCCGCCATGTTGAGAGCGATAAAGGGATGGCTGGCCCGGGGGCTGTGCTGGTGCAGGGCCTGGGCCACCCGCTCCTTGCCGGTCCCCGACTCGCCGTTGATCAGCACGGTGATATGCGACTGGGAAAGACGCCCGATGGCCCGGAACACCTCCTGCATGGCCGGCGCCTCGCCGATGATCTCGGCGGTGAGCCCCTCCGGCACCGCCGCCGGGGACTGGCGCTCCCGGGCATGGGCCACGGCGCGGCGCACCAGGGCCAAGGCCTCGTCCACGTCGAAGGGCTTGGGCAGGTACTCGAAGGCACCGCCCTGGTAGGAGGCCACGGCGCTGTCGAGGTCCGAGTGGGCGGTCATCACGATCACCGGCAGGTCCGGGTAGGTCTCGCGGACCCGGGCCATCAGGTCCAGGCCATCCAGGCCCGGCATGCGAATATCGGTGAGCAGCACCTCCGGCGGGCGCTCCAAGATGCGCTCCAGGGCCCGGTCGGCCCGCTCGAAGCACTCCACCTGGAGATCCGGTTGCGCCAGGGCACGCTCCAGCACCCAACGAATGGCACGGTCGTCGTCGACGATCACGATGCGAGCGGCGTCGGTCATCAGTCTCTCCTGGATTGGGAAAAGGGGAACATCAGCTGGCCTCCAGCGGGATCAGCAGACGGAACTCGGTATGGCCCGGGGTCGAGTCGCACTCGATCAGGCCCTGGTGCTGGTGCAGGATCGACTGGGCGATGGACAGCCCCAGGCCGCTGCCGCTGGCCCGCCCCGAGACCATGGGATAGAAGAGGGTCTCCTGCAGCGCCTCGGGAATCCCCGGCCCGTTGTCAATCACCGCCACCTCGCAGACCAGGCGATGGCGCTCGGCACCCAGGGTGAACTGGCGCCGGGCGCGGGTGCGCAACACCAGGCGCGGCGCGGCGGTGGCGTGCTCCTCCAGGGCCTGGACGGCGTTGCGGGCCACGTTGAGCAGCGCCTGGATCAGCTGCGCCTCCTCCCCGGACAGCTCCGGCAGGCTGGGGTCATAGTCGCGCACCACCTCGATATCCGGGTGTTCGGCCACCACCAGGCTGCGCACCCGCTCCAGCACCTGGTGAATATTCAGCGGCGCCGGCTCGCGCAGCTGGTTGGGCCCCAGCATGCGGTCCACCAGGTCGCGCAGGCGATCCACCTCTTCGACGATGATATGAGTGAACTCGGCGAGCTGGGGATCGGGAAGGTCCCGCTCCAGCAGCTGGGCGGCGCCGCGGATGCCCCCCAGGGGATTCTTCACCTCGTGGGCCAGGCCCCGGGAGAGCACCTTGATCGCCTCCTGGCGGGCGATCAGCGCCTCCTCCCGGGAGATGCGCAGCAGGCGGTCCCGCGGTTCGATCTCCAGCAGCAGCTCGTCATCGCTCAGCGGCGTGACGGTGAAATCCACCGTCACCGGCTCCTGCCCCGGCAGCGACAGGCTCGCCTCGCGCTGGGTGTAGGGATGGAACTCGCGGCGCGCCTTGGTCAGCACCTCGGCCACCGACTCCAGGCTCTCCAGGCGGGTGCCGCGCACCCGCCCCAGGCTGACCGCCAGCAGCGACTCGGCGGCGGGGTTCATCCAGCGAAGGTGCAGCGCACCATCGAGAAGCAGCACCGCCGTGGACAGGTGTTCGAGCAGACGTTGATACATGGTGCATCCCGGTTGCATCAGGGTGAGGGCCGATCGATCCGGCGACTCCCCTTGCACTTGCAAGAAGCGCGCCAGCGCGAGACGGCGGGAAACTCGGGGGCTGATGGCAAAAGCCACGCCCTCTTCGCACCATTTTAGTGCATTACGGGAGGCAGCAGGGGTGGGGAACGCCCCATGGCGAGGCAGGCGATAAGCGATCGCGGATCAGGGGCGCGAGCGCTCGGGGGCACGACGGTGGCGCCAGCGACGCCGCGGCTCATGGTCGGGCTCGTTGCGCCGCAGGCCGGGCCAGGGCTCGCCCGGGCGATACTCCAGGGCGCTGCGCTGGCGCAGTTGACGGGCATGCTCGAAGGCATCGAGGCCGCGATCCGGCGTACGGGGTGGCTCGACATGGCGGGGGCGCGAGTGTTCTCGGCAGGGCGGCGTCTTGTCCTCGAAGCAGGGAAAACGGAAGCCGCGCCGGCCGATGAGCTAATCGCCCCGGGCCTGCACGCTCACGGTGATCGGCGGGCTGCGGTGGCGCACCTGGCCGGCGTCGTCCAGCAGTTCGGCCTGGAGGATGCGCTGCCCCGGTTCGAGACGCGGCACGATAAAGGCGCGGGTATGCATCGCCGACTGGCTCAGTTGCCCATCCACCAGCAGGCGCACCCGGTGGTCGTCCCGCAGCCCCGGCTCGATGGCCAGTTCCACGGTGAGGTTCTGGGAGCGCGCCTGACTCAATGTCATGGCGTCCCGGGGATTCATGATGCGGAAGGTGGAGTAGGGCATAAAGGGCGAGGCCAGGGAGCCCGTCGCCGGTCGCCGTGGCGCCGGTGCCGAGGCGACGGGGGCCGGCGTCAGGGTACGTGAGGGCACCACGGTCAGCGGCGCTACTTCCACGGGGTCTCCCCGTTCGGGGTTGTCGGTGAAGATCACGTTGCCCTGGGCATCGACGCTGCGATAGACGGTGTCGGCCCCGGCCAGGGGTACCAGACAACAGCTCACCAGCAAGCAGAACAGGCGGAGTTTCACGAGCGACCCCCTATGGCGGAGAGACGGGCGGAGAGACGGGATGCCATCGTTAGATAGTGTAAGACAAAAAGGGGTTCCGCCGACGGCGGAACCCCTTGAACGACTAACGCTTGCCCCCGCGGGGCGAGGCGCTTAGCAGCTGTAGTACATGTCGAACTCGACCGGATGGGTGGACATGCGGATGCGCTCCACGTCTTCCATCTTCAGTTCGATATAGGCATCGATCATGTCGTCGGTGAAGACGCCACCCTCGGTGAGGAAGGCACGATCGGCATCCAGCGCCTCCAGGGCCTGATCCAGGCTGTTGGCCACGGTCGGCACGGCCTTGCCCTCTTCCGGCGGCAGGTCATAGAGGTTCTTGTCCATGGCGTCGCCGGGATGGATCTTGTTCTTGATGCCGTCGATACCGGCCATCAGCATCGCCGCGAAGCACAGGTAGGGGTTCGCGGTCGGGTCGGGGAAACGGGCCTCGACGCGCTTGCCCTTGGGGCTGGCGGTGTAGGGGATACGGATGGAGGCGGAGCGGTTGCGGGCGCTGTAGGCCAGCATCACCGGCGCCTCGAAGCCCGGCACCAGACGCTTGTAGGAGTTGGTGGAGGCATTGGTGAAGGCGTTCAGGGCCCGGGCGTGCTTGATGATGCCACCGATGTAGTAGAGGGCCATCTCGGAGAGACCCGCGTACTGGTCGCCGGCGAACTGGTTCTGGCCATCCTTCCAGAAGGACTGGTGGACGTGCATGCCGGAACCGTTGTCACCCACCAGCGGCTTGGGCATGAAGGTGGCGGTCTTGCCGTAGGCGTGAGCCACGTTGTGGATCACGTACTTCATTTCCTGAACTTCGTCGGCCTTCTTCACCAGGGTGTTGAACTTGACGCCGATCTCGTTCTGGCCGGCGTTGGCCACCTCGTGGTGGTGCACCTCGACGCTCTGGCCGATGGCCTCCAGGGTGTTGCACATGGCGCCACGGATATCGTGGAAGCTGTCGACCGGGGGCACCGGGAAGTAGCCGCCCTTGACCCGCGGACGGTGCGCCAGGTTGCCGCCTTCGACCTGACGGTCGGTGGCCCAGGCACCCTCCTCGGAGGAGATCTTGTACATGGCGCCTTCGATATCGGCCTTCCAGTGCACCTCATCGAAGATGAAGAACTCCGGCTCCGGACCGAAGAAGGCGGTGTCGCCCAGGCCGGTGGACTGCAGATAGGCCTCGGCGCGCTTGGCGATGGAACGCGGGTCACGCTCGTAGCCCTGCATGGTGGCTGGCTCGATGATATCGCAGCGCAGCACCAGGGTGGCGTCCTCGGTGAACGGGTCGAGGAAGGCGCTGCCATCTTCCGGGCGCAGGATCATGTCGGACTCGTTGATGCCCTTCCAACCGGAGATGGAGGAGCCATCGAACATCTGGCCGTTCTCGAAGAACTCCTCGTCCACGCTGCTGGCCGGGATGGTGACATGCTGCTCCTTGCCACGGGTATCGGTGAAACGCAGGTCCACCCACTTGACGTCATGCTCTTCGATCAGGGTGAGGGTCTTCTCGGCCATGGTGTCCTCCAGTCGTGAACGTATGGCTAGTGTCTGTCTGGCGTATCCAGCGTCGTTTGTAGCATGTCGTGGGCACCCTGCCCACGACCGCCGCCACCAGAAAACGCGTTCCGTGGCTTTGCTCTTGATAATGCAGACAGCGTGCCAAAATGCAGCAAAACACTCTCTTGCCTAGCTAATCAACTGAAATTACGGAAAATAATCTTTGCTCCATGGTGGCGCAACGGGATGCGCCAGGCCTCGGCGCCGCCGATCGGCCGGAAAATCGCGCCATATGGGTGCACAACCCACCGCCAAGGCACCAACTTGGTGCATAGCCCGACAGATGGGCGGCCCCTCCCCGCCCCGCAAAGAGTCATTGATACTACGAGCAAACTATTACTACAATTTGTTACCAACTCTAGGCCGGCGAGTCTTGGGCCACTGGCCCCTTCCAGTGAGCCGCCCGCGCCGAGACCGATTCCGTGGCGGAGGGCTACCCGTGATGCACCGCACCTGCATCATCATCGACGCCTGCCTGATGGCCACCTGGCTGCCCCGCCAGTTGCCTGGCCTGCGCCACCTCCACCGCCAGCATGTCGGCCAACTCGATATTCATGTGGTCAGCGAATCCAACCAGCCCCGCCTGCGCGCCCTGAGTCGGCGCTTCGGGCTGGCCCTGGAGGTGGTGCCCGAGCCCACCGCCGGGGCCCGGGGCAACCGGGTGGTGCAGAGTACCCAGGGCGATCTGCTGCTCTTCCCCTCGCCGCAGTATGGCCTGCCCCCCCAATGGCTCGCGCGCCTGGCGACGCTCCCGGATGACTGGGATGCCCTGCTCTTCACCCCGCCCGCCGACGCCTGGCGCCCCCTGCAACGCTTCTGGCGCACGCCCGTCACCGGCACCCTCTGCGTGCGCCGCGACTGGTTCGAACGCCTCGGCGGCTTCGATCCCACCCTGGATAGCGAGGCCCCCCAGGACCTGTTGGCTCGACTGCGTGCCTGTCACGCCCGGATACAGACCCTCTCCGGCTGAACGCGGAGGCTCCCAAGCCCTTGATCCACCGTTTCCACGCAGATTTATCGGTGCCAATGCTGGTAGCCGTTGCGGCCCGGGGACTATAATGCGGCCCAATTTTCGCAGCAGGATCCCGTCGTGATCGAGAATCTTCGCAACATCGCCATCATCGCCCACGTCGACCATGGCAAGACCACCCTGGTCGACAAACTCCTCAGCCAGTCCGGCACCCTGGATCGCAAGGCCGAGGGGCAGGAGCGCATCATGGACTCCAACGACCAGGAAAAGGAGCGCGGCATCACCATCCTGGCCAAGAACACGGCGATCCGCTGGCAGGACGGCAACGGCCGCGACTACCACATCAATATCGTCGACACCCCGGGACACGCCGACTTCGGCGGCGAGGTGGAGCGGGTGATGTCCATGGTCGACTCGGTGCTGCTGCTGGTGGACGCCGTCGACGGCCCCATGCCGCAGACCCGCTTCGTCACCCAGAAGGCCTTCGACCAGGGCCTCAAGCCGATCGTGGTGGTCAACAAGATCGACCGCCCCGGCGCGCGCCCCGACTGGGTCATCGACCAGATCTTCGATCTCTTCGATAACCTCGGCGCCAGCGACGAGCAGCTCGACTTCCCGATCATCTACTGCTCGGCCCTCAACGGCATCGCCGGCATGGAGCCGGAGGCGCTGGCCGAGGACATGAACCCCATGTTCCAGGCCATCGTCGATATCGTCGAGCCGCCCAAGGTGGAGATCGACGGCCCCTTCCAGATGCAGATCTCGGCGCTGGACTACAACAGCTATGTGGGCGTCATCGGCCTGGGCCGCATCAAGCGCGGCGCCGTCTCCCCCAACCAGCAGGTCACCGTGATCGGCACCGACGGCAAGACCCGCAAGGGCAAGGTCGGCCAGGTGATGACCCACCTGGGCCTGGAGCGGGTGCAGACCGAGCAGGCCACCGCCGGCGATATCATCTGCATCACCGGCATCGACGACCTGGCCATCTCCGATACCCTCTGCGACCCGATCGCCGTCGAGGCGCTGCCGCCGCTGTCGGTGGACGAGCCCACCGTCTCCATGACCTTCCAGGTCAATGACTCGCCGATGGCCGGCCGTGACGGCAAGTACGTCACCAGCCGCAATATCAAGGATCGCCTCGACCAGGAGCTGATCCACAACGTGGCGCTGCGCGTCGAGCAGGGCGAGAGCCCGGAGAAGTTCATCGTCTCCGGCCGCGGCGAGCTGCACCTCTCGGTGCTGATCGAGACCATGCGCCGCGAAGGCTTCGAGCTGGCCGTGGGCCGCCCCGAGGTGATCATCAAGGAGATCGATGGGGTCAAGCAGGAGCCCTACGAAGAGGTGATCATCGACTGCGAGGAGCAGCACCAGGGCGCCATCATGGAGGAGCTCGGCTACCGCAAGGGCGAGCTGACCAACATGAACCCGGATGGCAAGGGTCGGGTACGCCTCGACTTCCTCATCCCGGCCCGCGGCCTGATCGGCTTCCGCGGCCAGTTCATGACCCTGACCTCGGGCACCGGCATCCTCACCAGCCGCTTCGATCACTATGGCGCGCTCAAGCCGGACGCCGCCATCGAGCGTCGCAACGGCGTGCTGGTCTCGATGGTCGACGGCAAGGCCCTGGCCTACGCCCTCTACGCCCTGCAGGAGCGCGGCAAGCTGATCATCGACCACGGCACCGAGGTCTATGAGGGCATGCTGATCGGCATCCACAGCCGCGCCAACGACCTGGTGGTCAACCCCACCAAGGGCAAGAAGCTCGACAACATGCGTGCCTCCGGCAACGACGAGAACATCGTCCTGACGCCGCCGGTACGCTTCAGCCTGGAGCAGGCCATCGAGTTCCTCGACGACGACGAGCTGGTGGAGGTGACCCCCAACCATATCCGCCTGCGCAAGAAGTTCCTCAAGGAAAACGAACGCAAGCGCGCCAGCAAGAAGTAAGCCGCTTCGCTCCCCACGCAGCCCGCCCCTCGGCGGGCTGCGTCGTTTCTGGCCCTCGGCGGCGCGCCGGCTACCCTTGAGGGACAGCCACCCCGACAGGAGGAGCCCCCCATGCACAAGCACGTCGACTGGGACGAACCGGGTACCGCCAGCGTTCAGGCCCACTATGCCAAGGATCCCCATCACCAGGCCGAGCCGGGAAGCGGCGATATCCTCTCGGCGCGCCTCGACGGCCTGGTGGTCCGGGTGCGGGTCGAAGCCCATGTGGAGGCCACCAGCATCGGCGAGGTGGTGGCGCTGATCGACCCGGCCAGCGGCGAGCGCAAGAAGAGCCACGGCAAGCTGGAGCTGGGCGACACCGTGCGCCTGCCCGACGACAGGCGCGCCTTCGAGCCCCAGCCCGGCGACGCCGCCCAGGCGCAGGACGACTAGCCCCGCGACCCCGCCCCGGGCCCACCTGCGGCCCGGGGCGGGGAGATTGAGCTCCGCACACCAACGCCCGTTTAACGCAGCCCCTCTGGTCAAGTGCCCCGCCCTGACGCAAAGTAGGATCAGCCTGCCATAACACCAACAACCACGAGATAGGGCATGAGCGCGATCATCGACGTCCGCCACGTCAACAAGGCGTTCGGTGGCCTCAGGGTCATCAACGACTGCTCCATCAGCGTGGAGCAGGGCTCCATCACCGGCCTGATCGGCCCCAATGGCGCCGGCAAGTCGACCCTCTTCAATATCATCGCCGGGGCCCTGCCCCTGGACTCCGGCCAGGTGTTCCTCGACGGCGAGGAGATCACCAACCGCCCCGCCAACGAGCTCTTCCACAAGGGCCTGCTGCGCACCTTCCAGATCGCCCACGAGTTCTCCCAGCTCACCGCCCTGGAGAACCTGATGATGGTGCCTCCCCATCAGGCCGGCGAGAGCCTCTTCGCCAGCTGGTTCCAGCCCGCCCGGGTACGCCAGGAGGAGGACCAGGTACGCCGGAAGGCCCAGGAGGTGATCGAGTTCGTCGGCCTCGGCCATGTGCGCAACGAGCTGGCCGGCAACCTCTCCGGCGGCCAGAAGAAGCTGCTGGAGCTGGGCCGCACCATGATGGTGGAGGCCCGGGTGGTGCTGCTCGACGAGATCGCCGCCGGGGTCAACCGCACCCTGCTCGGCGACCTGGTCACCAATATCGAGCGCCTCAACCGCGAGCTGGGCTACACCTTTCTGGTCATCGAGCACGACATGGACATGATCGCCCGGCTCTGCGACCCGGTGATCGTGCTGGCCGAGGGCAGCGTGATGGTCCAGGGCAGTATCGAGGAGATCCAGAACGATCCCGCCGTCATCGACGCCTATTTCGGCGCCCAGCCCTAGTCGGAGACCACCCCATGGCACTACTGGAAGCACGCAACGTACACGGTGGCTACGGCGGCATGAATATCCTCAATGGCGTCAGCATGGCCATCGAGGCGGACGAGATCGGCGTCATCGTCGGCCCCAACGGCGCCGGCAAGTCGACCATGCTCAAGGCGATCTTCGGCCTGCTGGAGGTCAACCAGGGCGAGATCCTGCTGCGCGGCGAGCCCATCACCAACCTCTCCCCGGACCGACTGGTGCACCGCGGCATGGGCTTCGTGCCCCAGGAGCAGAACATCTTCCCCAGCCTGACGGTGGAGGAAAACCTGGAGATGGGCGCCTATATCCATCCCCAGCGCTTTCGCTCCATGCTCGAGCAGATCTATGAGTTCTTCCCGCCGCTGAAGGACAAGCGTCGCCAGCCCGCCGGCGAGCTCTCCGGCGGCCAGCGCCAGATGGTGGCCATGGGCCGGGCGCTGATGGTCGAGCCCAGCCTGCTGCTGCTCGACGAGCCCACCGCCGGCCTCTCGCCCCTCTATATGAACGAGATCTTCGCCCGGGTGAAGGAGATCAACGCCGCCGGGGTCGGCATCCTGATGGTGGAACAGCACGCCAAGCAGGCCCTGGCCATCGCCGGCAAGGGCTTCGTGCTGGCCGCCGGCCAGAACCGCTTCACCGACACCGGCGAGAACCTGCTCAACGACCCCGAGGTCGCCAAGAGCTTCCTGGGCGGCTGATGGAGACAACGCCTTGAACGAACTGGTCTTCTTTATCAATAACGTGGTGGTGGCGGGCAGCGTCACCGGCTCCATCTACGCCATCGGCGCCATCGGCGTGACGCTGATCTTCAGCATCATGCGCTTCGCCCACTTCGCCCATGCCGACATGATGACCTTCGGCGCCTTTATGGTGCTGCTGCTGACCACCGCCCTCCCCGGGGTCGGTGCCGCCGTGGGCCTGCCCACCGCCGTGGTCATGCTGCCCCTGGCCATGGCGCTCACCGCGCTCCTGGCGGTGACCATCGACAAGGGCTTCTACAAGCCGCTGCGGGCCCACGGGGTCAAGCCCATCGTCATGGTGATCGGCTCCCTGGGGGTGACCCTGATCCTGCAGGGGCTGATCCGCCTGCTCGCCGGCACCAGCGGCCAGAATCTCTATATCGCCGAGCGCAAGGAGATCTACCGCCTGGAGCTGCCCTTCGAGGCGGTCACCCGGCCGATCATCGTCACCGAGCCCCAGGTGATCCTCTTCGTGCTGACCCTGGCCGCGGTGATCGGGCTACACCTCTTCCTCAACCGCACCCGCACCGGCAAGGCGATGCGCGCCATGTCCGACAACCCCGACCTGGCCCGGGCCTCCGGCATCAACACCAGCCGCATCGTCACCATCACCTGGATCATCGCCGGCAGCCTGGCGGCGGTGGCCGGCACCCTGCTGTCGCTGGACGTGACCTTCAAGCCCGACCTCAGCTTCTTCCTGCTGCTGCCGATCTTCGCCGCGGCCATCGTCGGCGGCGTGGGCCACCCCTATGGCGCCATCGCCGGGGGCTTCGTGGTGGGCTTCGCCGAGACCCTGGCGGTGTTCAACTGGTCGGTGCTGCTGCGCCCCATCGCCCACCACTTCCCCGAATGGCTGGAGCTGCCCCGCAACCTGGCCTTCGTCGGCACCGAGTACAAGATCGTGGTGCCCTTCTTCATCCTGGTGGCCATCCTGGTATGGCGCCCCACCGGCATCTTCAAGGGTAAGGTGATCTGATGAACAAGCCTGCATCTGCCGAGAACCCGAGCCGCTTCCCGCTCCGCGAGCTGGTGCTCTGCGTCGCCCTGGCGGCGGCCGTCCTCGGGGTCTATGCCCTGATGGGCGCGGCCTACAGCACCCGCATGCTGGTGGAGGCCGCCTGCTACGCCATCCTGGCCCTGGGCCTGACCATCCAGTGGGGCTACGCCGGCCAGTTCAACGCCGGCGTCATGGGCTTCGTGGCCCTCGGCGGCTTCTGCGCCATGACCTTCAGCGTGCCGGTCAACGAGGCCTTCTGGGCCAGCGAGCTGCCCTTTGATCTGGCCCTGGCGCTGCTCTATGTGGTGGGCGCCATCGCCCTGGTGTGGGGGGCCACCCGGCTCGACCGATTGGGCGTGCCGAAGCGGCTGCGCACCGTTATCGCCATCCTCCTGGCGCTGGTGCTCTACCTGGTGGTGATCAGCATCCTGCGCGGGGTCACCGGCGAGATCCAGTCCCGGGCCGGCTTTATCGGTGGCCTGGGGTTGCCCACCGGGGTGGGCTGGATCGTCGGCGGCGCCCTGGCCGGCGGCGTGGGCTACTTTATCGGCCATATCTGCCTGGGGCTGCGCAGCGACTACCTGGCCATCGCCACCCTGGGCATCGCCGAGATCATCAAGGCCTTCCTCAAGAACTCCGACTGGCTGACCCGCGGCACCGCCACCGTCTCGCCGCTGCCCTGGCCCACCCCCGGGCCCGGCGAGGTGGGCTTCGTGATGGCCCGCTCGCTCTACCTGGCGATCACGGTGGTGATGATCGCGGTGATCTTCTTCCTGCTGCACCGCGCCTACCACGCCGCCTGGGGACGCACCATCCGCGCCATCCGCGACAACGAGGTCTCCTCGGCGGCCATGGGCAAGGACGTCAACCGGCGGCGCCTGCAGATCTTCGTGCTGGGCTGCATCCTGATGGGCATCGGCGGCGCCGCCCTGACCAGCTTCAACAGCATCTTCGACCCCCAGGGCTACCTGCCCCTCAACCACACCTTCCTGGTGCTGGTGATGGTGATCCTGGGCGGCCCCGGCAACAACCTGGGCACCATTATCGGCGCCGTGCTGGTGTATATCATCTGGATCATGTCGGAGCCCCTGGCCCTCGGCCTGATGCAGCTGCTGGCCAGCCTGGGCGAGGGCAGCGGCTGGTTCTCCGGCGCCGATATGCAGAGCCGCGCCCTGCAGGCCCGGGTGCTGGTGATCGGCCTGCTGATCACCCTGGTGCTGCGCTTCGCGCCCAAGGGCCTGCTACCGGAGAAGATCCACCACTATCGCTGAGCCCCCAGGCGAGAAAGAGACGAAAAAGAGACGAGCAAGAAACGAGAAAGGCCCCGCATTTGCGGGGCCTTCGTCGTTGCGGCGGGCCTTCCCTCAGAGGTCGAGGAAATCCTTGGTGACGAAACGACCGTCTTCCACTGTCATCTCCACCACCACCCCGGGCACGTCGCCGTTGTCGTCGAACTCATGGCTGCCGGAGGCGCCCTCGTAGTTGATCTCCTCGCCGGCGGCGATCAGCTCCACCGCCTTCTCCCACTCGCCGGGCAGGATCACCTCGCCGGGGGCGCTGGCCACGCTGCGCAGCGCCGCCGAGAGGCCCTCACGCTCGGCGCTGCCATTCTGCTCGATGGCCAGGGCCAGCAGGAAGGCGGCGTCGTAGGCCTGGGCGGCGAAGACCGCGCTGGGATCGATCTCCGCCTCGTTGGCCATGGCCTCGAAGAGCTCGGCACCGGGGATATCCGGGCTACCGGGGCGGGTGGCGATCATGCCCTCCAGGACGTCGGCACCGATCGCCTCCACCAGGCTGTCGCCCACCATGCCATCGGCGCCGATATAGCGGGTGAACATGCCGCTCTCGTAGGCCTGGCGCATGATGGTCTGGCCGGAGGTGTCGGCATAGGCCAGCACCACCAGGGCCTCGGTGCCGGAGGCCGACAGCGAGCCCAGCTCGGAACGGTAGTCGGCGCGGTTGTCCTCGTGGGCCAGGTTGGCCGCCACCGTGCCGCCCTCGGCCTCGAAGGTGGTGGTGAAGGCCTCCGCCAGGCCACGACCGTAGTCGTTGTTCACATAGGTGACCGCCACCTCGTCAATGCCCTTGTCCAGGACCAGCTTGGCCAGCATCTCGCCCTGGAAGGCATCGGAGGGCACGGTGCGGAACACCAGGTCGTTGTCGTCCAGCTCGCTGACCGCCGGCGCCGTGGAGGCCGGCGAGACCATCACCACGCCGCCGGGGATACCGGCGTTGTTGGCCGCGGCGATGGTCGCCCCGGTGCACAGGGCGCCGACGATGGCGGTGACCTGCTCGGTATTGACCATGCGATCCGCCGCGTTGGAGGCCGCCGAGGCATCGCTGCAGGTGGTATCGCCGGTGGGCATCTCCAGGGTCTGGCCACCGAGGATGCCGCCCTGGGCATTGACCTGCTCGACCGCCAGGCGGGCGCCATCATGGATGGGGGGCGTCAGACTCTCGATACCCCCGGTGAAGCCGCCCAGAAAGCCCACCTTGACCTCGGCCTGGGCCACGCCGGCCAGCGCCGTGGCGGATGCCGCCACGGCCATCGCTAACAGAGCCTTCTTCATGATTGTTCTCGCTGTCGCTGATTGAGGATTGACGACTTAACTCTGGAAGTCCCCGGGGAAAAAGACAAGCTCCCGCCGCCAACGCTAGCGGGGGCCATCGATGCCCCAATGACGGCTTCTATACTGAGTCCGCAACCCCCGACAAGGAGCGCCCCATGGTCCACCCGATCCCCCTGGCCGGCCTCGCCCTGGCCCTGCTCACGCCCCTGGCTTTCGCCGGCGACGCCGTCACCTACACCGCCAATGACCAGGCCTTCGAAGGCTACCTGGCGATGCCCGAGGGCGAGGCCCGGGGCGGCGTGCTTATCATCCACGACTGGGACGGCCTGAACGGCTACGAGCAGCGCCGCGCCGAGATGCTCGCCGAGCAAGGCTACGCCGCCTTCGCCGTCGACCTGTTCGGCGCCGGCCACCGTCCCGAGACCACCGAGGCCCGCCAGGCCGCCACCGGCGCCCTCTACCAGGACCGGGCGCACCTGCGCGAGCTGCTGCTGGCGGGCCTGGCGACGGCCCGCGACCAGGGCCTCCCCGAGGCCAGCGTGGTGATCGGCTACTGCTTCGGCGGCACCGCCGCCCTGGAGCTGGCCCGCGCCGACCAGGCCGAGGGCATCCACGGCTATGTCAGTTTCCATGGCGGCCTGGCCACCCCGGAGGGCCAGGCCTGGCCCGAGGACGCCCCGCCGCTGCTGATCGCCCATGGCGGCGCCGACCAGGCCGTGCCCATCGGCGAGCTGGCCGGGCTGGTGGAGGAACTGGAGGCCGCCGGCCTGAGCTATGAGGCCCAGGTCTACGCCGGTGCCCGCCACGCCTTCAGCGTCTTCGACGGCGACCGCTACCAGCAGCGCGCCGACGAGCGCTCCTGGGCCGCCTTCCTCGGCTTCCTCGACGAGGTGCTGTAAATGCTCGCCGTGACGCGACTGAGCGGCGGCCGTCATGATCTGGGGTACGCCCACGGCGCGGCCCATGCCACGGCCATCCAGGCCAGCCTCGCGGCCTACGCCCGGCTCTTCCACGACTTCGCCGGCCTCGACTGGCCCCAGGCCCGGCGCGACGCCCTGGCCCTGCTGCCGGCCATCGAGGCGCGCTTCCCGGCGATCCTCGACGAGGTGGACGGCATCGCCCGGGGCGCCGGCGTCGAGGTGGAGGATATCCTGGTGCTCAACTGCCGCAGCGAGATCGCCCTGACCCATGCCGGCGACGGCTGCTCCGCCTTCGGCCTGCAGCGCCACGGCCAGCAATGGCTGGCCCAGAACTGGGACTGGCGCGGCGACCAGCAGGCCAACCTGGTGGCCCTGGAGATCCGCGGCGACAAGGCCCCGGCGCTGCTCAGCCTCGGCGAGGCGGGCATGGTGGCCAAGATCGGCATGAACGAACACGGCCTCGGCGTCTGCCTCAACGCCATTCGCTCGCGCACCTGCGGCGACGGCCTGCCGATTCACTTCGCCCTGCGCCAGTGGCTGGAGGGGCGCGACTTCGATAACGCCCTGGCCACCCTGGAGAGCGGCGGCGTCGCCTCCCCCGCCCACTTCCTGGTGGCCAGCGACACCGGCCGGGCCCTGGGCCTGGAGGTCAACCCGGGCCCGGCGGGGCGCCTGACGCCCCGGGACGGTGTGGTGACCCACACCAACCACCTCTGCGATCCCGGGCTGCGCACGCGCCTGGCGGACTACCCGCGCCCCGACTCCGGCCCCCGCCTCGGCCGGCTCGACGCGCTCCTCTCGCCGCCCCCGGAGGCTCCGGACGCCGAGGCGCTGTTCGAGATCCTCAGTGACCACCACGGCTACCCATACAGCCTGTGTCGCCACCCCGACCCGGACCAGCCCGAAGCGGAGCGCATGGAGACCCTGTTCGGCGTGGTGATGAACCTCGACCGCCGCGAACTCTGGCTGCGCCTCGGCAAGCCCTGCCGGGCCAGCAGCCAGCGCCTCGTACTGGCGCCCTGAAGCGAGCTCCCCCCTTGCGATTCTTCACGCCTTGGCGTGCATACCACCGTGGGAGCGCAGATTCTGCCGGTCCGACGCTTCGGCGATATCGACCGAAGGGCGATCCTGACTGGTCCCCAGTAGAGCTCCACTTCTCCCTCACGACGCCCTTCGCCTAGTGCCCCTCGCCGAGCTCCCCCTTCAGGTACTGCTCGGTGGTCAGCAGGAAGAGCCGCCGGAACAGCTCATGGATCGCCTCCTCCCGGCGCATCGCCAGCAGCTCGCGATCCTCCACGGAGAGCTTGGGGTCCTGGCGGGGATACTCCCAGGCCAGGCGCACCGAGCCGGAGCTGGCATCGCAGATCTGTAGGGTGGGATTGGCGCCCCGCAGCCCGGTATTGATGCGATAGGACATGACGACCTCCTTGATCGACGCAACCAAATGACAACGATTATCATTTACAATGATGCAATCTAGGAGGCCCGGGGCAGGCTGTCAAGCCGGCGACTCACCGGAAGGGAGCTAGCGGAAAGACACGAACAGTGCCAGCAGGGCCATCAGTGCCAGGAAACCGCTCAGCCCCAGGCGTTGCCAGGGAATAGCCGCCTCGCCGAACTGGGCGCAGCGGGGATCGTCGGGGCGATAGCGCAGCGTCAGGCGCCGCCCCTGGGGATAATCGGCCAGGTAGGCCTCGGCCCGCTCGCGGCGGGCGAACAGCGGCGGCGCATCGAAGCGGGCGTTATCGGTGTGGTAGTCCCGGCCCTCGACCCGCAAGGTCACGGCGATCCGGGCCTGATAGCGGGGCGGCGACTCCTGGTGCTCCCGCCTGGCGCCCTGGGTGCGCACCGCCACCACCTCGCTGGCCGTGACGACCGCCTCGGCCTGGGGCCAGCGCTTCACGTCCCGCCGCCGCCAGACGGCACGCGCACTGAGCCAGGCCCCGAGGCCGGCGGCCAGGGCCACCAGCAGGGGCAACGCCGCCGTCATCCCGCCAGTGCCTCCTCCACCAGGGCCCGCGCCTCCGCCGCCATGGGCAGCCCCAGGGCCAGCTCATGGGCCCGCGGCGACATCTTCTTCCAGGTCTTCTGCACGATGCGGATCAGGTGATCGTGCTCCACCTGGCGCGAGAAATCGGCGAAGTAGTTCTCCAGGAACACCAGGCAGGCGCAATCCTCCACCGCCTGGGTGCCCTCGTCCCGGCCCAGGCCCTGCTTGCGGATCATCCGTGCCACCTGCTCGGCCTCCTCCGCCGTATAGCCCGCCTCCTGCATCAGCCGCGCCGCCGTCTCCCCGGCCCGCTGGCCCTGGTCACGCCGCCAGGTCAGGTAGCCCACCCGCCCCTCGGGATAGTCCCGGCGCGGCACCTGCCAGCGCTGCAGATGCTGGGCCCGCACCGCCAACTGCACCAACTCGTCGGGGGCCGCCACCAGTTGCTCCAGCCAGGCGCTCATGCGCCGGCCATGCCATAGCTCCAGGGGCAGCGACTCGCCCTCCACCTCGATATGGCGCGGATCCTCGGCATGCAGGGTGTCGATGGCGGCAAGGCTCTTCTCGAAAGGGGATTCGGCTGGCATGGGCTGGCTCCTCGGGGTGGGTTCGCTTAAAGCCTAACAGGCTCGGCGCCCGCCAGGGCGACCGCAGCCAACGCTTTTATAGATTCAGGGGAGTTACGGGACAACGCCACTTCTCCACACGCAAGAGATCTCGCGGCCATCTTTCTAAGCTGCCTGGGCGGCAGCCAACACGTTGCCCACGTTGCGATTGGTGAGCTGTTTTTTCTGAGCTGCCTGGGCGGCAGCGAACTCCTGCGCTGTCTATCGTGGATCCGCGGCGACTTTCTGAGCTGCCTGGGCGGCAGCGAACGGCTTCGGGTATACCGGCACGGAGCTGCTGGTTTTCTGAGCTGCCTGGGCGGCAGCGAACGATTACAACTTACGGTTGCCCATCCTCCCGATTTTCTGAGCTGCCTGGGCGGCAGCGAACTAGAACGATTCAAAAGTAAGCGACTGATTGTTAAAGAGCAATGGCTTGATAGAACAACGCCTCCCTTTTCAGAGAGGCGCCAGTAACACTTTGATTTTCCAGATCTTAGTTTGGCCGCCCTAAAAAAGGGTCAGAACCAGGGAACAGTGGCCTCACTACTCAATCCGTAATGATTGAAGCGCCCAGTGACTGGTTCCGATTGGGCTTGGCCATGCTCGATAAATAGCGCAAACCGCTGCCCACTAGAGCGGCTGCTGACCTGCACGAAAGGCAGGGCGATCTGCCGTGCGGCCGGCGCATCCATCAAGCGCTGCGCCTCTTCGGTTTCAATGCCATGCCGCCGGGCATAACGCTTCGCCCGGCTGGGGCTTCCGGTATTGAACTGTCGACGCCGAACAATCCGGTACTGCACTTCGGCGGGTACTGCTTGTACAGGATCCAATGTGACGTGGTCACGCATGCCAGTGAGCCACGGGATCGCCATCAGTTGCTCCAATCGCGACTTCTGAGCATGCAATCGCAGCCGATCTCCCGGCGTACGTGCACGCACGCCGGTCTTGTGGTCGGGGAAGCTCACTCCAATATCATCGGCAGATAGATCATACAGTGCCCGATGCAACTTGCTGTAGAGCGCCCCCATCAGCATTGCAGGCTGGAAATCCGGATCGGGCCGTAGGCGAATATCGAGATAATGATCCATGGTTTACCCCGCATCGCCGAATACGCCACCGCGAATAAGGGTCGCCATCACGAAGTGCTGCTGCTCGATAGGTGGCACCTGATCCTTTAACAACCAGTTATCGAGCAGGTTGTAGAAGTCCATTTTCTGCTTCGGCTGACGGTAGGCACTCCCCTGAGTGGTCACCGAGCCATAGGGCTCTACTGCGATGGGGCCAAGGTCGCTGCCGTCTTCCGGCGTCGGATACCAAGTATCGATGGTGCGCAGGGCATTGCCCAATTTCTGGGAGTGGATGGCGGCATTTTTATCGTCACCAATGCTGTAAAGTGTCTTGCTCTTGTCCCCCCGACTGCGATCCAGAATCAGTTCCTGAGAGGGGAAGACCTCTTGACCGGCACCGACACGGGCAAAGGCCACCACATCCAATAGCAGATAACGCTTTCCGGACAGCGACTCGTTGATGAGCTCGCCTAGCTCACGAGTCTCTTTGCTGCCTTCGAAGTTTCGCAGGGAGTGATCGAGCGCATTAAAAGTCCATTTCTTCTCCGCTTGGCCATCTTTCATCTGGCTGACGATGACTTCGACCTCTTCTGCACCGACACGATTGCGCCACAGGAACCGGCCATTGGCGAGATTGCAGGCATAGCGGTGAGCGAGCTCGCCAAAGCCATACTCGTTGACGTAGCCCGTTACCGTCTGCGCCAGTTTCTTCTGGTATTCGGCATTGTTGCAGGCGGAAGGCGTACCCGCTCCGGCCAGTACGCGCAGCGTGAAATGCACGGCCAAGGTGTCGGCATCGTGCGGCAGCGCTGCGACATCGACTGTCTGAAGGTTGGGGTTCTCAATGGCAGCATCTAGCTTGGCCGGATCTTGATCCTTGGCCTTCAACCGGTTGGAAATGGTGCCACGAACCGATTTTTCGCGGACTGGGATACCACTCCACTTCGAAGATTGAGTGCGGCCATCCCAGTTGCCAGCGCTGAACAGTGCATCGGACGGATCGAGCTTGCGCTCGAAGGCGAGGACGGAGGCGGTTTTGAGTGTGTCGTTCTTGGCCATGAGAGGTATCCTGCGTCAGTCGTTGGTCAAAGTGTCGATATAATCGTTGCTCAAGCGATAGAGACCACGTTCGAGGTCATTCTCCACGAACCACATCAAGTCTTCGGGGTGCTTGATTCGGTGAGGGCTTACCCATTCGCCGATCGAGTAGAGGCTTTCAACGAACTGGAACGGCACCTGAGGATCTCGGGCATTCGCCACCGTGCCAGGTTCGAAGAGGCCGGAAATGGCGCCATAACCCACCGGGATCGGCACTAGCCAGCCAGGATACGGGCGGCGAACCTCCCAGCTGACTTGGTCCTTGCCGTTATCGTCTTCACCCCTAGTGATCCGACACTCGTGATTGAGCCGCGACAGGTCGAGCCAGGCGTCCAGCGGTGTAGCACTGTCGTCGTTCGCTTTCAGCGTGGCGGTATGCTCCGTGAGCCGATCATCCCGAAGTACCAGCGCAAATCCTGGCAGCAGCTTGCGCTTGAGCCTGCGCCACTGCTTCGCACCTTTTTCCTCATCGGCATCGAAACTGATCAGTTCCGGCCGGTGGTGTCGCTCACCAGGGCGAGGCGGCATCACACTGCCACCCGCAATACGCATGCCCTGCACTTGCTGATAAAGCTGTTGAGCAATGGCCTGGCGGCGCTCTGCGCTTGTCAGGTCGTCGCTACCGTCTGCCTCAACGCCGATCAACAATGAGACTTCCAGATGTGTTCGGCCCTCCTCGACGATGGCCGCGGTGCTGCCAGTCTTGTCTACAGGATTACGGGTAAGGTGGAAGGCACGAGTGAAGCCACCCGATGTGACTTGAGGGTCAAGACGGTGACACACCACCCCGATCTCGTTGAAGACCAGCTTGATATCATCCGGCAGGTTGCGCTCCAGCGCCTGCATCAGTCCCATGAAGGCGCTCATGGCAGGAAAGCCCCAGGTCATTGGGCTGGAGATGGTATTGGCGCTCTGGATACGCAGCCGGGGAAGCAGAAGAAGATGCTGGATCATGCCGCGTCTCCTTGATCATCGTCTTCATCACGTAGAGCTTCTTGAAGATCGTCGAGCTGTTGGCGGAACTCTTTCACGATGCCCTCAAACTGATGTTTCCAGTGATGGTGTTCCGCATCGCCGAGGCTGAGAGGGCTTTTGTAGCTCAGTTCACGGTTAAGCCAGCTGGCTGCACGTGAGCTGATGACTTCATGCCAGTTCGACTGCCGGCGCGCCTCGGCAAATTCGCTATCCTCATCGGCTCGCCCTGGATCCAGCCAATACTGCTCTTCCGGGGCCAACTGACACTTCTCATCCGCCGTCCAGCCAGGCGCCAAGGAGTGGATATCGAATGTGAACAACATCAGCTCGTCGACCAGCATGGCGGTGAGGTCGTCGCGCAGGTCACGGGTGTGCATGTTATTGGCAGGATCCGTTTCCAGAAAGCGCTTGAGCTCATCCACGATGCGCCAGACGTTCGGGCGCCTTTTGAATGCTCGGAAGGGGTCTCGCATCGGTGCGTACACCCCGCGCGACTCCCAGTTTGGCGGTAACGATGCCAGCAGATAATTCTGGCCGCCTCGCTCGCTATTGAGCTGCGAGATGTTCTGCGGCTTGGTGCCGCCGAGTTTCTGGACTGCCAGATTGGGGTAGCTGGTATAGCCGCCCTCATATGGCGCCTTGTCCTTCAACGCCTTACGTGCCGCCTTGTTGTAATCGCCAAAGAACCAGGTGTTGGGACTGACCTGCGCATAGAAGCGGTGGGTAAGCGCAGTGGCATAGAGCGGTGCCAGCAGGTGGTAGCTTTTATCATCGGTAGGGTTATCGCCGACCAGCCAGTAAAGCTGTTTACCCATGACATGAGAGCTAGGCGTCCCCTTGGGCTCGGTGATGCTTGCGAAGGCGCGCACCCAGCTTTCGGCTTCCTCGCGATCTTGGCTCAAGGCATCGATCAGTGCTTCGTCGAAATCGAGCGCCCGCTCCAGCAGCGTACGCCCTTGCCACTCCAGTTTCAGGAACTTGTAGACATCAAGCGCTGCCGCGTTGCCAACGACGTCGCCCTGAAAATCGGCAGGCAAGCAGTGACTACCCACCAGGCCACTTTGGCTCAGTTGGCCGGGCTCGACGTAGAGGTTCGTGCCCTTGGCATCCGGGTGAGTCGCCTTCAGGGAGTGCGTGACCACCTGAAGCTGGCCGACGCGACGGGCCGCATCGGCCAGCCAGGTTTGCGGCTCGAACTGCTGCTGGAGAACAAGATACTTGGGATCGTCCGCTGGGAGTTTTTCCATCTTGGTCGCGAAGCGGTCATGGATAAACCATTCGACCAGGTCGCGTATAGACGCATGGTGTTGAGGCTCTGACATAGGTTCCCTGCCTTTGCTTGGGTGGCATGCCCAAGGCATGTCATAATGAGCCCTGAAGCGTCGCTGCTGCTTCGGGGCGTGGGTTTAGACAGGCAAGCCTGTCATACGGTTATTATCTTGCGGTGGTAGCCGGCCACGCTGCGTATCCTCCTGCCCACACTGATCCAGTGAGCTTGGGGCTAAGTGCTCAACTCAGCTTTGCTTCTCCGTTTGCGTGGGCATTGCCCTGCCCACGCAAACAACATTACATAGCCATGCGCTCCCAGGTCAACCATTACTGTCTAACAATCCCATCACACCATAGCAGAGCTTAAAGTTTGCTATCAGGATCGAGTAGACTCCCATGGCTGCTGAAATAGCAGCTCAGAAAATTACTGCCTAGCAATCGAGCTAAGCCTCTTCTGCCGCACAGGCAGCCTCAGCCGGCCCGATCCAGGCCGGCTACTTACTTCCGCCTCACGAACCCCAGCGCCGGGTGAAAATGCCATCCCTGCGGGGCGTAGTTCGTTTTCAGGCGGATGCGACCGAAGCGCCGGGCGCAGCGCTCTAACTCCATGTCCATGGCCTCGGCTTGATCCGCCAGTGCGGCCATGTAGTCGGGCTCGTTCCAGGGCGCGATGCGAGGCTGGTGAAAAACGTCCTCCGGTATCCGATCCAGCTCGGTCTCCACGGGTGTCAGCCTCTCCTCCCTACCCTCCTGCTCCACCCGCCAGAAGCCGTAGTCTTCCTCTGTTTCATCCGGGAGCAGCACGAATTCGCACTCCGGTTCATTGTCCTCCCGAAAGGGGTGATGCTGTATCGGTAGCGCCCCGAGGGTCATCATTGCAGGGCGATAGAAGAGGTAGGCCCCAAGATGCACCTGTGCCGGCTCACCGCGACGCCTGCGTCGCTGGCGACCAGGAGCGGCATCGGCTCCCTCGATCATGAGCGAGGCAAGTCGAGCATGCTCGAGATCGACCAGCTTGTGTGCCGGCTCTAGCATCTCCCCCGGCAACAGACGTGGGCGCGAGTCGATATGGTCGATCTCAGCCTCTCTCAGAAGCTCCGCCAGTTGGTGCGACCTCAGCGGCCAATCCCGCTCGGTCTCGAAACCTGGCCGGCTGAAGGCCGACGCGACCCGTTTCAGGTGCCGCACGTTGGTTCCAAGCAGTGCAATGTTAGGTGCATGAACGGGGGTAGGACGGTGGCGGCGCACGCGACCTGCAAGCTGAATGATCGAGCGCATCGATGAAGGCTCGACCACGGCCCAATCGTAATCATGGTCGCGGCCTACTTCAGTGACCGGCGATCCGAGCACGATGAAGAGGTGATCCTGAGCGGAGCCGCCATCGAGCCGAACGCGAACGTCGGCGAGGTCGAAAACGGCATCCTCGTTGCGCCGGTCGAGCGTTCGATCCAGGCGCGCTTCCAGACGCGAGCGCAGCAGCAGCGGAAACTGGGAGTGGTAGACGCAAAGATGAATTTGCCACCCTTCCGGAATGTCCGACCGGTAGAGCGCCTGGGCAACGGCGACCAGCGGCTCGATGTTGGCCATGCGAACCAGGCCAAAGCTGACTCGCTTGTCACTATGGGGATCGACGGCGTGGTGCTGCTCGTGAAGGGAGCAGGCTTGGGTGAGTATCGTCTGCGCGACCGCCTGATGTACGGCGTCCGGATGGGCACTAGGAGCAGACAACGGCACGAGATAGCCACGACGGGCCGGCGTCTGCTCACCGAGCCGAACGGCGCGCTGCTGAGCAAACTGCCTATGAGCGGCATCGAATTGCTCACCCTCGGCGCACTGCTGCTGGACGCAGCCATACTCGTCGAACCAGGCACAACAAGGACTCACCGGAGTACCGGGAATGCCACGATGCCGCTGATACTCTGCCCGGCCGACGCAATAGGCCTCGAACAGACCACGCACCAAGGCAGGCGGCAGCGTGGCCGAGGAGAGCAGCACCCGCGAGCCGAGCAGCCCTGCCCAGTACACCAGGCGCGTCAGGCCGGGTAGATCATTGATATCGAAGTCATCCGGCTCATCGAGCACGAGATCACTGCTCATCAGCCGCAGCATGGGGGCGATCTGATGACCACCGCGAAGGCTCTCCGTGGCCGGTATCAGGTGGTCGATGGTACAAACCAGCACCGGCGCACCGATCAGCGCCCGGGCATGCGGGTCATTCGCGGCTCGCGCCAGCAGCGGATGTTCGTCGACCTGACCTTCGAAATGGACATGGCTCTGCTCATCCAGCAGTGCGGCGCGGGACTCTGAGCCCCCGCTCTCGTGCTGCTGGTGCTCGAAGAGTGCGCGGCTGGCACTGCCACCCACCCGGATGGCCAGATCGTCGCTACCCAGCCCAAGCCTCTCACGGTAAACCTGCCCGGTTTGCAGCGTGAGCGTTCTCAGGCCGAGGGCTATCGAGAAGCGAGCGCCTTCTTCGGGATCGCTCAAGGCGTACATGATGCGGCCATTGGCGATGGTCTTGCCGCAGCCGGTCGAAGCCATGTTGATGCCAAAGAAGCCCTGTTCACGGGCCTTGTCACGCAACCCTGCCGCCAGATCGAATGCCTTGTCCTGCCAGCGAAAGCGAGGGTCGCGACTACGCTGGCGAAAGCCCTTGTGCCGCGCGATACGCGGCAGGGCGCTAGCCATGTCCGGCAAACGATGGACGATTTCGCCCGCCGCCCGGGTTACGCCCAGCAGGTGCTCTTCCAGGGGCTGGCATAGCTGACGCTTGCCATGCAGCACAGCGGTATTGGCGTATAGCGCGGTCGACCAGGCACCGGGGAGCCGCCCTGTGCCGGTCAGGCTCGAATAGTGGTGATCCGCCAGCATCAACGCCAAACGCGCCAGGTGCATGACGTAGGGAGACTCCAGCGGCGGCGTCGATACCCTAATTTCTTTTAGTTGCCGCGCCAGCCGCCGACTGCGCTGCCGCCATGTGTCCGTCGTGACAGGCAAGCCATGCGGGAATTCCCAGTACGGCCCGACGTCTTGTGTCTCGGCCAATTCGACGCATTCGTTCCAGGCCGCCGTGATGGCCTCGGGAAGCGCCGGCAGGTTAGCGGCGTTCATGCTGGCGCGAGCCCCGACCCATTTTTGTCGGCCGTTATCGTCATAGGCCGGCAATGCCGGCAAACGGTGATGACTCAGGACCAGCCAGCCAATCGCAGCGGCAAGCGGCGGCAGTTGGATAAAAGGCGTTTTCTCCCCGGCGGCGACGTCAGCCAATCCATCGCTCTTGAGGTAGCCCAACCAGCGTGCATCGTCGTCGGATGAGGGATTTTCGAGCCGAGCAAGCCAGGTCTTATCATCGTCATCGCCCACGAAGGCTTCCAGCAAACGCAGCGACACCCATTCATGCCGATAGCGGTTGCGCCCCTCCAGACGCCCATGGAGCCGATCCTGGAATGCGCGGCTAGCCTTGCCCAGGTCATGGAACAGAGCGGCCATCGACGCCAGCAGATGAATCAGGCGCCCGCTGTGCCAGTCATTCTCATCCTCGGCACGCAGGATATTGCAGCGCGTGGTGTTGGTCGGAGACGCCCCCTTCGCATTGAACTGGGCGGCATCACCGACGATCCACATCAGCTCGCTGTGATCACGCCCACGGATCCAGTGGCAGGCCACGGCAGTGTTCTTGCGTGCCGTCTTGCGCAGCAGCTTCCTGAGCGTAGCGAGCCCTTCCATGGTGATCGGTGTCTGCCAGGTGCGATCGCCGCGACGCTCGGCGAACTGATCCAGAATGCGGCGCGTCTCCACCAGGGCATTCTTGCTGCATTGAGAGACCAGCAGCACATTCATGCCTGAACCTCCCCCAGATCCTCAGCGACCGCCTTCAAGGTATCGATCATGAAATCGAGGGATTCGGTACGGGTTAGCCGCTCGATGCAGGCCTGGCGAAACTCCTGCTCCTCGTCGCCTCGCATGGCGGAGAGAAAGGCCTGAGGCAGGATGACCGCATCCTTGACCAGGTCGGCCACATCGAAGACCAGGCCGCCACGACGGGTCTTGCCATGCAGCACCGCCAAGCCATGCGGGATACCCAGCACCCAGGTGGCCGTGGCGGCCAGCCCATAGGCGAGATAGTTGCCATGATCGAGGAAACGGTTGGCGGGGTCGGTGCCACTGCCGCGCTTGGCCCGGGTGAAATCACCATAGCTCACCGCCTGGGCGGCAAGCTTGAAGAGGCCCTTGGTCAGGCGAGCCTCCAGGGTCAACAGGTCGGTCGTGCTGGGCGCCTGCCCGATGGCCTCGCGATGCTGGCCAAGCACTTTCCGCAGCACCTCGGGAGTCACCGCGAAGCCGGCCTCCTTGAGCGGCCGGCCCACCCAGAGCGCTTCGACCCGCGACAACCGCGCCAGTTGGAACGCCCGGGCGGCCTCCAGACGCTTCTCGTCGTCGAACCAGAAGCGCACCCAATGTTGCAGGTATTCGGTGGGCCGGTATTCGCTCTGGGGCGTCAGCCAGGCGATATCCACATCGACCTCGTTGGCGGCAAACAGCGGTGTGCCGCCGCCACCGCAGAAACCGACCAGCACCCCGGCCTTGGCCAGTTCCCGCATCGCTGCCTGGGTAATGGAAGTACCGGTGCCCAGCAGCAACGAGGTGGTATTGGCGATAGGGATATTCCAGTAGAGCGACTGGCGCCCCTCGTCGGTGACATACTCGACGCGACCGCCATTGACCAGCACCCGGCAGTGCTGCAGGTAATAGAGATTGGCCCGCTTCGAGTGGAGTATCGTTTTCAGATCGGAGGGGGATAGGTCATCCATGACGAGTCCTTGCTCTAGCAGGTCTCTCTATCCAAGCACTCCTAACCCGGCTTCACCACCCACGGTGCCAACGCACTGCCACTGCCTTGATCTCCGTTATCCCGCCTGATCGGGGATCACTGCCGCCCCTTGTAATGCCTGCCTCCGACGAGTAATTGACAGCACCAGAATAAAATATGTTATAACATACCAAAATAGAGACCTGCCTATGTCGTGTCGATGCTGGTGGGGCCCAAGGGCGGCTGGCTCGCGCGCCGACGGCAGTCGCGGCTACGCCGGAAGGTGACGCCATGAGGCCTTCGGGGGCTGCCATTCCGTGCAAAATCCTCGATACTGCCCGCTTTCGGGGCCAAGACCCGGTGCAAGTCGCAGGAAGTCGTGTCATCATTTCCGGCTTTCTTGTTATGTTATATCTACGCTTTTCGGTTGAGAGGGCCACAGCATGGCACACCGCTCACATCGGCACCGCCAGGAAGGGCCGTGCCACTTCTCATTGATGTCGCTCTCCGCCGGGCGCCGCCTGTTGCTGGCGGCCGCGCCGCTGGCGGCGCTGTGGTTGACGGTCGCCTGGGCCGCGGGATGGTGGGGCTGATGGCTGGCGACGCTTCCAGCCGGCTACGGCTGCATGACCTGAGCCTGGCCCAGGCCAAGCGCACCGTCCTCGAGCAGGTGGACGGGCGCTTCCGCGACGGTGCCATCACCGCCCTGATCGGCGCCAACGGCGCCGGCAAGAGCACCCTGATCCAGGGCATCATGGGGCTGCTGCCGCCCCTCGCCGGGCAGGTGGAGTGCGCGGTGCCCAAGGAACGCCGCGCCTGGCTGCCCCAGCAGCTGGCCCTGGACCTGACCTTCCCGATGAGCGTCGAGGAGCTGGTGATGACCGGCAGCTGGCCCAGCCATGGGGCGCTCAAGGGCTACTGCAAGAATCACTACCGCAAGGGCCGCGAGGTGATGAGCCGGCTGGGCATCTCGCACCTGGCGCACCGCCCCCTGGGCGAGCTCTCCGGCGGCCAGCGCCAGCGCGCCCTGATCGGTCGCACCCTGATGCAGGAGGCCGAGCTGCTGCTGCTCGACGAGCCCTTCGCCAACGTCGATGCCGAGACCGTCGGCGTGATCATGAAGGTGCTGCGCGAGATGGCCGATGCCGGCGCCACCATTATCGTGGTGCTCCACGATATGGAGCAGCTGTCGCGGCTGGCCGATGAGGTGATGGTGCTGGGCGGTGGCCATGCCCGCTGGACCACGGTGGAGGAGGTCGCCGGCGGCCGCGCCGATCGGGTCACGCCGCTCTCCCTGGGCATTCCGGGGGTGCAGGCATGCTAGAACTCCTGCATGAGTGGCTGATCGCGCCCTTCGACTACGGCTTCATGAAACGCGCCTTCGTGGCCGGCCTCGCGCTGTCCCTGGCCGCCCCGCCCCTGGGGGTCTTCCTGATGATGCGCGGCATGAGCCTGATCGGCGATGCCATGGCCCATGCCATCCTGCCGGGGGTCGCCCTAGGCTTCCTGCTGGCGGGCTTCTCGCTGCCGGTGATGAGCCTGGGCGGCATCCTTTCCGGCCTGCTGGTGGCGACCCTGGCGGGCAGCGTGTCGCAGATGACCGGCCATCGGGAGGACTCGGCCATGGCCAGCTTCTTCCTGATCTCGCTGGCCGCCGGGGTGATGCTGGTCTCCCTGGGGGGCAGCAGCGTCGACCTCACCCATGTGCTGTTCGGCTCCATCCTGGCCGTCAATACCCAGGCCCTGGTGCTGATCACCGCCATCAGCAGCGTCATCGTGCTGACCATGGCCTGGCTGTTCCGCGCCCTGGTGGTGGAGTGCCTGGACCCGCTGTTCCTGCGCGGCCAGGGCATGCGCAGCGGCCTGGTGCACGGCGTCTTCCTGGGCCTGCTGGTGCTCAACCTGACTGCCGGCTTCCAGACCCTGGGCACCCTGATGGCGGTGGGCCTGATGATGCTGCCGGCCACCACGGCGCGCTTCTGGAGCAAGCGCCTGGAAGGGCTGATCGGCGTCGCCGTGGTCTGGGCCATGCTGGCCAGCAGCGGCGGCCTGCTGCTGTCGTACCACCTGAGCATCCCCTCCGGGCCCGCCATCATCCTGCTGGCCGGCAGCGGCTATGTGCTCTCCGCCCTGCTGGGCCGCCACCATAGCCTGCTGGCCAGGTACCGGCGCCGGGCCACCCCCCTGGAAACCGGCGAGGCCGCCTAGGCCTCGCCACCCTACCTTCGATTCGAGGAAGCTAGATATGCGCAAGCCCCTTGCCCTTGGAATGCTGCTGGGTGCCGCCGGCACCTTGGCCGCCGCGCCCCTCTACGCCGACGAGCGCCTCGCGGTGGTGGCCAGCTTCAGCATCCTGGCCGACATGGTGGAGAACGTCGGCGGCGAGCACGTTCAGGTGCATGCCCTGGTGGGCCAGGACAGCGATGCCCATGTCTACTCCCCCAGCCCCCGGGATGCCCGCGCCATCGCCGATGCCGACCTGGTGGTCTTCAACGGCCTGCGCTTCGAGGGCTGGATGGAGCGGCTGATCGACTCCAGCGACTATGCCGGCGCCCTGGTCACCACCACCGAGGGCATCGAGCGGCTCGGCTACCAGGGTCACGACCATGGGCATGCGCATGGCCACGATGACCATGGGCATAACGACCACGACGATCATGGTCACGACGACCATAACGATCATGGGCATGACGACCACGACGATCATGGCCACGACGACCATAGCGATCACGGCCCCGATGACCATGGGCAAGACGACCATAAGGGCCATGCCCATGGCGACGATGATCCCCATGCCTGGCAGGATCTGGCCAGGGCCAGGGTCTATGTGGGCAATATCCTCGACGGCCTGGTCGAGGCCGACCCGACCAACGAGTCGGCCTACCGTGCCAATGCCGAGCGCTATATCAACGAGATCGAGGCCACCGACGCCGAGATCCGCGAGCTGCTGGGCGAGATTCCCGCCTCCACCAGCATCATCACCGGCCACGATTCCTTCGGCTACTTCTCCAGCGCCTATGGGCTGCGCTTCCTGTCGCCGGTGGGCCTCTCCACCGAGGCCGAGCCCTCCGCCGCCGATATGGCCCAGTTGATCGACGTGATCCGCGAACAGGACGTGCGCGCCCTGTTCCACGAGAACATGACCAGTCCGGCGGTGATCAACCAGTTGGCCGAGGAGACCGGCCTGCCCATCGCCGGCACCCTCTATGCCGATGCCCTGGCCGCCGAGGGCGAGGCCAACACCTACCTGGGCATGATGCGCCATAACGCCCGGGTGCTGCATGCGGCCCTGGCCGAGCCGGGGCATGACGATCACGGCCATAACGACCACGACCACGACCACGACCACGACCACGACCACGACCACGACCACGACCACGACCACGACCACGAGGATCATGGCCATAGCCACTGATCGACGACGAGTTTGGCTGGATTGGGCGCTGCTTCGGCAGCGCCTTTTTTATGGTTCATCGCATTGTGGCGTGACGACGACGCCATTATTCACTTAAAAGAAACAGTCATATTCCATATTTGGCGATTATCAAGCAATAAAAACACAATAGACTGCGGGCATTCCCTGACAACTTCCAAGAGGAAACCGCCATGCAAGCCTATGCCACTACCCTGTTGCGTCTCTCCCTCGGCGTCATGACCCTGGCCCACGGACTGCTGAAGATCTTCGTCTTCACCATTCCCGGCACCGTGGCCTTCTTCGACTCCCTGGGGCTGCCGGCCATCTTCGCCTACCTGACCATCCTCGCCGAGGTGGGTGGCGGCCTGGCCCTGATCCTGGGCATCTACACCCGCTGGGTGAGCCTGGCCCTGGTACCCCTGCTGATCGGCGCCACCGTGCCCCACCTGGCCAACGGCTGGCTGTTCTCCAATCCGGGTGGCGGCTGGGAGTTCCCGCTGTTCTGGACCCTGGCCCTGCTGGTGCAGGCCGGCCTCGGCGGCGGCAAGGCGGTACTCCACCCGCGCTTCGCCTAAGCCAAGCATTGGCACAAGCCACCAACACAACGGCGCCGCCCCCAGGGCGGCGCCGTTGTTCGTTATCCGTTATTCATACTTGTTCGGGAATCAGCAGGACGCAGCGGATGCCTGCGGGCAGCTGCCGATCCTGGTTATCCAGCACCAGCCTTACCCCGAAGGTGCCGCTCGCCGCATCGAAGACGCGGTCTACCGTCTCCACCTCCGCTTCATGGCGCCCCGCGAAGGGGGGCCGGGTCTCCACCATCAGCGTCATCCCCGGGCGAATCCCGGGGAAGTGGGTCAGCGGCAGAAAGGCCTCCACATGCAGGCGATCCATGGCCACCAGGGTCATCAGCACCGACTGCTCGTTGACATACTCCCCGGGGTGCATATGACGCACCAGGACGACCCCATCGAAGGGGCTGGTCACCTGCCGTTGCGCCAGGAGGATATCGGCCCGCTCGCGTTCAAGCTGGGCGAGTTCATACTCCAGTTCGGCAAGTCGCAGCTCGGCATTGGCCAAGGCCTCCTCGGTACGGCTGCGCTCCAGGCCCTCCGCGGCGACCAGCTGCCGCTCGCGTAGCTGGGCGGAACGACGCCGCTGGGCACCGAAATAGGCCACGCGGCTGCGCCCCGATTCGATGGCGGCACGATTCGCCGCCCGTGTTTCGGCAATACGCAGGGTCACGGCCTCCAGGTCAGCGGTCAAGCGCGCCACGACCTGCCCCTGGGTCACTCGATCACCGCGATCGACGAGCACCGCTTCCAGCAGGCCTTCCCCCGAGGCGCCCAGCTCCACGCTGGCACTGGGCTCGATCAGACACTCCTGAATACGCAGCTCATCGGCCCACAGCAGCGGGGCCCAGAGCCCCAAGCCGATCAGCCAACCGCGCCATGCCCGCATGACTCCCTCCTTCCTACTCCGAGAAGTGCAGCAGCCGCTGCATCCCCTGGTCGCGTTGCAGGAGACGCCGCTTGAGTGCGGCACGCTGCCTGGCCAGCCTGCCGGCTCGCCAGCGGCTGCCACGCAGCCCCAGCGGGGACCAGGGCCAGCCTGCCGCGTCGCCGGGCAGCATGATCACCGCGCAGCGTCGCACCCCCGGCCAGCGCCTCACCACCAGCGCCTGGGCCAGCTCGACGGGGTCCTGGTCCGCGGTCAGGATCAGGACCGCCGCCTCGGGTCGATCTTCCCGGTCGCCCCCGTAGCGGCAGGCCCTTAACGCCGCGGAAAGGGACAACACGGGCGCCGCGGTGGTCTCCAGGTCCGTCACCAGGGCATCGGGCAGCACCAGGCCACAGGTCCCGGGCGCGGCGGCCTCGAGCCGCTCCCGGGCATGCGTCAGGGCCTCTGCGTCGCTATGCACCGAGACCTGGTGAAGGGCGATGCTCGTCGGCCCGGCCGGAGCACGCCGCCGCCACAGGGCGCAATCATAGAGACGCGCCAATTCATGACTCACCGCCTGGCGATACCAGCCATAGCCCCCCAGCCGCTCCAGCCCACTCAGCAGGGAGTGCACCCGGGCCTGACTCAGCAGGGCATCGGACCTGGCCAGGCCCTGCTCGACCTCGAGCAGGGTTCTCAGTCCGGGCCGCCAGGCATCCAGGAGCGGCTGCAGGCGTTCCTCGGCAATCGCTATCCCTTCGGGACCCACCACGTATTGCCGGTCCGCCTGCCAGGCTCGGGTCACCAGCAGGGCGGCGGCCACGGCCTCATGGCGCAGGGCCGGATCCAGCAGGAGTCCACCCCGCGAATGGGCCAGCCCCTCGAGGACACGTCCGCCCTCCTCGGTCAATTCGGGCAGGCGCTCATCGCCACAGAGGACGAAGTGGCGTTCGGGGTGCAGTAATTCGGCCAGGGCCAGGGCCTGGGTCGCCAGGGCCCTTTCACTGCTGCAGGCGTCCTGACTCCGCAGGGCGACGGTATCGAGGGCCCGGTCACAGAGCAGCTCGCCGGCATCCACCAACAGGGCCAGGCAGGGGTGCCCGGAGGAGACTAGCGCTCCCTGGGGCGCCGTTTCGGCGAGCCTGGCGAGGCGGCGACGCAGCGCCACCCCAGAGCGCCGTGCCTCCCGGGCCCCATGCAACAGGTCCAGGGCCAGGGTGGCCAAGGGCACACAGACCAGGGCGGCCCCATAGGCCTGGCGGCGCAGGTCACGGGGATCCTCGCTCGAGATCCGCGCGTGGCTCAGCTCGAGGGCCGCGGCCGCCGCCATCAGCCGCCGCGCCCTCAGGCCTCCCGGCTCGCCCTCGGGAATGATGCACAGTACCTGCCAGCCGGCCTGGGCCGCGGCCAGCGCCGCCAGCTCACTGGCGCGATGCCCCGACTGCGGGTCGTCCCCCAGGACCACGCCGCCCAGGAGCATGTGCCAGGCATCGATCAGCAGGGCCGTGTCATCATCCCAGCCCAGGCGACGCGCCAGCCCCACCAGGACCGAGGCGGCGCCCGGGCCTAGCCGCCGCTCGCGTAGCGCCTGCATCAGTTGCCGCCCCGGCCCCTCCTGTGCGGGGCGCCACCGGTCCTTCACCAACGCCTCCCGGAAGCGGGCCTCGAGGTGCCGCTCCCGCCCCGGCCAGCGCCCGACCCAGGAGGAGATCAGGTTCCAGGCCACGGCCCCCCGGGAGGGAGGCTGCCCCCGGTGCGGAATCCACAGGTGCGCACCGCGTGCCGGACCATGACTCAGGGCCTCAGACATTGAGCCGCTCCAGGAAGACCTGGCGCACGGCGCGGTAGAGCTGCGCGGCCAGGGGCGCCTTGCCATGATCGAAGCGCAGGTAGAGCCGACCGCCGACCCCGCGCATCCCGGCCAACCCCGGCACCTCGGCCTCCAGGGTGAAGAGCGGCTCCAGGCTGAGCGGCCGCTCCGGTGATGCCGGGTCAAGGGCCTCGCGGCCGCCGCCTTCGGCGCTCAACACCAGGCTGGGAAGCTCGCCACTGGCCGAGGGCACTAGGCGCAGGGCGGTGGCCTCCAGCACCCGCCGCGGCGCCTCGGCGGGGCGCACGGCCACGCCTCGGGTCTGCGACAGGATCAGGTCGATGCGCGTCTGGGGGACGACGCCTCGCACCACCGGGCGCCGCGGGTCGATGATCAGGGCCAACTGCTTGCCCCGGGGCAAGTAGCGACCCACCAGGTGCTGGTCCGCGGGCAGGGCCAGGATACCCGTCGCCGGGCTGAGCACGGTCAGGGCCTCGCGCCGCTCCCGGGCCTCGTCGAGGCGCGCCTCGACCAGTTCCAGCTCGGCGGTGAGGATGCGTTCCTGGACGCGGTCGTTCACCGCCGCCAGGGCCCGGCGCACTTCCAACTCCTCGACCCGGGCCTCCATCACCCGAATCTCGGCATCCAGCAACGGCGCCTCGAGCCTGACCAGGGGCTCACCCGCGACGACCGGCCCCCCCGGCTCGGCCAGCACTTCGGCGACGAAGCCGCCGGCCGAGACATGCACCACCGCGCGCTCCGGCACCCAGAGCACCCCCTCCGCCAGGGTGGCATGGGGCACCGGCACCAGGCCGACGGGAAGCAGGATGCCACCGAGCAGCAGGGTCGTTGCCAACCAGGCCCGACCGCGATGCCGGGTGAGCCGCGGGCTGGTAAGCAGGAAGGTCACGCCCTTCAGCAGGGGCCAGATCAACATCTGCGCCACTGCCCAGATGGCCAGCAGTACCCCCAGGGTGAAGAAGAGCGAGGCCACGAACATCACGATGAGGGTCATCAGGAACATGCGATAGACGAAGGAGGCGATGGAGTAGACAAACAGCCAGCCTCGCTCCCCTTCGGCGGTCACCGGAGACCGGGCGTCCTGCATACCGAAGAGGTAGTGCTGCACCAGGTAGAAGACATAGCGATTGGCGCGCATAAAGAGATTGGGGATCTCGAGCAGGTCCGCCAGCACATAGTAGCCATCGAAGCGCAGCAGCGGGTTGCCATTGAACAGCAGGGTGGAGACGCCCCCCACCACCATGGCATTGAAGGCGATGGCGCGCACCAGCCCTTCCTCGGCTTCCAGCCAGACGAACATCGCCAAGGCCGCCAGGAGCAACTCCACCATGATGCCCGCCGCCCCCACCGCGGCCCGCTGCCACTTGCTGGGATAGGCGGTCGCCGCCGAGGCATCCACGTAGGGGACCGGCATAAAGACCAGGAACATGATGCCGAGCTCATGCACCTCGCCCCCCCAGCGCTTCACCATCAGCCCATGCCCCAGCTCATGGATCGCCTTGACGACGATGAAGACCCCCACCAGCAGCGGCAGGTTATGCAGCGACATCAGCTGGCTGGACACGTCCGCGGCGAGCCCCTCCCAGTGCATCACCGCCAGCACCGCGGCGACGAGCACGACCCCCAACCACAGCACGCCGCCGATACCGCTCAGTAGCGGCCGGAACAGGGGATAGAGCAGATCGAGGAGACGGTCTGGATCGAGCAGCGGCAGGCGGATGGCCATGGGGCTACGCACCCGCTGCAGCCATTGGCGGCGACGATGGCGGTCGCGGCGCTCGAACAGTGCCTCCAGGTCCAGGGCACTAGCATGGCTCAGGGCATCGGCGGCATGCAGGGTACCCAATAGCTGGATCGTCTCGTCCTGGGTCGGGGCCGCCTCGCCCAGGCTGGCCACCACCTCCTGCCAGGCCTCGTCCAGGGTGCGCTCGCCATCCAGCCGGGACATCAGGCGCTGCGCCCCCGGCGCGAAGCGATGATAGCGGCCCGAGACCGGGTCCTGCAGCACATACCAGGGCTGGCCACGATAGAGATGACGATGCAGGCGAACATGGGGACGCAGCCGGGGCCGGGACGCCGCCACGGCCCCCCAGTGGACGCTGAACAGGGAACCCTCGCCAGCCATCTCAGGGCCACCAGCGCCAGAGCTGCAGGCGCAGCCAGTCGATGATCTTGTAGCTCCAGATCCAGGCGAGGCGCCGCTCATCGACGGCGACCTTGGCCACCCCCTCCATGCCGGGGCGCAGGCGCCTGAGTGCCTCGGGGTCCTCCAGGATGCCTTCGACCCGGAAGCGGTTGCGCCCCTCGCCGGGCTCGGAGATCGGGGTGATGCGTTCCACCACGAAGGGCAGGGGGCGTTCGGGGAGGGCCGACAGCACCAGGCGTCCCTCCTGGCCTTGCACGAGGTGACCGATATCGCGCTCGTCCACCATCAGCACCACCCGATAGGCGTCCAGGGGGGCCAGCTCCAGCATCGGCTGGCCTCGCGACAGGGCCGCCCCCACGGAACGGGAGAGATCGCCACTCAGCACATAGGCATCGAAGGGCGCCTCGAGTCGGCTGCGGCGGATCTGCTCCCGGGCCAGATCGGCCTGGGCCTGGGCCTGGGCCATCTGTGCTCCGGCCACCGCCACCGCCGAGCGATCGCCTTCGGCCAGGGCCCGCTCGTACTCCAGCTGGCGCTGGCGCTCCATGCTCAGCCAGTGCAGCAGTTCGAGCCGACGGTCGGTGGCATCCAGCTCGGCCAGCGGCTGCCCCGCCGTCACCACATCCCCGGGGCGCACCAGCACCTCGGCCACATAGCCATCGAAGGGGGCCGCCAGGGTGCGATGCACACTACCCTCGATGACCACATCGCTGGTGACCCGGAACTCCCCGGTGGCCAGATAGAAGAACGCCGCCACCCCGATCAGCAGCACCGCCAAGGCCTTCTTGCCCAGGTGCCCGGGCCCCACCAGGGCTCCGGCCACACTCACCAGGGCATCCCAGGCGCGCCCCAGGAACCAGCGATCCCCGCGCCGTCGGGCATCCAGCACCGGGGCCGCCGCCACGGCCACCGCTTCGAGGGTATCGAGCAGGTGTTCGTCGATGCGCCCCGCCTCGTCGAACTCCAGCAACAGGGCGCCAAGGCGCTGCTCGCCCCAGGGCAGGGGCACCGATACCAGGGCCGTGGCGCCGGCGTCTTGCGCCAGGCGGGCATGGGCCAGGGTCGACAGCACCTGTCCCTCCGGTGCCGGGTAGACCAGGGTGGCCTCCTGATCCAGGGCCTCATCCATGGCATTGGCCATCAGCCGCATGGCCTGCATTCGCCTGTCGGTGACGGCGGTATGCGATACCGAGATCATCCGCAGCCGCCCCCGACGCCGCAGGCCAATGGCGACGCGGGCACACCCCAGGCTGGCCGCCAGCTCGGTGGCCAGGCTATCGCAGGCGTCCTGCAGGTGATGGGCGTCCAGCACCGGGGCCAGCAGGTCGAAGGCGGCCTGGATGCGCTCGCGACGCTGGGCCTCGTTCTCCGCCCGCCGCCGCCACAGCCAGGCCTCCAGCCAGGCCGACCCCCACTGCAGCCGCCGCATGATTTCCGGCAGGGAATCGCGAGAGGCCGTGATCACCTCAAGGGCGATCACGGCCTCCAGTCGTGCGTCGAAATGGACGGGTAACACCAGGGCATAGCGCGGTTCACTACCCTCCTGCCCCATATGGCGAGCCGCCCCGGTACCCTCGCTCACGGCGGCATCCACCGCTTCCGAGAGTGCCGCCGAGGGGGGGCGGTTCTCGGGCCAGGCCGCCATGGGTACCAAGAGGTTATCGTCCGGCTCATGGAAGAGCACCACGGCGAAGCGGCATCCCGAAATCATTCGTCCCAGCAGGGACAACCAGGCCCCCAGATAGCCGGCCTCATCCTCGGCGTCGGCCAGGCGATGCCAGAGCCCCTGATCGAGAAAGGCGACCCGCTCATCGGCCACCCCTTCACCGGCTTGTCGGGCCGCGGCACTTTCTCTCACGATGTCCCCTCCCGGCGTCTGTCCTCCCTAGGAGGCTGTCGGACTCCTAGCGGCGCCGTTGCCGACTAGCTTCCGGGGTGTCCCCCCCGGGGGTCGGAAATGTCCAGCTTGCCGTAGCGTTTCTCGTACTCCCCCACCACGGCGCTCAACAGCGCCAATAGCCGTTTGGCGGCGAAGGGACTGAGGATGATGCGATCATGCAGTTTGACCTTGAATTCCGACTCGCGGGCATTCCAGGTCTGGTTGGTGCCGAAGAACAGGGTCACCTCTTCCCGGGTACTGGTGACGTTCACCACGTTGGCATAGGACATGTTCAGAGAGGAGTCGTCCCATACCACCTTGGGGGTGCCCTTCTCGCTCTTCTCCGCGCCCCCTGTGGCTCCCGTCGCCCCTTGTGCATCATTCGGCGCATCACTCATGATGACCTCCACGCTTGGTTCCATTCGAGGTTCCGTTCTCGACCCCCGTCGGGAGGGCCCCTTGCTCGGGGCAGCCCCCTGCGGGACCTGCCCCTACTTACTCTGTTCAGCGTAGCCGAGAACCGAACTTGCCGAGCAGCGACAGCGGCTTCGAGAGCGCCTGGGAGCTCAGCGAGTCGAAGGTCATCGAGGCCTCGTCATCATCGCCCCCCTCCAGCACCGGGGACGCGACCATCGCCTCGGGCTCCGCCTGGCTCGGCAGTTCCTGGGGTGGCGCCGCCACCGGCGGTGCCTCCTCGGGCAGCATGTCGCGCAGCCCGCCTCCACGCAGGTCGAACAGCAGCAACTCGTGGCCCAGTGCCAAGCCCTGCGGCGCCGTGTCTCGGTCGGCCTGTGGTGGCAGCTCCCCGGAGAGCGGCGAGTCGACGGCCTCCTCGTCGGGATGGGCCATCACGCCGTCGGGCAGGATGCGCATGCCCGTGGGCAGCGCCTCGTGCATCAGCTGGTACCCCTCGCCGGTCGCCTCGAGGTGATCCAGGCCCATCAAATGGCCGATCTCATGCATCAGGACGGTAAGCAGGTCGATGCGACCGTGTGCCTCACTGGACGGCACGGCCAGCAGTACGCCGTCCTCCAGGCCGCGGCGGAAGGCGTCATCGTTCCAGGGGGTCGGGTCGACGAACCAGCCATGGCCGGCGGCACCGCCATCGATCAGGATCGTCAGCCCATCGGCCAGGGCCAGGCGACCGTCACCCAGGTCAGCGATCTCGATCTGGATATCGTCGATATCGAAGTCCAGCGAGCTGGCGCCGAAGGCCTCCCACATCCGTGCCCAGGCCTCCATGGCCACGCCTTCGACCTGAGCCGGGGTCGGCACCGTGACGCCATTGCCGGTTCCGGATGGCGTCGCGGAGGCCATCAGGGCCTCGGCATCGTCCAGATAGGCAATGTCATTGGTACGCGCCTCCAGATGAGCGAAGTCGGCTTCACCATTGGCATCGACCATCAGCCCCCACTGGCCGGCATTGAGCAGGCTGTAGTAGACCTCGCCCATGATCTGCCAGGCACTCTCGGTGTCTTCCGCCGCGGCCGGCTTCAGGGCAACCAGCGCCTGGCCGCCGGTCAGGGTCAGCTTGAGGTCGTAGGCCTCGCCATCCTGCAGCTCGACCGCCAGGCTGGCATCGATCTCCAGAGCATTACCAATCACATGCCCCAGCATCAGCAGGCCCGCCTCGGCATCCAGCAGGGCGAACTTGTAGTCGTCGGCCGCGAGGTAGTTGTAAACCAGGCCGGAGCGGCCTTCGGCCAGCAGCCGGGTCTCCAGTTCCAGGGCGGCATAGGGGCCGACGCCCAGGGGCAGGTCACCGAACAGCATGGCCGGCACCGCACCCGCCTGACCATTCAGCCAGCCGGCAGCGAGTTGCCAATCACCGAGCTCCTCGGTCAGGCCATGCTCGGTGCCCTCGAAGTCCCACACCTCCTCGTGGGTGGTCAGCGGTGGCAACTTCTGCACCTGGAAGTTGCTGAAGTGCGCCACCGAATTATTGGCCCCGAGCGCCAGATAGCCGTCGTTGAGCGCATCGGAGAAGGCATAGCTGGACTCGTGCTGGCCATCGATCACGATGGTGGCAATGGTGCCGTTGAGCACCAGGCCCAGCGTATAGAGGGTGTCATGCCATAGCTTGAGATTGACCTGACTCAGCACCTCCCAACCGCTGGCCGTGCGCTGGCCGATCTGCAGCTTGTTGGTGCTCTGGTCGATACCGGCGAACTTGAAGTCATCCGCATCCTGGTAGTCGAAGAGGATATACGCATTGGAACCCACCCCGGCCTTGTCCTTGTCGACGCTGACATCCACCAGGATCTCCAGGTAAGTCGGCTGGGCGTCCTGCAGATGCAGGATGCTGACGGCTTCCTGGTTCAGCTCCGCGGTGGCGGTATAGAGCCCGCCACCCATGCTCCAGTCACCCGCCTCCACGGCGAAGGCCGTGGCATTGGGACCACCGCCGCCGGGCGTTTCATCGCCGTGGAACAGCTCGCGACGCATGATCTCGCGCCGCCCCTGGAAATTACCCGGCTGGGGATCGTCCGGGGCACCGGTCTGCTCGTTCCAGTCGAAGTCCTGCTGCAGCACCAGGCCCAACTCGCCATAGGGCTCGTAGTTGCGTTCCGCTCGCTCATCGAGCAGGTCGATGCGGCCGTCCTGGTTGAAGTGGTCATCGAAGCGCTCGTGATCCGGCGCCCATTGGTCCGCGCCGTCGCTTTCGGAGAGCTCGTAGAGGAACTCCTGAAGATGCGGTTGCAGGGAGCGACTGATATGGAAGGCCCCGAAGGGACTGAAGGGCACCACATAGCTGTTGAACTCGCCCACCCAGTCGATGGCCCGGTCGGCCCCGGTATTGAGGATCAGGCGATCGCGCCCGGCCCCGCCGTAGACGATATCGGCATAGGACTGATAGGCATCGGGCAGGTTGTTGGCCAGGGCATCATCGGCATCGAAGTGGGGGTGGGTGTTCTGACCCGAAATATCGCCGAAGTTGGAGCCATGGTCGTCATCCATATTGAGCATGTCGTCACCGCGGCCGCCATACATATGGTCGCGCCCCGTGCCACCGGCCAGCCAGTCATGGCCCAGGTCACCGAAGATCCGGTCGTCGCCGTCGGTCGCCAGTCCCTCCTCGAAGCGGGTGTCGATGATCCCTTCCAGGGGATCGAAATTCAGCAGGAAGTCGAATAGGGGAATCAGGTCGACGCCGTCCTGGGTGTCGCCGGCCAGATCCCGCTCGGGATCGCCGGGATCGACGCCGAAGAGCCATTTCACGCCCTCGCCTTCAAACTCGAACTGCACCATCAGGTCGCGGTAGTACTCGACCACGGCCGGGTCATTCTCATCCAGGTCAGTTTCTGAGCCGAGCCAGCCCTCGATGATTGCCTCGGCCTCGGCCTGGCTATCGACCCAGACCGCGTCCTTGAGCCATTCGCCATCGCTACCCAGCATCACACGCCGCCAGGGGTCGTGCTCATCGTAGAGCGAGAACTCGCCGGTCCCCGGGCGTCGGCCCTCATACTGCAGGATATCGCCGGGGTTGATCGGCGCCCGGTCGGCGTACCAGGACACCTGGGCGTCGATTCCCCAGAGCTCATGCTGGCGTACCAGCAGCCAGTTGAGGGAGCCGTCGTAGTAGCCGGGCAGGGCCTCGGCCCCGGAGACGGCGTCATCGCCGGCGCCACCGTGCAGCCAGTCGTTGCCCAGGCCGCCGAAGATGATGTCGTTACCCTCGGCCGCCAGGGTGGCACCGCCCTCACCCGGGAAGCTGAACAGGCGCACGGCCAGCTTGAGCTCATGACTCTGGTTGATCAGCGCCTGCTGGATATTGCCGGGCGTGCTGATGGTCTTGTCGAGCTCCTCGATTGCCTCGATGCCATAGAGCGGCTCGGCCTGACCATTGCGGCTGGGCAGGACCAGGCCGTCGTCACCGATCACGCCATCCTCGCCGCTGCCGCCGCTGATCCAGTCGTTACCGGTGCCGCCGGTGATATGGTCATCCTCGCTATTGCCGAAGATGGCGTCATGGCCGGCCATGCCGTGGATCAGGTCGTCGCCGGACTCGCCGTGGATCAGGTCGTCGCCGCTATTATTGCCTTCTCCCGGGCCGTCGTAGGTATCGCCCTCGCCTGCCGCATAGTCGAGCAGCTCGAAGCCGCGCGCCTGGATCAGCAGCCAGTTCGCGACGTACCAGGCGTCCTGGGCATCGGCCAGCTCGACGCCGGGAGCGAACTGCCGGAGCTGGAAGTTCGCGCCCTCATCCGGATAGTGATCCGGCACGAGGTCGCGGCTGGTATCGAAGTTGAAGGCCAGCGGATCGTTATTACCGTCGATCAGGCGGAAGACGTTGGCATTGTCCCCCAGGATCACGTCGGCATCGCGGGCATGGCGATCTTGCCATTCGATGAGGTCATCATCGACGCCGACGAACTCGTTGCGGGCCAGCCGCTCGCCGGCGCCACCGTAGATCTCGTCGCCGCTATCGGGCCGCTGCTCGGCGGTCACCAGGCCGTACAGCGCGGAGCTGCCGCCGATGATGTCGTCCTGGCCCAGGCCACCGTAGAGCAGGTCGCTGCCGCCGTTGCCTTCGATGTAGTCGTCGTCGTCCGACGCGCGCTCGATGATATTGAAGCGCAGCGCCAGCAGGGGGTTGTCGACCTCGTTCAGTTGACCATCGCCCATCTGGAGATCGAAGGCCTGGGGCCCGGCCTCGCCACTGTCGCGCAGCGGATCGATGTCATTGGTCTCGAGGCCATCGACCAGATCACCGAGGGTCGTCAGGGTCTCCGGCTGCCAACCGCTGGTGGCGTCCAGCTCCCAGAGCACCAGCAGGTCGCCGAGGCCGAACGGATCCAGGATCTCCAGGCTGCCATCGCCCTGGATCACGTCGTCGCCCAGGCTGCCGAACAGCATGTCGCCGTCCGCGCCGCCGGCCATGGCGTCATCGCCGAAGGTGCGATCGGCACCGCCGGCATCCTGGATGGCATGGTCATGATCCAGCAGGGTGATCAGGCGGCCGAAGCTCCAGTTCGGGTCCGTGCCCTGGCTGCCGAGATCAAGGTCCGGATAGCCACTGAGGGTATCCGGCTCCTCGCCGACGCCGGGCATCAGGTGGATGGTCTCTCCATTCAGCTGGTAATGCCGCTCACTGGTGGTCGCGTCGCGACGCCAGATGGTGCCGTTGTCGCCCAGCATCACGTCGCTGCCGCTACCGCCGTCCATCAGGTCGTTAAAGCGCGGATCGTCGTTATCCGGCCAGTCGGGATGACTGCGCTTGTCCCAATCGAGCTCGGAGGTGACCACCTGGGTCGGAGTGCCCAGCCAATCGATGCCACCTTCGACGTTGTGGCCGCCGATCATGTCGTCGTCGCCGGCCCCGCCGTACATGGCGTCGTTGCCCTGCTGGCCGAGCATGATGTCGTCGTCGTCGCCACCGAACATCAGGTCGCCGGCCCCGCCATCTTCGGCACCGGTATCGATGGCGAAGAAGTTGTGGGCATGGCCAACCCCATAGGTGTTCTCCTGGGGCAGCAGCTCACCGTGGTCGCCGAACATCAGGTCGTCGCCGCTACCACCGAACAGCAGGTCGCTGTCGGTGCCGCCGAACATGGCGTCGTTGTCCGCACCGCCATCGATCAGGTCACGCCCCCCCAGGGTCGGATTGGTGGTGGTGATCAGGTCGAGGATGCGGTAAGTCTCATTGCCCTCCTGTTCATTCCACTCCAGGCGTCCCTGGTCGCCGAGCAGGACGTCCTCACCGGTCTCGCCGAACAACAGATCGCCGAGCACGCCACCCAGCACGATATCGTCGCCGTCACCGGCCAGCACCAGGTCCTGGCCGCCTTCGGGATCGGCCTCATCGGTGGTCTCGAGGATCGCGAGGACGCCGCCCAGTTTCTCGACATCGCCACTCCACTCGGCGCCGGAGAGGAAGTTCAACTGGCCGTTGTCGCCGAGCAGGATATCGTCGCCTTCCTGGCCATGGATCTCGTCGCCGTCCAGGCCGCCCAGCGCGATATCCTCGCCATCGCCGGCATAGATCAGGTCCGCGCCACCGACGAAGTCGGCGGGGTCGGCCGGCTTGTCGGCCAGGGAGTCGTCATTGTCGATACCGCCGAGGGCGGTATGTACCAGGGTCAGGAACACCCAGTCGGGGTTGTCGGTGTCGAACAGCAGCTCGCCGTTGTCGCCCAGGATCAGGTTGTCACCGACGACCTGTTCCGGCCCCAGCGGCACATCGCTGTCGCCATAGAGGGTATCGCCCTCGGCACCCCCGAGGATGATGTCGCTATGCTCGCCGCCGGAGATGATGTCCTCGCCACCGCTGGCGTTCTCGACATCCGAGGTGACGATGCGCTCCACCACGCCGGCCAGGAAGGCGAGGGCACCGGGCGCCGCGAGATCGATCTGCCAGCCCGGGGTCCCCTGGTGCTCATCGGCCCGTGACGGGATCAGCTGTACCAGGCCGTTGTCGCCCAGCAGGATATCGTCGCCCTCGTGGCCATCGATGATATCGCCGGCGATGCCACCCAGGGCGATCTCGGTGCCGGTGAAGCCGAGGATGGTATCGCTGCCGCCGACGAAGCCGTCGACCAGGTCGTCATCCTCGGTCACCACGCTCTCGACCCGCTCCAGGAAGACGAAGAGCTTCTCGGCCTCATCGACCATGTCGGTCAGTATCACGGTGCCGAAGACGACCTCGCCGTTGTCGCCGAGGACGATATCGTTGCCCTCGGCGCCGTAGATGTCGTCACCCTCGGCGCCGCCGATCAGGGTATTGCTGCCCAGGTCGCCGAAGAGCGTATCCTCACCACCGGTGGCATTACGGGTATCGGTGGTTTCCGCCTTCACCAGGTAGCCGCCGAAGGTCACCAGGGCGGCCCCCTCGGGATGCAGGTTGAGTGCCGGGGCGAAGGTCAAGCGGGCGTTATCGCCGATGGCGATATCGTCACCGGTGGCCGTTTCCGTGATGGGCTCCCCGGTGTCCTGATCGTAACCGACGATCACATCGACCAACCGGGGGATGAAGGTGTCGCCGTCCAGCTCACCGCCATTGACCCCATGCAGGGTGTCGCCGCCGGAGCCACCGATCAGTACGTCATCGCCACCGTTGCCGTAGAGCGTATCGTCACCGCCCACGCCATCACCGGCGAACAGGCTCTCGATGATGGTGACACGCCGCGCCACGAAGTCCAGACGCCCCCAGTCACCGATCACGATATCGCTGCCCTGGGGCGCGCTGTCGGGATCGGGACCGAAGGGATCGACTTCCCAGTCGCCATAGAGGAAGTCGCCACCACCGCCGCCGAGGACGATATCGTCATCCTGGCCGCCCACGACGATATCGGAGCCGGCACCGACGGCACCGGCGGCATCGGCCGCTTCATCGGGATCGGTGATGATCAGGTCGAGGGAGAGGGGGTTATCGTCGAAATCATCGCCGTCGAAGATACCGGCCGGCAGGTCCTCGTCGCCGATCCGGCGATGCACTCCCTCACCGGCATAGTTGCGATAGGCCACCAGGCCGGTATCGCCGAACAGCACGTCGGAGCCCTTGGCGCCGTCGATGATGTCGTCGCCGTCCCCCCCGAAGACGATATCCGGCCCATCGCCACCGAGGATATTGTCCACCCCGGCGCCACCGAAGATAATATTGCCGCCCTGGCCGCCACCACTCAGGGTGTTGGAACCACTGACGACACTCGCGGCATCGGGATCGGGATCGATCAGCGAATGGATGTGGATGGGAATACCGTCGGCGGTGTACTCGACACGGCCACCGTCACCGAAGATCAGGTCGCTGCCCTGCTCGCCGTCGATGACACTGTTGCCGAAGCCGCCGAAGATCAGGTCATTCTCGGTGCCGCCGTGCAGGGTATCGTTACCGTGGTCATAGGTCTCATCGAAGGCCCACTGGATGGCCTCCAGGTTGCCTGCAACATCGAACTCGAAATCATCGTCATCGGTAAGTACGTCATCCTTGTCGAAGGGCGAGCCATCACCGAAGAGGATGTCGAAGCCCTTGTTGCCGAAGAGGGTATCGTCGCCCACACCGCCCTTGAGCACATCATCACCGGGGCCGCCATGGATCTCGTCGTCGCCCACACCACCGAAGACGTAGTCGTTACCGCCGACCCCGAGGTCGAGGTACTCGGCGGCATCCACGCTCCAGGGCGAGCTACGGGAGAGATCGAAGAAGCCGCCATCGGCATAGATGGTATCCGCGCCGTCACCACCGATGACGGTGTCATGGCCACCCCCGGCGATCACCAGGTTCTGACCATTGCCGGTATGGATACGGTTATTGCCATCCTCGGCGTATCCGGCAGTGAATCTCAGCCGCGTCCAATCCGTCCAGAGCGGGGCGTCGCCATTCAGGAAGACCACTCCGCCGAAGATCAGGTCGTTGCCACTACCGCCCTGAATATCATCGTCACCACGACCGCCGATAATGATATTGTCGCCGCCCTCGACGACCTCGATCACATCATGACCGAGGCCGCCATAGACCAGGTCATCGCCGCCGCCGAGGCGGATGGTGTCATTGCCCTCGCCGCCATATACCTCGGCGGCAATGCTGGTCACACCGCTCAGGTCGATCAGGTCATCCCCCTCACCACCGCGTACCAGGATCCGGCTGACGCCCTCATAGATCTGGGCACCGCCCTCCCCGACGCCGAACTGGGGTGACCAGACCTGGACCTGATCACCGCTCTGCTTGACGAAGATCTCCTCGCCGATATCGCGGGTATCGCCCTCCTGCCGCAGGCTGGCAGAGTCGCCGATATTGAGGATCAGGGTGCCGTCACCGGTGACATCGCCAAGGATCGGCTCGCGATCGAAGGGCACCTCGAACTCGAAGAGCACGATGGGCGGTGTGATATCCAGTTCGAACTCGAGGAAGAGGATCTCGATAAAGGCCCGCAGCTGAGCGGCGACATTGCCGGAAATATCGAAGATGGCGACCGGTGCCAGAGCCGGGTCGCCGTTACGGAATTCGAACAGGATGGTGTTGAGCATCTCGCTCAGGCGTACCCGTCCATCACGGTCCGGGTCGTAGAGATCGAAATTGACGGTCAGGATGATGCCGCCTTCCACCCCGGCACTGGCCACCCCCAGGTTGACCTCGGCGCCGGCGAAGACCTCACCGGTAAGCACCAGTTCCGGTACGTCGGCCCCGCTACCATCGGGATTTTCCCGGTCGCTGACATAGAAGCCGGCCAAGAGGTCGAGGGGGTTCTGGAAGTCGCCATCGGAAAAGTCCATGAAGCCCTGGGTGTCATAGCCGAAGGCGAAGTCAGCCTTGAAGCCGAGCCCCACGGTGATCACCGCGAAGATAGGGCCATAGACCGGGAATTTCTGCTCGTACTCGAAGTCCAGGACGAAGGGCGGCATATCGTAGGTCACGAGTACCGCCGGCCGGCCGATCAACAAACCGAAGATCTGCGCCGGATCGCTGAGGATCGGGAAATCGAAGCCCCCGCCCTCGCCGAAGCCGCTGGTCAACAGTTGCTTGGTCGTGCCCTCGGCGCCGCCGTCACCCAACAGGCCGGCGAAGTCGTCACTGAAGTCATCCAGGAAGTCCCCGACCCCATCGAGGAAGGCCTCCCCTTCTCCCCAGGCCCCCGAGAGATCGAAGCCACCACTGGCCAGCTGGCTACCAGATACCGCCGAGGTCTCGACCCTGTCGAAGACGCTGAAGCTCCCGATGGCGATATACGCCTCTTCCCCGTCAAGACCGCCAATGGTATTGACCAGTTGGATGATGTCGGCGATGGCGTAGATAAAGCCGGGATCGAACTCACCGAAGGTGGCCGCCAGGTCAACCAGGGTGACCGGCTTGCCGGCGAGGTCCGAGACCACCGGGATCGGTGCCGTGATCACCTCGATAATGGGCTCCAGCGGCCCGGTGACTTCCTGGATCTGGCCGAGGATGGGGCCCACCAGATCGGAGAGGAAGGAGCCGACATTGAGCTGCACGTTATTGAAGGCGATCTCATTGAGCGAGTCGGCGAAATTGAAGGAGATCCCGGAAGCGAAGTCCCCATCGATCAGCGGCGGGAGCGCCAGCCCATTCAGCGATCCCGTATTGCCCCAGTCGAAGACGAAGTCCGCCTGGATGCTGGGCAGCAGGGGCGCGATACTACCGGCGGGAAGAAGGTCGTCGTTGAACTGCAGCAGTCCCTGGACATCCAGGCGCGCACCGGCCTCCAGGGTCACCTCGGCATCGAGGTCGCCCAGCTCGAAGAAGGCCACGGTATCGTCGCCCCCCGTGTTGACCAGGTCGACCTGGAAGTCGGCGAAGACGCCGGTACCGACCAGCTCACGCTGGCCATCGATAACGGCGAAGGCGTCACCGGTGGGACTGATCTCGAGCTCCAGGAAGGCCAGACGGCCGGTCAGGGTATCGGTCGGGCCGAAGGCCAGCTCGGCCCGGGCCCCGAACTCGGCCAGCGCACTATCCTCGACCTCGGTCACGTCATTGCCGTCGATCTCGTAATCGACTCGGCTGACATCGAAGTAGGCGCCCTCGTTGGAGTCGAGCCCGAAGCCCAGGCCCAGGTTCCATTCCAGGATCACCTCGGGATCCACATCCAGCTCCAGCCCCAGCGCCGGGAAGCCCAGATCGAAGTTCAAGGGCACATCGGGCTGCCATTCGCCACCGAGCACGAAGTTCCACTGCAGGCCATCGCCGGTCTGCTCGGCATGGACATAGCGGCCCACCTCGATGCCCATAGCGCTCCAGGCGCCCAGGTCCCCCAGGGCCACGCCGTTATCGAACAGGTCGAAGCCCAGATCCACCAGGTCCTGATCGGGGGCCGACTCATCCAGCTTGACCAGCACGGTGGTCGCCCAGAGCGAGCGGAATACCAGGTCCTGAACGATCTCCAGGCCACGCTGGGGCGTCTCCTCGACCTGCTCCCGGAAGGGCTGCACGAAGTCCTGACGGAAGTCCTCGAGCACCTGGGCGCTATCGCCGAGGGCATTGCCGAGGAAGGGAATCTCCACGCCCAGCACCTGACCCTGCATCATGCCCTGGAGGTTGGCGAGGAAGAGATCGAAACCGTCGATCAGCAGCGGCAGGCTGGAGAAGATATCGATGTTCGCGAAGTCCAGATCATCGAAGAAGCCCTCGCTGAAGGCGAGCAATGCATCGTCATCGAGGTTGCCCTCCAGGGACAGCTTCCCTTCGCTATCCAGCGACAGCGCGGCCCCCAGCAGGATATCGCCCAGGTAACTGGAGCTGGTGGGGAAGTTGACCGGCAGGGTCGCCTCGGCGCTGCCGGAGAAGGTCGGCACGAGGCCCGGGAAATGGTCTTCCAGGAAGTCGCCGCCCGGATCCAGGTCGAGCAGATCCAGGCTCCCCTCTTCCTCACCGAACAGGTCGAACTCGATGCCCAGCTGTGCCACGCCGTCACGCACCGTCGCCCCCAGCGGCCCCAGGGCGGCATTGAAGGTCATGTCGCTGCCGGTGGCCGTGAGATTACCGGCGAGGTTGGTATGCCCCTCGCCATAGAGCAGGGCGACCTCCGGTTCCTGGGGATTGCCCTCGCCATCGAGCGCGCTATCCAGATCGATGCCGAAACTCAACTTGGCATCGATGGCGCCACTCACCGCCAACCCCGCGGCACCATAGAGGCCGAAGGCATCGAGATTAAAGCCGTCGATATCGTCAAAGAATTCTTGACCCACCAGCTCCATCAGATCCAGCTCGATATTGAGCGGCTCGCTGAAGGCGCGGGAGAAGTCGAACTCCAGGATCAGATTGTCGCTGCCGGAGATCTCCTCGATCGCCATGCCGATGGCATCATCCGGTAGGCCCAGCGCCTCGGCAAGACGCCCTTCGAGCTCCTGCAGGGTGGCGACGGGGTTATCCAGGATCTCCTGGATGCCGTCGATAAAGTCATCGGCGATGCCGACCATATCGAGGATGCTGACCCCGATGATCGGGATCTCCAGGTCGAGGAAGTCGACCTCGGAGAAACCCTCGACAACGGCGATCAGGCTCTCAAGCGCCGCCGCGAAGGTGGAGAAATCCAGGGCCGCGAAGCTGCCCAGGTCCCCGAGAAGCGTCTCGAAGGCCTGCTCGAAGCTATCGAAGGCCTCGAAGGTCGTCGGATCGTTAGCCGTGGTGTAGTGCCCGATCTCGATGGCCGGGAGCTCGCCGGCGAAGGTCGCGCCGAACTCCTCCAGGCGTACCACGATCTCGCCATCGTCCAATCCGATACTCTCGAACGCCGAACCACCGCCGAGCACCGAGACGGTGAAGACGATATCGCCATCGCCCTCCTCGAGGTCGATATCGATCTCGGGTGCCTCGATAAGCTCGGCGAGGTCTGCCAGGTCGCCGGCGCGGGCCGCATTGAAGAGCTCGCTCAGGGTATAACCGCTGCCGCTTTGCGGCTCGGTCAGGTCCATGCTGAAGCTGGCCTTGAGCGCCGGCGCCGTGGCGCTTAGCCCGATACCCACGAAGCCCAGGTTGGCCTCGGCACTGAAATCAGGCGGCGCTTCCGAGTTGAAGCCAAGCATCAGCTCCGCCTCGAACAGCATCCGGCCATCGTCTTCGATGGACAGCCGGTCGCTGAGGGTCGGCACGCCGATACGATCGCCCAGGATGACATTGGGCTCGACACCGGCCTGGCGAACATCGCTGCCGGCGGAGAAGATACCCAGCTGTCGGGCCACCAGGGAGCCGTTGATGGTATCGATCTCGAAGACACCACTGCCCCCCGTATCGTCGATAACCAGCAGGCTGGCATTATCATCGGCGATACGAATCTCGAACTGGCCGGCACCCAGGGCGGCATCCGCTGCATCCTGGATCCTGTCGATGGCGGCATTGATATCGCCATCGGCATCCATCAGGTCAACGGTAAAGATCGAACCGTCCCGGGTACGGATCAACAGGTCATCGCTATTGGCCGCCAGATTGCCCAGGCCGCCGATCTGAGTCAGACCCAGCTCGGCCTCGGCCTCACTATCGGCAGCGGAGATGCTGAAGCTGGCCAGGAGCGGGTCGCCGTTCTCATCCTCGGCCGCCGTAAAGATCAACCGACCGTTATCGATGCCCACGACGATCAGACGATCCCCATCCATGGTGGAGATCGCCGCATCCACCTTCTCTTGCAACACCCGCTGCAGGTCGTAGAGGGTGCGCGCCTGGAGCGTCTCATCCGCGGCAAGAGAGATAGCCGCGGTGGCATCGCCATCACCATCGTCATAGGTGATATCGAAGGTCGCGGTTGCCGTTCCCTCCAGGCCGAAGTAATGGGCCACCGGGTTGGCGCCGGCCAGGCGCACGGTTCCGTCGACGCCGTCCCCATCGGCGAAGCCCAGCGGCCCAGCGCCGGCGTTGGTGATGGTGATCTCGGAGACGGAGTCATGCAGCGACTTGATGCCCAGCCGCTTGGCGCCCAGGGCGACGAACTCGATCTCGGTGACGCCCTCGTCGGCCAGTCGGTTATTAAGCAGGTCCGCCAGGTCGCGGATGGAGCGCACGCTCAGCCCATCGGTCTCGTCGCTATCGACCGAAATGGTGACCGTATCGGCACCGTAATCGATGCCGATGGTGGCATCGTCGGAGATATCGCCATAGTGGTTGAGGATCTCGCCACCGGCCTCCAGCAGCAGGCCGGCCTCCGCGGTAGTGCCGCCTACCGAGCCGAAGAGATCGGCGAATTCGCCATCGAAGACGACCTCCAGGTAGTGCACCCCCTCGGCGATGCTCCCCAGGATCAGCGTATTGCCGCTGCGGCTGAAGATGACCCGGTCATCTTCCCCTTGCGAGGCGAGCAGGGCGTTCAGGTCATCGACCAGGTTGGTCAGGTTGGTATTGTCGTCGGTCGCCGATGCCGGGAGCTCCAGCTCGATATCCTCATCGCCGTTGAGGGTAATGGTGAGGGTGCCATTACCCGCCAGCTCGTAGTTCGGCTCGGTGGCCAGCGCCAGGGAAACATTGGACGCCCGGCTGGAGGCCAGGCCGATCTCCTGGTAGGCGTTGTTGGACGAGAAGGCTTGGACATCGAAGGCGGCGACACTGTCATCGGCGACCAGCACGATACGGTCGTGAACGGCCATCGCGGTGATGCCGCCGATGCTGGCGTCTGCCAGGGCATCGTTGATATCCATGGCCAGCGCGGCGACCGTGGTATTGTCGTCGGTCGCCTCCTTGGCCACGGTGACACCGACCCAGTCGCCGCCCTCGAGGCGAATCTGGAAGAAGGCATCCCCCGACAGCCGGCCAGTGACGCGATTCACCTCGCCGCCACCGGTGACCGCCAGGGCCTCGTCATCTAGGGGGGTGACCCCCAGGGCATTGTCGTCATCGCCGGACAGCGGCGGGTTCTGGTGGAGGATGCCCCCCTCGCCCAGCAGGATGCCGAGGGTGACGTTCATGGTCTCGGAGGCGCTGAGCTCGACCGTGGAACCGCTGGAATTCAGCTCCAGCGGCCCCAGCAGGCTGGTGGCCCCCCCCTCCTCCTCGGCGGCACGCTGCAGGAAGTCCACCGCCGACTCGGCCATGCTCAAGCGCGTCTCATCGAGACGATTGAGCGTCAGGGGCACCAGCAACTTGGGATTGGCGGGATCGTGAGCCTCGGGGTCGGCCGGGTCATACCAGATCACCGCCTCACCGTCTTCCGAGAATTGCAGGGTGCCATCCTCGAACTCGGTGGTATCCAGCAGCCCCAGGTGGGCCAGGCGTGCCGCCAGTTCCTGGGCATTGGTAAAGGGAACCACCGTCTCGGTATTGCCATCGATAATGACCTGGCCGATCAGCCGACTGACCGCCGCGAGGTCGCTGTTGCTCTCCGGGTCGAAGTCCTCGGCCTCGGCGCCGATCTCATCGAACAGCAGGGTCTCCCCGACCAGGGTATCGAAGCCCAGCACCTCGCCCAGCACCAGGTCGGCGAAGGGCACATCGAGGTCGCCGAGATAGAGGGACTCGGCCACGCGATTGGCCCAGGAGCGGAGCTGGGAGAGCATGCCGATAACGCTATTGGCCCCCACCTCATTGAAATCCACCACCTCCTGGGTCAGGCCATCGATCAGGTTCTGGCGGTGGTCGGGATCCAGCTCCTGGCGGTAATCGAAGCGCTTGAAGCCGCTGACATCGGTGATCAGGGAGGCATCGGTCAGGCCGTAGAGATCGTCGCTGCCGAAGGCGATCTCGATGTCGTCACCCCAGTCACCGGTGGTCCGCTCCAGGCCCTCCAGCACCTCCAGCGACAGGTCGAGCTCGAAGCTGGCGTCATTGGCCGGCAGCAGGGTGAAGATATCGGTGGCATTGGTGGTCGTCAGATCGTCGAGACCGATAAGGCGATCGGCGTCGATGGTAAATTCATCGACGAGATAAAGGGTGCTGAAACCGAATGTGGTGAGGCTTACCCCGACAGCATTCTCGTCATCATCCTCGATCTCGGATACGAAAACGCCACCAAGCTCAGTGTTGAGCTGCTGGACCAGGTCCTCGACATCCTCGACCTCATCGCTATTGACCACGACCCGCTGCGGCAGGGCGCCACCCACGGAGAAGAGGAAGGCCGCGGAGAAGTCACCGGCCAGTTGATCATCGGTGATATCGAAGATGATGGTGGAACTGCCGCCATCGAAGCGCGGATCCAGCGCCCCGCTATTGTCCTCCCGCAGGGAGAGCCGTAGGCGATCCTGGGCACCGAAGGTATCGGCCAACAACAGCTCATCGAGGCCGGCAGCACCCAGGGCGTCGTTCAGCGCCTGCTCCGGGTCGGAGCTGGGATCGACGGTCACCTCCTCGGGACTGGTCTCGTCCGTACCGCCACCCTCGGTGACGAGCTGGAAGATCAGCTCGAACTCCACCGGGTAGTCGATCTCGTCGATGCCCTTCTGCGCCGTCAGCACCCCGTCGCTGCTCTCCAGCGGCAGGTTACCGGTAAAGCCGAGGCTCGACGGCAGGCCGGCGATCTCGATGTCATGGGCGATATCCAGGGTAAAGGTACTGCCCTCCTCGCCCTGCAGGCCGAGGAAGCCCACGTTGACGAAGAGATCACTCAGGTCCTGATCCGCCGAGATCACCAGTTGGATCGGGTCATTCTCGAAGGTGCTGCCGGCCCGGAGAGCGAAGGAGTCGTAATAATCCTCGTCATAGTCCTGCTGGCTCAGTTCATCCCCGACCTCGTCACCGACCTCCGGCAAGAAGAACGAGAAGAAGAGAGGAATCTCCAGGCCCGCATCGAGGTCGATCTCGGGCTGGGTGGCGGCCTCCGTCGCCTGGAGGTCATCGCCTTCATCGAAATGGTCGCTGCGTGCCTCGATGCCCAACTGCTCGGCGACGATGCCGAAGTCGATATCGAAGGTATGCGCGAAGTTAAGCTCGAGGGTCCCCCCCATACTCAGTAGATAATCATCGCCGGTATCGAAGAAAATCTTGAAACCACCGAAATCCAACAAGTCGTTGTAGACGGGGTGGGGGGAGAACGAGTTGGTGAAGAAATCAATTTGCCCTACGGCACCGATACGCGCTTCCAGGGCATCATCGACGCCTGCCGTGCTCAGAAACCCGGCGGCGAAATCATCGAGCACCGAGAGCATGCTACCGACGAAGAGCACGTCGTAGGCCTCGCGCCACTCGGCGGATCCATCACCGTCCAGGTCCAGGGTCGGCAGGATGGTGTCCTCCGCGGGGCCTGCCCAAAAGCCCACCGGCTGGCCATAGAGATAGTCCGCCCGCTGAGCCAGACCCACCAGACCATCGGCGGTCACATCATCGAAGGTCTGGCCATGATCGAACAGGGTGCCCAGGTCACCGTTCTCCTGGGTCGTCGGATCCACGGGGACCGAATAGGAAAGCAGATCGGCGATCTTCGGCGGCCGGGTCTCCTGCTCCAGCACATTGCCGTCTTCATCGACATCGGTGTGGCGCTGGGTCAGCATGCCCGGCAAGCCGGCGAACTCCTCGTCGAGGGTGGCGATCACTTCCTCGAGCTTCTCGCCAAAGGACAACAGCCCCTCGGCGGCATCGAAGGCCATATCGCCGAAGGCCTCGGCGCTACCCGTCAGCGACGACAGCTCACCATTGAGCAGGAAGCGCGGCTCCAGCGGTTCCAGGCCATAATGCCCGAACGCGGAGTGATGAGGACGAGAGGAGGCGGCCAGATGCCGCTGCCATCGAGCATGACGGCCACGGCGAAAGCCGCGAACGGGGTGCCTGGGTCGCCACCAGTCGGCGACGGGCAAGAGATTCTCGGGAAGCTGATGAGACACCTTCTCCGCAACGGATGCTGCTGGCCTGGGCATGGCCCTATCCCCCGCCCGGGGTACCGCCCGTGAAGTCGCGTCGTGCGATAAACTGCCAGCTGCGCGGCCCCATGGTATGGCGAACGATACCGAGGGACTTTCCATGCCCCCGGCACAGGGCCGGGGGCTGCTCTCCGATCACGAGCCGCCTCCGAATCCATCATCAGCCGCAGCAAGCCCCAACAATGATAAACCACAGGCCCCACTGTTATTCGTTGTTAATGATCCAGAGTTAGACTCATCCATTATCTTTGAAAATCAGCGACCTACAAACACTTACTTAATAAACCAAATATTCTAATAAAATTATTGACCAATACTAATATAAAAATGCCGGCACAAGGTGGCCCCGCCCTTATTATCACGAGGCCCCATTACCCGGACGCGTCTAAATGTAATAGGCTGTAACTCCAGGTGTCGTCAAACTATTCCGGGCCATCTCCGAGTGAAATTATCTTCCCTGAGTCGCCGCCGGATAGAATTTGATTCATTCATCGTAAAAAAACTCGTATATTTCGATAAATTATTTCAATATGATCTCTACATTATGAAAAGACATATTATCGGCCTCGCCCTCCTGGCCTCCTGGCTGCTGTTGATATCCAGCCTGGCTATCGCCCAGGGCGATTCCCAGTCCATCGCCACCACCACCCAGGTACCCGCAGGCAACTGGCAGGCCATCCTGCTGCGTAACCTGCCCCAGGGCGCCTCGCTGCGCATCGTGCTGGAAACGGATGGCTCTCTGGGAGTCTTCCTGATCGAGGCGGAGGAGTATGACCGGATGGCGGAGGGAGGCCGCCCCCAACTCGCGGCCACGACCCAGAGGCAACTGGACATCACCCTGCGGGTACCCGTCGGCGCGGACTACTATCTGGTGCTGGACAATCGCCAGGGCGATGAGGACCGTGAGGCCGCCGTGGCGATCACCGGATCGCGTCACTGAGACAACGGCGCCGCCCCCAGGGGCGGCGCCGTTGTTTCCGTCACTCGGGTGGGCCGACCTCAGGCGCCCAGCCTGGCCAGGCGGGCCGCCTCCACCACCTCGATCCAGTAGCCGTCCACGTCCTTGACGAAGACCACGTCCTTCATCTTGCCCTGGTCGGAGCGCTTGACGAACTCCACGCCGTTGGCGTCGAACCAGGCCTCGGCGGCGTCCAGGTCCGGTACCGAGAAGCAGATATGCCCGAAGCCCTGGGGCTCGGCGTTGCCGTTGTGGTAGGCGAAGTCGTCCTGGTCCTCGGTGCCCCAGTTATGAGTCAGCTCCAGCAGGCCCTTCTGACCGAAGGTCCAGACGGTGCGCTCGCCGGCTTCCTCCGGCACCGCGTCGTCCGCCTCGAGGCGCGCCAGGAAGTAGAGGGAGAACTGCAGCTCCTCGAAATCGAGGCGGCGCAGGACCCGCATGCCGAAGACCCGGGAGTAGAAGGCCAGGGCCTGCTCCGGGTCCTTGACGCGGAGCATGGTGTGATTGAGCCGGAAGCCGTCGCTCTCCGGGGTCGGCGCCTGGACGCCGGGATGCTGCTCGCCGCTGAAGCTCATGGGTTTCCCCTTTTGGTTTAATTGGGTGATTCTAAAGCAGATGTAGTTGGCTAGACTGGATTTCAACCCCGCCAAGGAAGGAATGGCCATGCCCCTCGCCCTGCCCCGCGCCTTCACCCTGGTCACCCTGTTGCTGGGCCTGGCCCTGCTGAGTGGCTGCGCCGGCCGCGACCTGGCCCTGCGTGACGCCTCCCCCGAGCTCTCCCTGGAGCGGGCGCTGATCCTCTCCAGTGCCCGCCAGGCCCTGGGCACGCCCTACCGCTTCGGCGGCAATACGCCCCGGGGACTGGACTGCTCCGGGCTGGTGGAGCTCAGCTACCGCGCCGCCGGCATCCCGGTGCCACGCACCGCCGACGACCAGTACCGTCAGTTGCCCTCGGTCCGCGAGGCGCGCCCCGGCGACCTGCTATTCTTCGGCGACCGGCGCAAGGCGACCCATGTGGGCATCTATATGGGTAACGGCCAGATGATCCATGCCCCGGGCCGCGGCCGCGCGGTCACCCAGGTGCCGCTGGAGATCGCCTACTGGCAGGAGCGCTTCCTGGGCGCCGCCGGCCCGGCGCCCTGAGGCGTCCTGCTACGAGCTCGGCCGGCGCTTGAGGCTGGTACGGCGCTCGTGGAAGGCGATGGCCAGGCCGCTGCCGATGATCAGCGCCGAGCCGGCGAAGACCCAGGCGTCCGGCACCTCGGCCCACAGCCACCAGCCCAGCAGCACCGCCCAGAGCATGCCGGTGTAGTCGAAGGGCGCCGCCAGGGCCGCCGGGGCATGGCGGAAGGCCAGGGTGATACAGGCCATGGCGCCGATGCCGAAGATGCCGGCGCCGAGAAAGCCCAGCCAGTGCAAAGGCGCCGGCACCTGCCAGACCCAGGGCAGCAGGATGCCGGTGACCCCCAGGGGCACCAGGGTCACGTAGAAGACCATGGCCCAGAGGTACTCGCGCACCCCGTAGCGGCGGGCAGTGATCATCAGCAGCGCATAGAAGAGTGCCGCGCCCACCACCACCAGGGCGCCGGGCTGGAAGCCGGCGCCGCCGGGACGCACCACCACCAGCACCCCGAGAAAGCCCACCAGCGCCGCCGCCAGCGGCAGGCGCCCCACCTTCTCGCCCAGCAGGGGCACCGAGAGCAGGGTCACGAACAGCGGCGCGGCGAAGGCGATGGCGGTGGTCTCGGCCAGGGGCAGCAGGGTCAGGCCGAAGACGAAGCAGAGCATGGTGCCGGTGGCGAAGAGGCCACGCACCAGGTGCACCCCGGGGCGCCGGGTACTCAGCTTGCGCAACCCGCCGTAGAAGTGGGCGATCAGGGCAATCAGCGGCAGCGACACCAGGGTGCGGAAGAAGATGATCTGCACCGGCGAGTGCACTTCCCCCAGCCATTTGGCGATGGCGTCCCCCACCGAGAGACAGAAGACCCCGGCACACATCCACAGGATGCCCTTCAAGGACGGTGACATCGCCGCTTCTCCTGACCCTGGTTGTTGAATAATTAACACACCGACTCTAACCGACTCTCGCCCGCGGGGCGATGCCCAGGATGGCATCGGCCTCCCTCCGGGCTTGCCAGCCTCCATAGATGCAATGTTATATAGTTACTTTTATTCCCGAGAGACGAGGTCCTTATGTCCCTGCCGGCCACCGCTCCCATCGCCTCGCCGCCCCGGGCCGCCTTCGGCGATACCATCGAGATCCTGCCGAAGATCTTCCACGACGACACCAACCTGGCGGTGATGCGCCGCCAACTGGATGCCGACCTGGCGGCCAGCGTGGCGGCCCAGCTGGCGGTCGACCGCCGCCTGGACTGGCGCTGGCGGGGCGGCGTCGGTGAGGCCCTGGCCGAGGACCTGCTCAATCACCTGCCGCGGCCGAGTCAGGCAAAGCCCCTGGTGGAGGACATCACCCTGATCTGCGAGGCCATGGCCTATCTCTTCGATACCGAGACCATCGGCGTACGCCTGCAGCGCCTGGAGGGCGCCATGTGCCCGCGTTTCCATGTGGATAACCTGGCGGTGCGCTTGGTCAGCACCTATGCGGGCGCCGGCAGCGAATGGCTTCCGGAGCCGGCGGCCGAGCGGGCCGGCCTGGGGGCGCCGCGCCCCGGCAAGCCCGATCCCTTGCGCGATGCCCAGTCGATTCGCCGCCTGGGCTGCGGCGATATCGCCCTGCTCAAGGGCAAAGGGTGGGTCGGCAACGAGGGACGCGGCCTGGTGCATCGCAGCCCCCAGGCGGCCCCGGGCGAGCCGCGGCTGCTGTTGGCCCTGGATCCTGGATAATCGACTATACAAAGGCTTTACAAAACATATATCTATGATCACGAATGTCCTGATCAGGGACGCAAGGACGTACGACTATGGCTAGACAGGCGGGGGCGATCTTCTACCCTTATTGTACAAGCCCGACGTTTTCCCACGAGGTAGCAGATGAGTACCATCGACTTGACCGACTGCCGCAAGCTGACCTACAAGCAGCTGGGCCAGGCCCTGCACCAGGGCTTCTCTCCCATCGTCGAGGTGGAATCCCTGGATGGCATCTACACGGTGCACTTCCACCATGCTCACGGTGTCGCCGACCTGGTGGACGACCGCGGCAAGGTGCGCACCTTTATGGGTACCGGCGAGATTCGCGACCTGCTCGGCGACTTGGGCCTGACCCATGGGGTGCTGACCTGTGCCGACCAGTGCGGTGACGAGATGATCGGGGTGCCGGGCAAGCCCATTACCCCGGACGAGATGCTCACCTACGGTACTCGTATCGCCTTCCGTTAGGTTTTTTCAACGCCTCGACGAACGGCGCCCGCCGATCCGGCCGGATCGGCGGGCGCCGTTCGTCTGCGCGATACCTTAGGGGTTGGCGGTCACCACCAGGCACTCCAGGCCGCGCTGCTGGAGGCGCTGGCAGGCGCTATAGGCCTGGTCCTGCTCGAAATCCACCAGGCGGGCGCGGAACACGGTGCGCTCCTGGGTGGCCAGCTCGGTCACCGCCACCGGCGCGGGCTGAGCCAGGTAATCGGCGGCGCGGGTCGCCAGCTGCCGGGCCTGGTCGCGATCCTGGAAGGCCCCCACCTGTACCGCCCAGCCTCCCCCATTGCTGCGGGTCGCCGCCGGGCGCGTCAGCGGGGCCACCTCGACCTCCCGTTGCATCAGCTCGAGGATCGGGTCCTGAGTCGTCAGGCTGCCCTCGGCCAGGCCGCTATCCTCGGCATAGGTCGGCGAGGCCGGCGCGAAGGCCGCCACCAGCCGCTCGGTGGCCTCGGCCCGCGCGATATCGGTCGCCGCGGTATCGCTCGCCGGCTCGCCGTCCACGGCGCTGGCCAGCATCGTGCCCGGGGTCGTCCCGGGACGACGCGGCGCGAGGTCGGCGGACACCGACGCCAGCAGCGGCGGCACATTGGCGGAGACATCGGCGGAGGCGACCCAGTCGCGCCCACCGCGTAACGCCAGGCGTTCGAAGCCGTTATCCAGCAGGGTGGTCATATGGGCATCCCGGGAGTGGGCGGTGAAGCCGCCCATCACCACCGCCAGCAGGCGCCGATCGCCGCGTCGCGCCGAGGTGGCCACATTGAAGCCGGAGGCGCGAATAAAGCCGGTCTTGAGGCCATCGGCACCGTCGTAGTTGGAGAGCAGGCGATTGTGGCCGTTGTGCTGATTGCCGCGGTAGCTGAAGCGGGTGCGGCCGAAGTTGTCATAGTAGTGGGGAAAGTCCGCCATCAAGTGCACCGCCAGGTTGGCCATGTCCCGGGCGGTGGTGACCTGAAGGTCGTCCGGCAGCCCCGAGGCATTGCGGAAGCGGGTGTCCAGCATCCCCAGCTCCCGAGCCTTGTCGGTCATCAGCCGCGCGAAGCCCGCCTCGCTGCCCCCCAGGGCCTCGGCCACCACCACCGCCACGTCATTGGCGGAGCGGATGATCAGCGACGGAATGGCGTCGCGCACGCGGATGCTGTCACCGGCCTGGAGCCATAGCTTGGAGGCGGGCATGGCCGCCGCCTGGGCGGAGACCGGCAGGGGCTGGTCGAGGCTGAGGCGCCCCTCGTCCAGGGCCTCGAACAGCAGGTAGAGGGTCATCATCTTGGTCAGCGAGGCCGGGTAACGCTGGGCCTCGGCATTGGCGGCGTGCAGCACTTCGCCGCTGGTGGCATCCACCACGATGGCGGCGTAGCGCGGATTGGCCTGGGCCGGCGCCGTGGCCAGGGTCAGGGCGACCAACACCATCAGCGGTGCCAGCCAGCGCCCCAGGGCGCCCTTATGAGTGGGCATCATCGTTCGGTTCCCCCGCATGAAACTGCCTTGTTGGAACGCCGGCGGCCCCCGCTGTCTCATGCGGCCGGGGGCACGACCCGTTCCTTGCGAATCTTTTCTCCTTACTTGGAAGTATGCCGACGAAAACGCCGCTGTCCACCGTCAGGCGTGGAATCCGTTTACACCATTGAATCACCATGCCGGGGCCCGACAGATCCTGACTATCGCCGGGATTGGGGGATTTAACTCAACAAATAAGAATCATTCTCTTATGATGAGTCTCAACAGCATTGAGGAGGACCATCATGTCCCAGGCCAAGATCAAGACCCTGACGTTCGCCGTCGTGCATTTCAGCGTGGCCTTCGCCGTCACCTTCCTGCTCACCGGCAGTTGGGTGCTGGGCGGCCTGATCGCCATGATCGAGCCGGCGGTCAACACCCTGGCCTACTTCTTCCACGAGAAGGCCTGGGAGGCCTTCCACAGGCGCCACCCCAAGGCACCACTATCGCCCTGATCCCGCTCTCCAAACGCCCCCTCGGCATGGTCGCCCGGCACGCGATTGGGTAGGCTAACGGCCTCATCTTCCCGGCGGAGCGTCTCCATGCCCATCCTGGCTCGTCCCCTGCTGCTTACCGGCGCCCTGCTGCTGGCCACCCCGGCGGCGGCCACCATGTTCAATGCCGACCGCGTCGAGCCCAGCGGTCACTGGCACTCGCTGCGCCTGAGCCTGGGCGAGGCGCGCCTCTTCCGCGCCACCAATACCCTGGATCAGCCCGGCACCGCCTTCTCGGTGGACTTCGCCCCGCCCCATTGCCAACCCCAGGCGGAGCTGCGGGTGGAGATGCACGAGTTCGTGGCCACGCCCGAGACCCGCCAGGGCTCGGCCAGCCTGCGCATCGACGACCTCCCCCCCTTCGCCGCCCCGACCGACCTTCGGCGGGATCCCGGCGACAGCGGGGCCTACGCCCTCTTTACCCTCGACGAGCCCTATCGCCTGCTCCACGAGCTGCGCAGCGGCGAGGTACTAAGCCTCAGCCTGGGTGACGACGATCCCTGGGAGCTGGACTTCGTCCTGGACGGCGCCGGCCCCGCCCTGGATCGTGCCGCCCGCCTGTGCCGGCGAGCCGGCGACGCGGACGCCTAAGCAACGATGCCGAGCCGCCCCAGTCCCAGCCAGATCAGGCGCAGCGCCAGCAGGGTCAACACCCACTTGAAGAGGGTGTCGAAGCGCCGATCGGAGAGGTGACGCAGCAGGCGCAGGCCCAGCCAGGTGCCCGCCAGGCCGGCGACGATCATCGCCACCATCAACGCCAGCCAGTCGCGGAACACGAAGCCGGCGACCCCGAAGACGAAGGCCTTGGTGAGGTGCTGGAAGCTCATGCAGGCGGCGAAGGTGGCCACCCGCGGCAGGCGCTCGCTGAAGTGCTGCTTGATCACCGCCCCTACCAGGGGGCCGGACGCCCCCACCAGGCTGGAGAGGAAGGTGGTCAGGGCCCCGGCCAGCAGGGTCCCGGCGTGCCCCAGCCAGCCCCTGGGCCAGCCCGGCCCCCAGCAGGAGTAGAGCACGAAGGCGGCGATGCACAGTTCCAGCACCCCCGGCGACAGGCGCACCATCAGCCAGGCGGCCACCAGGGCCCCCAGCACCACCCCGGGCAGGAAGGCGACCAGCAGGCCGCGATCGATATGCCGCCAGGTCATCACCGCCCGGCCGCCGTTGGAGCCCAACTGCACCATGCCGTGGACCGGAATCAGCGCCGTGGCCGGCATCACCTGGGCCATCACCATGATCAGCAGGGTGCCGCCGCCGATGCCCACCGCCGCCGAGACCCCCGAGGTCAGCGCCGCCAGCAGCACCAGGCCCAGGTTGATCGCCGCCGATAGCGGCGACAAGAGCTCCAGCATCCCTTCCATGACCCCCTCCTCGATGGTCTCGGGCGACCTCGCCCGATGATTCGCGTCCTATTCACTCCCCTCTGGCGACTCGGGTCAACTTCCCGGCGCAAGTTGCCAAACGGCCGGGGCCGTGGCGGACGACACTGAACGCGAATTCCACCACCCCGAGGGAGCGACCATGAATCGCAACGTCATCCTCACCTGCGCCATCACCGGCGCCGGCGACACCACCGCCAAGAGCCCCCATGTGCCGGTGACGCCCAAGCAGATCGCCGACAGCTGCATCGAGGCCGCCCGGGCCGGCGCCAGCGTGGCGCATATCCATGTGCGCGACCCGCAGACCGGCGGCATCAGCCACTCCGTGGAGCACTTCCGCGAGGTGATGGAGCGGGTCCGCGAGGCGGACACGGATATCGTCATGAACATCACCGCCGGCGGCGGCGGCGACTGGATCCCCGACGCCGAGGACCCCACCCGCGGCGGCCCGGGCACCGATATCCAGACCCCGGCCGAACGCCACGCGCCGGTGGCCGAGCTCTTGCCGGAGCTCTGCACCCTGGACTGCGGCAGCCTCAACTTCGGCGACATGGTCTACGTGAACCCCGCCGACTGGCTGCGCGAGCACGCCCGCCTGGTGCAGGCCGCCGGGGTCAAGCCGGAACTCGAGTGCTTCGACCTGGGCCATGTGTGGTTCGCCCGCCAGCTGCAGCAGGAGGGCCTGCTCGACGGCGATCCCCTCTATCAGCTCTGCCTGGGCATCCCCTGGGGCGCCGAGGCCGATACCGAGACCATGCTGGCCATGCGCAACAAGCTGCCGGAGACCGCCAACTGGGCCGCCTTCGGCATCGGTCGCCAGCAGATGCCCATGGTCGCCCAGGCGGTGCTGCTGGGCGGTCATGCCCGGGTCGGCCTGGAGGACAACCTCTACCTGAAGAAGGGCGTCCTGGCCACCAACGGCCAGCTGGTCGAGAAGGCCGCCACCCTGATCGACAACCTCGGCGCCCGGGTCATGACCCCCGCCGAGACCCGCGCCCACCTCAAGCTGCGCGACCCGCGCACCGGGAAGATCGTGGAGAAAGTCGCCGGAGGTGACGCATGAGCCGCCAACTGAGCGTGATCGGCACCGGCGTCATCGGCAACGGCTGGATCGCCCGGGCCCTGGCCCGGGGCTGGGACGTGGTGGCCTTCGACCCGGCCCCGGAGGCGCCGGAACGCACCCGCGCCTTCGTCGACAACGCCTGGCCGTCCCTCGAGCGCCTGGGCCTGGCCGAAGGCGCCAGCCCCGCACGGCTCACCTTCGTCGACAGCCTCGAGGCCGCCGTGGCCGGCGCCGACCTGATTCAGGAGAACGTCCCGGAGCGCCTGGAACTCAAGCGCGAGATCCTCGCCGCCCTGGACGCCGCCGCCGAGGCGGAGGTGATCATCGGCTCGTCCACTTCCGGCTTCAAGCCCAGCGACCTGCAGCAAGACTGTGCCAAGGCGCCGGGGCGGGTGATCGTCGCCCACCCCTTCAACCCGGTCTACCTGCTGCCGCTGGTCGAGCTGGTGGGAGGCGAGGCCACCGCCGCCGAGCAGACCGCACGGGCCCAGATCCTGTACCGGGAACTGGCCATGCGTCCGCTGGTGGTCCGCCGCGAGATCGAGGGACATATCGCCGACCGCCTGATGGAGGCGCTATGGCGCGAGGCCCTGCACCTGGTCAACGACGGCGTGGCCACCACCGAGGAGGTGGACGCCGCGGTGGTCTACGGCTGCGGCCTGCGCTGGTCGCTGATGGGCACCTTCCTGACCTTCCACCTGGCCGGCGGCGAGCCGGGCATGCGTCATATGCTGGCGCAGTTCGGCCCGGCGCTGAAGCTGCCCTGGACCAAGCTCGAGGCCCCCGAGCTCACCGACGAGCTGATCGACAAGGTGGTCGAAGGCTGCGAGTACCAGGCCGCCGGCCGTCCGGTCAGCGAACTCGACCGTCGCCGCGACGACTTCCTGGTTGAACTGCTCGACCTGGTGCAGAAATACTGGCCGGAAGCGGAAGGCCTGGAGGGGCGCATCTGATGGTGATCCTGGAGACCCGGGTGGCCCCGGAGTGGGTCGACTACAACGGCCATATGAACGACGCCGAGTACGCCAGGGTCTTCTCCCTGGCGGTGGAGGCGCTGATGGACCGCATCGGCCTGGATGCCGAGGGGCGTCGCCGTCACGGCTACACCGTCTACACCCTGGAGACCCACCTCTGCTACCGCCGCGAGGCCCACCAGGACCAGCCGCTGGCGGTCACGGTGACCCTGCTGGATCGCGACGCCAAGCGGCTACACGCCTTCTTCGAGCTGTTCGACGAGGAGCGCAACCTGCTGGCCACCAGCGAGCAGATGCTGATGGGCATGAACCAGCAGAGCGGCCGCCCCGACGCTTTCCCGGCGCCGGTCGCCGAGGCGCTGGCCGACCTGCCCCACGCCGACGCCGGCGCCTGGCCGGAACTCGCCGGGCGCACCATCGGCATCCGGCGCTGACGGGATGGAGATCGCGGCCTTTATCCGCTGCTTCGCCGACGGCCTGAGCGATCTGGAGGGCGTGCCACCGGCGCTGGCACGCCCTCGCTATGAGGCCCTCTGCGCCGGCTTCGCACCCGCCGACCCGCCGGGCCTGCGGGTGATGGACGAGCGCCTGGCCGGCGTGGCGATCCGCCGCTTCACGCCGCGACGCTGCCTGCCCGGGTCGGTGCTTTTCGTGCACGGCGGCGGCTGGAGCCTGGGCTCGGTGACGAGCCACCACGGGGTGGCGGCGAGCCTCGCCGCGCAGCTGGACCGCGAGGTCATCAGCGTCGACTATCGCCTGGCCCCGGAGGCGGACTATGCCACCATGCTCGCCGACTGCCGAACGGTGGCCGAGGCCATCGCCCCGCAGGCCCTGGTGGGCGACAGCGCCGGGGGGCGGCTGGTACTCGACCTGGCCTGGGAGCCGACGAGCCCAGCATGGCCCCTGGGGCTGATCTATCCCCCGGTGGGCACCCCCGACACAGTCGCGCTGGGCCCGGATGCGCCGCTGCTCTCCCGGGACGAGATCCTCACCCTATGGCGAGCGATCGCCCCCACCCTGCCCCCCGTCCCCGAGACGCCCCCCTCCCAACGGATCGAAGTGCTGGCGGTGGAACACGATCCCCTTACCCACCCCCTGGAAGCCGCCGTGGCCGAGTGGCGACGCCGAGGGGCTCGAGTCGGCTATCGCCGCGCCCCGGGGATGGTCCATGGCGCCCTCCACGCCCAGGCTCACCTGGCCCCCATGGGCGAGGCCTGGCGCGACTTCTGCCGGGCCCTGGCCGGGGGCCTGGAGGCCCCACGCCCCTAGCTTGGCGATGCCAGGAGGCTGTCGGGCTTGACCGATTGTGACGAGAGTCACGGATTTCGAGTCAAATTGTTCGATCGATTGAGGCGAATAGCGCGCTATTTAACGAAATGGATCGAATGACGTTGGCCGAAAGCCCGGGATTCGCAGTAAATCAGCGTTAAGTTCGGCAGCCTCCTAACCTGACCCGCCGCGGCGAGACGCCGAACTGGCCGCGAAAGGCCCGGGAGAAGCTGGAGCTGGAGGTGAAGCCGCAGGCCAGGCCCACCGAGAGGATATCCAGTTGGGTATCCTCGAGGAGCTGGCGGGCCCGGGTCAGCCGCAGCCTGAGGTACCAGTGGCGCGGCGAGCTGTTGAGTTCCTGCTCGAAGAGGCGCTGTAGCTGGCGCGGCGAGACACCACTGCGGCGGGCGATCTCCGCCAGCGACAGCGGCTCCTCCAGGTGGCGTTCCATCAGCGCCACCGCCTCGATCAGGCGGCGTTTATGGGTGCCCAGCCGCCGCGCCAGAGACATGCGCTGCTGATCGCCACGACTGCGGATACGGTCATGAATCAGCTGCTCCGAGACCGCCACCGCCAGGGCGCTACCGTGACGATGAGCGATTGCCGCCAGGGCCATGTCCATGGCGGCGGCCCCGCCGGCGCAGGAGAAGCGCCGTGCCCCCAGTTCGAAGAGCTCGTCGGAGGTGGCGATGGAAGGAAAGCGTTCGCGGAAGGCGGGCAGGCTCTCCCAGTGCAGGGTGACCCGCGCCCCCTCCAGGAGTCCCGCCGCCGCCAGCAGGAAACCGCCGGTGTCCAGCCCTCCCAGCACACAGCCGCCGCGGTCGAGCCGGTGCAGCCAGCGAATCAGCGCGCGGCTCAACAGGGCCTCCGGGGCGAAGCCGCTGCATACCGCCAGGCAGGGCAGCGACGCCACTTCATCGATGGCGTGATCCACCATCAGGGTCATGCCGTTGGAGGCGGAGACCGGCTGGCCATCGGTGCTGATCAGGCACCAGGCATAGAGGGGCCGGTCGGCGATCCGATTGGCGATGCGCAGCGGCTCCACCGCAGCGAAGAAGGCCATCATCGAGAAGCCGGGCACCAGCAAAAAGCCGATGCGCTCCGGGGTCGTACCATCATGCTCGAGTCGCATGGCCGCCGCCTCCCGCGCCGATTCAGGACACCATGCCGACAGTCTCGCTCGGCCTCCGTCTTTCCCCTTGCCCCAATGCGACGCCGGGCAGACGCCTTCGGCCCTGCGGATGGCGTCGACTTTGCTTCGCCTGGCGCCAAGTGCGTCGATGCCCCCGGGCCTAGGCTGGCATGACACTCCATCCCAATAACAACAGTGGAATCGACCCGCCATGAAACAGGACTATCTGACCAGCGTCGCCTCGGTGCTCACGGTAGCCGCCCTGATCGGCGCCATCGTGCTCTTCCCCGGCCAGTTCGAACAGGCCCTGACCCTGGCCAAGACCCAGGTGATCGGCAACTTCGGCTTCCTCTTCACCTACCCCGCCTTCGCCGCCTCGCTGTTCTTCCTGGTGGCCGCCGTCACCCCCCTGGGCCGGCTGCGCTTCGGCGAGGGCCCGCCGGAGTTCTCCACCCCCAGCTGGCTGGGCATGCTGTTCTCCACCGGCATGGGCATCGCCCTGCTGACCTGGGGCGTCAGCGAGCCCCGCTACCATGTGGAGGCGGGCATGAGCTCCCATGAGGCACTGCTCACCGCCCTCAACCACTGGGGCCTGCTGGCCTGGGTGGGCTACCTGGGGGTGGGGGTGATGTTCGCCCATGCCCTCTATAACCTGGGCATCGCCAAGCCCGCCGAGCAGTTGCTGGGCAACGGCTTCCTCAGCCGCCTCAACCTGGTCAGCCTGGTGGTGGCCACGGTGATCGGCCTGGCGCTGACCTTCGCCTACGCTAGCACGCCGCTGCGCCAGGCGCTGGCCGACGGCCTCGGCCTGGAGGTGAGCAACGCGGCGATGATCCTGACCCTGGCCGGTTTCGCCATCCTCTCCTCCGCCTCGGGGCTCAAGCGCGGCATCAAGTGGCTGAGCAACTACAACAGCGTCTTCGCCCTGGGGCTGATGCTGGCGGTCTTCCTGCTCACCCAGCCCGGGGAGATCCTCGCCCAGTTCGCCCGCCTGCTGCCGGAGTACCTGCTGCGCTACCCGGCCATGGCCACCGATATCGGCCTCGGCGACCCGGAGCGCAAGGCCTGGCTGGCCGACTGGCTCTATGCCTTCGAGGCCTCCTGGTACGGCTGGTTTATCTTCACCGGGGTCTTTATCGCGCGCATCTCCAAGGGCCGCAGCCTGCGCGAGCTGGTACTGGGCATCCTGGTGGTGCCCAGCCTGCTCACCGGCTTCTGGTTCGTCACCTTCGGCCTGGCGGGCCTCGAGGCCGGCGCCGAGGACGTCTTCCAGCTGGTGCGCGATATCGACACCAGCGGGCTGCTGTCGCTGGTGCTGCTGCTCAATATCCTGCTGTTCTTCGTCACCAGCGCCGATTCTGCGGGCCTGGTCTGCGAGATGCTCACCGCCCGGCGCACGCGGATCTTCTGGATCCTGGCCATGGCCGGCCTGGCCATCGTGATCGGCGGGCTGGGCGGCGACGTCTACCGGGTGATCCTGACCCTGATCTCGGTCTCGGCGATTCCCGTGGCACTCGGCATCTTCGCCCTGACCGGCGCCTTCCTGCTGCGCCTCAGGCGAGACCGGGCCGCCATGCCCGAGATACGCGGCGGTGGCTCGGGGCCGGCGTAGCCCAGGGTTTGCAGACAGCGCCGGGGCTCCCATAATGGGGGCCCCGAACCGACGCCCGCCCCCTGATGCGACTCCACTATGCCGGCCCCGAGCCGGAACCCATCGGTATCCTGCTGCTGCCGCGCTTCGCCATGGTGGCGCTCTTCTCCGCCATCGAGCCGCTGCGGATCGCCAACCGCATGGCGGGCCGTGAGCTGTTCCGCTGGCGGCTGATCGGCCTGGACGGCACCCCGGTGACGGCCAGCAACGGCATGTCCCTGGGGGTCGAGCTGGCCCTGGAGCAGACCCCGGACTTCCCCAGCCTGGCGGTCTGCGCCAGCTTCGCCCCCGAGGCGGCCCTGACCCCGGCCCTGCTGGGCTGGCTGCGCGAGCGGGCGGCCCGGGGCTGCGTGCTGGGCGGCATGGATACCGGCTGCGTGGCACTGGCCGCGGCGGGGCTGCTCGACGACCAGACCGTAACCCTGCACTGGGAGAGCCTGCCCGACTTCCGCCGCCGCTTCCCGCGGGTCGATGTCGTGGAGTCCCTCTACGAGGTGGACGCCCGGGGCTTCTCCTGTGCCGGCGGCAGCGCCGCCATCGACATGGCCCTGGACCTGGTGCGACGCCGCCACGGCGAGGCCCTGGCGGCCCGGGTCAATGCCCAGCTGGTGCATGCCCGGGGGCGCCTGCCCGCCAGCCGCCAGCGCCCCGCGGCGCCACCCCACCTGCCCCTGGAGCTGCGCCGCGCCATCGGCCTGATGGAGGCCAACCTGGAGTCGCCCCTGGCCATCGCCGACCTGGCCCGGCGCCTGGCACTCTCCTGGCGCGGCCTGGAGCGGCTCTTCCTGCGCTACCTGGAGCGCTCCCCCCGGGATCACTACCTGGGGCTACGCCTGGATCACGCCCATGGCCTGCTGCTGGAGACCCCCCACCGGGTGCTGGAGATCGCCCAGGCCTGTGGCTTCGCCTCCGCCTCCAGCTTTACCCGCGCCTTTCGCCAACGCCACGGCCTCACCCCCAGCCAGCTGCGGCGCCAGCAGGATCGGGCCTGGCTGTCGAATGGTGCATAGTCGGTGTCGAATGGCGCCGCTTCCGCCGGCGCCGGCACGGGCAAGCTAGGCCTCTCGACCCAACGCTCGCCCTATCCCAGGAGAGGCCATCATGAATTCGCTGTCGTCCCCGACGCTGCCGCTTACCCCGGACTACGACGCCTGGCCCATCGAGGCCGAGATCCGCGCCGTCGCCCACGACGCCCGGGTGGTCACCCTGGGCTGGAGCGACGGTCGCACCAGCCGCTATCACGGCATCTGGCTGCGCGAGAACGCCGCCGACGAGAGCACCGTCAATCCCGCCACCCGGGAGCGCATCCTCGACCTCTCCACCCTGCCCGCCTGGCCGGAGATCGCCGCCGCCGAGGTGGACGCCGCCGGCGCCCTCTGCGTCACCTTCGCCCCCGAGGCGCGCGGACTGCGCTTCCATCCCGGCTGGCTGCGCGCCCATGACTACGACAACGGCGCCACCCAGGAGGGCCCCTTGGTGCCGGTAACGACCTGGCTGGGCGGCCCCGAGGCCATCCCCGACAGCCTCGACGCCAGCGGCCTGCTCGACGCCGAGCCGGCCAGCGAGGCCGAGGAGGCGATCCTCGCCCCGGCCCTGGAGAGCGTGCTCGGCAAGGGGCTGGTGCGCCTGCGCGGCCTGCCCACCGCGCCGGGCTCCCTGGCCGAGATCGCCGCCCGCATCGGCCCGCTGCGGGCCACCAACTTCGGCACCCTCTTCGACGTGCACGCCAAGCCCGACCCGGACTCCAACGCCTATACCGCCATCGCCCTGCCGCCCCATGTGGATCTGCCCACCCGGGAGTACCAGCCGGGGCTGCAGCTGCTGCACTGCCTGGAGAACGACGTGGCAGGGGGCCAGGCGGTGATGCTCGACGGCTTCGCCGTGGCCGAGGCGCTTCGCGACCGCCATCCCGAGGCCTTCGCCACCCTGACCCGCCAGCGCTGGTGCTTCGCCAATACCGCCCGCACCACCGATCATGTCTGGCATGCCCCCATGATCGGCCTGGACGAGCGCGGCGAACTGCAGGAGGTGCGTATCGCCGACTTCCTGCGCGGCCCGCTGCAGGCGCCCTTCGAGGCGGTGGAGCCCGCCTATGCGGCGCTGATGGCGCTGCAGGCCCTGCTCCATGAGCCGCAGTTCGCCCTGCGCTTCGACTATGCCCCGGGGGACCTGGTGATCTTCGACAACCGCCGGCTGCTACATGCCCGGGACGCCTTCGCCGGGGGCGGCGGCCGGCGCTGGCTGCAGGGCTGCTACCTGGAGCGGGACGAAGTGCGCTCCCGCTACCGGATGATCCAGCGCGCCCGGCGCCGGCGGCTCACCGAGGCGCCGAGTCCCCCGCCAGGGTCTGCCACAGGAAGGTAAAGGCCAGGGCCTGCATCCGCGCCCGCTGGGGCTGAGGGTGAATGAGCGGCGCCCGGCGCCGGCGGCTCACCGAGGCGCCGAGTCCCCCGCCAGGGTCTGCCACAGGAAAGTAAAGGCCAGGGCCTGCATCCGCGCCCGCTGGGGGCTGAGGGTGAATGAGCGGCGCCCGGCGCCGGCGGCTCACCGAGGCGCCGAGTCCCCCGCCAGGGTCTGCCACAGGAAAGTAAAGGCCAGGGCCTGCATCCGCGCCCGCTGGGGGCTGAGGGTGAATGAGCGGCGCCCGGCGCCGGCGGCTCACCGAGGCGCCGAGTCCCCCGCCAGGGTCTGCCACAGGAAGGTAAAGGCCAGGGCCTGCATCCGCGCCCGCTGGGGGTTGTCCGCGGCGCCGCCGTGACCGCCCTCGAGATTCTCGTAATAGAGCGCCGGCTGGCCCAGCTCGCGCAGCCGCGCCAGCATCTTGCGGGCATGGCCCGGGTGGACCCGGTCGTCCCGGGTGCTGGTCATCAGCAGCGTCGGCGGGTAGGCCGCCGCCGGGTCCAGGTTGTGGTAGGGGGAGAGGTCGCGCAGGAAGGCGTCCCAGTCGTCGCCGTCCGGGTCGCCGTACTCGGCCATCCAGGAGGCGCCGGCCAGCAGCTCGTGGTAGCGGCGCATATCGAGCAGCGGCACCTGGCAGACCACGGCGCCGAACAGTCGCGGGTATTTCACCAGCATATTGCCCACCAGCAGGCCGCCGTTGGAGCCACCCTGGATGCCCAGGCGCCGCGGCGAGGTGACGCCCCGGGCGATCAGGTCCTCGGCCACGGCGGCGAAGTCCTCGAAGGCCCGGGAGCGCTTCTCCTTGAGCGCCGCCTGGTGCCAGTCGGGGCCGTATTCGCCGCCACCGCGGATATTGGCCACCACATAGACCCCGCCCCGGGAGAGCCAGCCGCGCCCCACCCCGGGGCTATAGGCGGGCAGCAGCGAGACCTCGAAGCCGCCGTAGCCGTAGAGCAGGGTCGGGTGCTCGCCATGGGGGGCGAGATCGCGCCGCGCCACCTGGAAATAGGGAATACGGGTGCCATCGGCACTGGTGGCGAAGTGCTGACTGACCGCGAAGCCTTCGGCCTCGAACAACGCCGGGGCCCGCTTGAGCGGTGTGAGCGGCTCGCCGACCCGGCCATGATGGAGGGTGGTGGGGGTCAGGTAGTCGCTGGCCACCAGGAACAGCTCGTCGCTCTCCTCCGCGTCCACGGCGGCAACGCTCAGGCTGCCCGCCTCGGGCACCCCGGCCAGGGGCTCGCGGCGCCAGCCATCGGCCCCGGGGGTCAGCACCTCCAGGCGGTTGCGCACATGCTCCAGCACATTGAGCACCAGGTGGTGGCGGGTCCAGGTGAGGTCCGCCAGGGAGCGCCCCGCCTCGGGGGGGAAGAGCACCCGCACCTCGCGCCGGCCGGCCAGCCAGGCGTCGAGCTCGGCCACCAGCAGGCTGCCCGCCGCATGGGTGGTGCCCGCCAGGGTCCAGGGCTCGCGCAGCTCCAGGGTCAGCCACTGCCGATGCAGCCCCTTGCGGGCCGAGTCGGGGACCTCCAGGCGTCGCGGCGTGCCCGCCGCGTCGAGCAGGTAGAGCTCGCTGGCGTAGAAGGCCCTGCCCCGGCGGATCAGGTGGCGCTCGAAGCCGGGGGTGTCGTCGACCCCGGCGGAGACCGAGAGATCCTCCGCCTCGCCCTCGAAGCAGAGCGGCGCCTGGGCCAGGGGCGTGCCGCGATGCCAGCGGCGCACCTGGCGGGGGTAGCCGGAGGCGGTCAGCGAGCCCTCCCCCACCTCGGTGAAGGCGTAGACGCTGTCGCCATCGATCCAGGCCAGGTCGCCCTTGGCCTCGGGGCGATGGAAGCCGTCCTCCACCCAGCGCTTCTCCACCAGGTCGAACTCCCGGGTCACGTCGGCGTCGGCCCCGCCCCGGGACAGATTCACCAGGCAGTGGCGCCAGGGCTCGTCCTCGCCACGGGGCCGCAGGCAGTGGGCGCCGTGCCACACCCAGTTTTCCCCCTCGGCGGCGTTGAGGGCATCCAGGTCGATCAGCACCTCCCAGTCCGGCCGCGGCCTGGCGTACTCCGCCAGCGGGGTACGGCGCCAGACGCCCCGGGGGTGGGCCTGGTCCTGCCAGAAGTTGTAGTAATGGGGGCCGCGGCGCACCACGAAGGGGATGCGGTCGTCGGCCTCGAGGATCGCCAGCAGGTCATCGCGCAGCGCCGTGAAGCCAGCATCCGCGGTCAGCCGGGCCAGGGTCTCGGCGTTGTGCTCCCGCACCCAGGCCAGGGCCGCCGGGTCGTCCACCGCCTCGAGCCAGCGGTGGGGATCATGGGGATCTGATGACTGTGCCATTGCCGTTCTCCGAGGGGCCTTTGGCCCAGTGTATCGGGGAGCGGCTCAGGCGTCGCCGCTCCTCTAGGCTATGCCCGAAAACTGGCTGCACTCGGCCATACGGCGTTAAAAATCGGCTCAAAGTACTCATTTACACCACGTAAACTCCGTCTTTTCGCCGATTTTTGCCTTGTCTGACCTTCGCTCGCCGACTTTTCAGACAAAGCCTAAGGACCGGGGCCCCGGCGCGCCTGGCGCGGCGACTGGCCGTAGAAGCCGCGGAAGGCCCGGGAGAAGCTGGAGCTGGAGGTGAAGCCGCAGGCCAGGCCCACCGAGAGGATATCCAGCTCGGTCTCGTCGAGCAGGCGGCGGGCCCGTTCCAGGCGCAGCTTGAGGTAGTAGTGCCGGGGCGAGCAGCCCAGCTCCTGGTCGAAGAGGCGCTGCAGCTGCCGCGGCGAGACGCCGCCGCGCCGCGCCACCTCGGCGAGGCTCAGCGGCTCCTCCAGGTGGCGCTCCATCAGCGCCACCGCCTCCACCAGGTGGCGCTTGTGGGTGCCCAGGCGCCGCGCCAGGGTCATGCGCTGCTGGTCGCTGCGGGTGCGGATGCGCTCGTGGATCAGCTGCTCGGAGACATCGATGGCCAGGCGTGCCCCGTGGCGCCGGCCGATCACTTCCAGGGCCATGTCCATGGCGGCGGCACCGCCGGCGCAGGAGAAACGCCGCGGTCCCAGCTCGAAGAGCTCGTCGGAGGTCGACACCCCGGGGAAGCGCTCGCGGAAGGCGGGCAGGCTCTCCCAGTGCAGGGTGACCCGCTCGCCCTCCAGCAGGCCCGCCGCCGCCAGCAGGAAGCAGCCGGTGTCCAGGCCGCCCAGCACGCAGCCGGCCTGATCCAGGCGATGCAGCCAGGCCATCAGCGGCCGGCTCAAGTGCGCCTCCGGCGCGAAGCCGCTGCATACCGCCAGCGAGGGCAGGTGGTGCACCTCGCCGATGGCCTGGTCGCTCATCAATGTCATGCCGTTGGAGGCGGTGACCGGCCCGCCGGCCTCGCTGATCAGGGTCCAGTCGAACAGCGGCCGGCCGCTGATGCGGTTGGCGATGCGCAGCGGCTCCACCGCGGCGAAGAAGGCCATCATCGAGAAGCGCGGCAGCAGCAGGAAGCCGACGGTCTCGGGCAGGGGCCCCGCATACGCCAGGCGCATGGCGTCAGCCCCGCCCCGCCGGGACGGCCTGGGCCGCCCGCCGCCGACGGCGCACCGCAGCGGGGTTCTGGATCAGCGACTTGAGCACCCCCAGGGTCATCAGGATGATCACCACGCTCAGCGGCAGGGCCGCGGCGATGGAGGCGGTCTGCAGGGCGCCGAGGCCGCCGGCCAGCAGCAGCACCGCCGCCACGGCGCCGATCACCGCCCCCCAGAAGACGCGCATCGGCCGGGAGGGCTCGTCGTTGCCCAGGGAGAGGATGGTGGTGATCACCAGGGTGCCGGAGTCGGAGGAGGTGATAAACCAGCTGGCCAGCAGCAGGGTGGCCAGCGCCGACACCGCCCAGGCCAGCCAGGGCGTGGCAGTCAGGCCGTCGATGGTGCCGTAGAGGGCCGCCGGCAGGTTCCAGTTCTGCACCAGGGTGATCAGCCCGGCCTCGCCACCGGCGGCCAGTTCCTGGTGCAGGGCCACGCCGCCGAAGACGCAGAGCCAGCCGACGATGATGGCGGTGGGAATGATCATCACGCAGGCCATGTACTCGCGCAGGGTACGCCCCTTGGAGATACGCGCGATAAAGAGGCCGACGAAGGGCGCCCAGGCCAGCCACCAGCCCCAGTAGAAGATGGTCCAGTCGCCCTGCCACTGGGCCGGCCCCGGCTCCTCGGGGAACCACAGCCCCATCTGCACGAAGTTGCCCAGGTAGTGGCCCAGGGAGTCGCCGAACATGCCCAGCAGCCAGGCGGTGGGGCCGGCGAACAGGAAGAAGCCCAGCAGCAGCACCGACATCAGGATGTTCCACTGGGAGAGCAGCTTGATGCCGCGCCCCACCCCGGAGACCGCCGAGAGGATGGAGAGCGCGCTGATAAGGGCGATCAGCGCCAGCTGGGTGGGGTTGCCCGGGTCGATACCGAACAGCCGCTCCAGGCCGGTGGCGATCTGGCTCACCCCCAGGCCCAGGGAGGTGGCCACCCCGAAGACGGCGCCGAACACCGCCAGGATATCCACCAGGTGGCCGATGGGGCCGTAGATGCGCTCGCCGATCAACGGGTAGAGCGCCGAGCGCAGCGCCAGGGGCAGCTTCTTGCGGTAGGCGAAGTAGGCCAGCGACAGGCCCACCAGCACATAGACCGCCCAGCCGTGCAGGCCCCAGTGGAAGTAGGTGACCGCCAGCGCCGAGACCGCCCGCTCATGGCCCAGCGCGGTGGCCCCGGCCAGGTCCGCGTAGGGGTTGTTGGGGTAGCCGAAGGCGCCGCTGGTATCCAGGTAGAAGAGCGGCTCGGCGACGCCGAAGAAGAGGATGCCGATGCCGATGCCCGCGGAGAAGAGCATGGCGATCCAGGCGAAGGTGGAGAACTCCGGGCGGCTGTCGTCGTCACCCAGGCGAATCTTGCCGAAGGGGCTGAGCATCAGGCCGAAGCAGACGGCGATCAGGAACACCAGGGTGATGATGTAGTAGGTGCTGAAGGTACTTTCGATCCAGGCCCGGGCGCTGCCGAAGACGGTGCCGGCCAGGGAGGTATCGAAGGCGGTGAACAGCACGAAGGCCAGGATAATGGCGGCCGCGGTCAGGGTCATGCCGCGGTGGGCCCCCTTGAGCAGGCCCTGCTGCTGAATCGGTAACGCGGCGGGGTTCAGCGGCCCCGCCAGGCTGGGGTCGTCGTGACGGTCGGACATCTCGGCTCCTCGAGCCGTTGTCGTGAGATTCGGACAGTGTCGCAAGCCCCGCCGCAGCGGAGATTGTGAGACTAGCCGTTCACGCAACGGACGGATGACCCGCCGGGGCCTTGGTCATGCCTGTCAATGGCCCCAGGGCGGAGATCGGCATGGGTTCGGCGACAGGCATGCCCCTATGGTGGGCGAAGCCCTCAGGGAAAAATGACACTAGCCGACATTTAATAAGCGCCAAGCGTCGCACTTTACCCTTTCTCGCCACCATCCGGCCAGAACCCGCGCCTCCTAGACGCCGGGCACCCGGGTCTCCCGGCGCCGCTTGACCTCGTAGGCGATGGCCAGCAGCACCGTGACCAGGATCAGGATCAGCCCCAGGGCGTTGACCGCCGGGGTCAGGCCGGTGCGCACCTTGGAGGCGATATAGACGGTGAGGGTGGTGTCATAGCCCACCACGAAGAGGGTGGTGTTGTAGTTCTCGAAGGATTGCAGGAAGGCGATCACCGCCGCCGAGAGGATCGCCGGCCGGAGGTAGGGCAGCAGGATGCGCCGGAACATCTGCCACTGGCTGGCGCCCAGGTCCAGGGCCGCGCGCTCCATGGTGCGGTCGAAGCGCTGCAGCCGGGCGGTGACCATCAGCATCACATAGGCGGCGATAAAGGTGGCCTGGCCCAGCACGGTGAGCAGGATGCCGCCGCTCACCCCCCACTGGCGCCAGAAGATCAGCGTCGAGATACCGATGATCACCCCCGGGGTCAGCAGCGGCGAGAGGATCAGCGCATAGAGGAAGGGCTTGGCGCGGCTCGACACCGTGTTGAGGAAGAGCGCCGTGGCGATGCCGATGGGCACCGCCACCACCAGCACCCCGGCGGCGACGATCAGGCTGTTGGTCAGCGCCTGCCACATGCCGCCATCGGCGGCCAGCTCGCCGAACCAGCGCAGGGTGGTGCCGTCCCAGGGGGTCACGGTGGGGAAGCGGCTGTCGTTGAAGGTCGCCGCCGCCATCACCAGCAGCGGCAGGAAGAGGTAGGCGAAGAACACCACCACATAGCCGCGCAGGGCCCAGTTCATCAGTCGTTGCGAACTCATCCACTCCATCCTTTGATGTCCCAGTAAGCGGCGCCGAGGGACTACTTGGCGATATCCCCCAGCCCCACCTTGAAGACCTTCATCACCAGCGACATGAAGCCGATGCACAGGATCAGCAGCAGGAAGGCGTAGGCCGCCCCCTGGTTCCAGTTGCCGCCCTCGAAGAACCAGTTGTAGATGATCTGGGTGAACCAGCGGCTGCCCGGCGAGCCCAGCAGGGCCGGCACCGCATAGCTGCCCGCCGCCAGCATAAAGGTCATGATGCAGCCGGTGGCGATGCCCGGCTTGGCATGGGGAATGATGATGCGCCGATGGGTGCGCAGGGTGCCGGCGCCCAGGTCCCGGGCCGCCCGCACCTGGTTGTCGTCGAGGCTCTCGATGGCGTTGTAGATGGGGAAGACCATAAACAGGATATAGGCGTAGACCATGCCCACCATGACCCCGGCATCGCCGCTGAGGAAACGGATGGGGCGCTCGATCAGCCCCAGCATCATCAGCACCTCGTTGAGCGGGCCGCGAAACGCCAGGATGATAAACCACGAGTAGGTGCGCAGGATCTCGTTGATCCAGAAGGGAATGATCAGCAGCAGGATGCACAGCGCCGCCTGCCGCGGGCTGGCCAGCTTGGCCAGGTAGTAGGCCAGCGGGTAGCTGACCATCAGCGTCAGCAGGGTCACCAGCACGCTGGACCACAGCGTCTTGAAGAAGATCGCCCGGTGGATCTCGTTGTTGAACAGGGTGACGTAGTTGGTCAGGGTCCAGTTGTCCTCGGGCCCGCCGAGCTGGGCCGGCAGCAGGTTGGGGCGCAGCGAGTAGTCGATCATCTGCAGCTGGGGCAGGGTGACCATGACGATCAGCCAGATCCCCAGCAGGGCCAGGATCGCCGCCGCCAATGGGCCGCCGAAGCGCGCCCGCAACTGCCTAAACATGGGCGCCCTCCACCACCTCGCCGGTGGCCGCGTCCAGTGCCGGGCCGCCATCGTCGGGCAACACCACCGCGTCCTCGGGATCGAAGCCGAAGTGGGCGCGCCGCCCCGGCTGGAGCGCCTCGAGATGCTGGCGGGAGAGTTCGTGGCCCAGCTGCACCCGCAGCTTCTCGCCGCTGGCGGCGAGCCGCGTCTCCAGCATCAGCCAGGCGCCCTCGAAGTGTACGGCCTCGATGGTGGCCTCGAGGCCCTGGCCCGGGGCCACCGGGCGCAGGTGCTCGGGGCGCACATAGAGGGCCGCGGCGGCGCCATTGGCCAGGGGCGTGGGTGCGGTGCCGCGCCCGGCCAGCTCGCCCAGGGCGCCGCCGTCCAGGCGCACCCGCTCGCCGTCCTGGTCGATGACCCTGGCCTCCAGGCGGTTGTTCTCGCCCACGAAGGCGGCCACGAAGCCGGTCTGGGGCGAGCGGTAGAGGGTCATGGGATCGGCCACCTGCTGGATTCGCCCCGCCGACATCACCGCCACCCGGTCCGACATATTGAGGGCCTCGCCCTGGTCGTGGGTGATATAGATAAAGGTGATGCCGGTCTTGCGCTGGATCGCCTTGAGCTCCACCCGCATATGCTGGCGCAGCTTGAGGTCCAGGGCCGAGAGCGGCTCGTCGAGCAGCAGCACCCGGGGCTCCACCGCCAGGGCCCGGGCGATGGCCACCCGCTGCTTCTGGCCACCGGAGAGCTCGGTGACCCTCTTGGGGCCGCTGCCCTCCAGGGCCACCAGGGCCAGCAACCGCTCCGAGGTGGCGCGCCGCGTCTTGCGGTCGACGCCGCGCACCTCGAGGCCGAACTCGATATTCTCGAACACCGTCATCAGCGGGAAGAGCGCCAGGTTCTGGAAGATCATCGCCGTGGGGCGGCGGTTCACCGAGACCCCGGCCATGGCCTCGCCGCCGATGCGCACCTCCCCGGCGGTGGGGGTCAGGAAGCCGCTGACGATATTGAGCAGGGTGGTCTTGCCGCAGCCCGAGGGGCCGAGGAAGCTGAAGAACTCGCCGGAGGCGATGGCCAGGGAGGTCTCCTCGATGGCGGTGAAGTCGCCGAAGCGCATCACCACCCGATCCAGTTCGACGCTAGCGTCCATTGCGCGTTTGCCTTCTTCGACCCACGGAAGCACGGCCCCCGGAATGCCGGGGGCCGCTCGCTCAGGCGCTTAGGTAGCGATCCTGATACTCGTTGCGCAGCGCCACATACCAGGGCTCCTGGATCGGCCACCACCAGAGGTTGGCCAGGTCTTGCTCGCTGTAGGAGTCGGTAAAGAACTGGCGGGTGGCCTCCGGCAACAGCTCGGTGGCGCCCTTGGCGGTGGAGTTGTAGCCGGTGGCCTCGACGAACATGGCCCCCGCCTCCGGGGTGTAGTACCAGTTGATCAGCTCGTAGACGGCGTCCGGGTTCTGGGCATTGCGGGGAATCACGAAGCCCTCCATCCACGCCAGGGCCCCCTCCCGGGGCGCACCATAGGCGATGTCCTCGCCCTCCTGCTGCAGGCGGAAGGCGGTGGAGTCCCAGGTCTGGCCGATGATGGCGCCGTTGGTGCGGAAGGCGGCCTGGGCCTCGTTTTCGGTGTCCCAGAACTGCACCAGCATCTGCTTGTGCTTGACCGCCTCCTCGAGGATGACGTCGAAGTTGGCCCGCATCGCCTCCTCGCTCTTGTAGGAGTCGAGCAGCGGGAAGGGCAGCCGGCCCTCGCGCTCCAGCCACAGGCCGATGCCCACCAGGGCGGAGTGGCCGCGCACCGTGACGCCCTGGCCATGCTCCGGGTTCCACAGGTCCGCATAGCTGAGGTTGGCACGATCGATACTGGCATAGCGGCGGTGCCAGGTGATCGCCTCGGTGCCCCAGTCGCTGGGCGCGAAGTAGCGGCGCCCGTCCACCACGCCGCCCACCTCGGAGCCCTCGATGGCGCTCTCCAGGGCGCCGTCCCAGTGGATGCGGGAGGTGTCCAGGGGCTGGACCAGGTCATAGTCCAGGTAACCGGGCACCCGGTCCACGGTGGGCATGATGACGTCGAAGCCGCTGCCGTCGGTGGCGCGCAGGGAGTTCATCAGCTCGTCGTTGGTGCCATAGGGGGTGAAGGTGGCCCGGATCCCGGTCTTCTCGGTGAAATCCGCCAGCATGGCATCGGTGAAGTAGCCGGCCCAGGCATAGATGCGCAGGGTCTGCTCCTGGGCCAGGGCGCTGTTGATATAGAAGGCGGGCGCCGTGGCGGCGGCACCCGCCGCCAGCGACCCCTTGAGGAAACGACGACGCGTGATCGACATGGTTCTCTCTCCGGTGGACAGGTTGAGTCGACAGCCGTGGATAGCGCAACGATTGTCCGGCCACCGGATGTCCATCGGATGGCAATTAAATGACCGTTCAATCGTCGATCCAGTAAGCGTAGCCGCTAATGCACGAAGGCCCAGTCCCGCCATCAACGTTTCCCTTTACCCTCAGGGCTAGCGAAGTGAGTGATTTCTGATCACAGGCCGGGGCTACCCTGAGGGCAAGCCGTCGCGGGGCGCTGTGAACCCCTCCCTGGGCGCTACTTTTGCCCTGCGGCGCTCTCGCATCCTGCTCCGCTTGCAGGGCCGGTGCTGGCCATCCATGGCCAGCCCGTTCGGAGGAATCCTCCTCACCCCTGGCAAAAAACCCCCGCTCCGCCCTGCCCCCAGTGCCCCTTGGTCATTCCCACTGCGGTAGCGCTTCCCCCTGTGCCGGCTTGCCAGGCCCGGGGCCGATCGGGGATGCTGATTACCCCGCCGCCAAGGCGCCCAACCCACTGCGATGCCCTTGCCCATGGACGATCAGCCCCTTCCCGATATCCTCGCCGGCCCCCTGCTCCGCCGCCTGAGCCCGGAACGCCTGGTGCTCTGGCTGGTGGGCTCCCGGCCCCTGGAACTCGGCCTGCACCTCCACCCGGAGGGCGCGCCACCGCGGCGCCTGAGGCTCGGCGGGGAGCGCCTGCGACGTATTCCGGTGGGTCGCCATGCCTGGCTGCATCTGATCGAGGTGCCCCTGGCCACGCCCCTGCCCCTAGGCCGGCGTATCGGCTATGACCTGCGCCTGGAGGATCGCGACGGCACCCCGGGCATCGCCGACTGGGCGCCCCACCTCTGCCATGACGGCGAGTCGCGGCCCGCCTTCGTGCTCGCCGAGGACCAGCGCCGCCTGCTCCACGGCTCCTGTCGCAAGCCCCACCATCGGGGCGAGGATGGCCTGGTGTGCGGCGATGACTGGCTGGCCGAGCGCCGCGACCGGCCCGAGGCCTGGCCCGCCTGGCTGCTGATGACCGGCGACCAGGTCTACGCCGACGACGTGGCCGGGCCCATGCTGGCCGCCATCCATGCCCTGATCCGCCGCCTGGGGCTGGTGGACGAGGTGCTGGAGGGTGCCACCGTGGCGGATAGCCAGGCCCTCTACGCCGAGCCCTCCGGCTACTATCGCCGTGAAACGCTGCTCCCCGATATCACCGTCAATGTGGCGCTGCGCGAGCGCTTCTTCGGCGGCGCCCGCAAGCCGGTCTTCACCTCGGCCAACGCCCACAACCACCTGATCACCTTCGCCGAGGTGATGGCCATGTACCTGCTGGTGTGGTCGCCGGTGCCCTGGGGCCTGATCGCCCCATCCCGGCCGGCCCTGCCCGAAGAACTGGCCGCCCGCTACGACGAGGAGCAAGGGGTCATCGAGGCCTTCGTGGCCGGGCTGCCCCGGGCCGCCCGGCTGCTGGCTCACCTGCCCTCGCTGATGATCTTCGACGATCACGACGTCACCGATGACTGGAACCTGACCGCCGAGTGGGAGGCCTGCGCCTATGGCCACCCCTTCTCGCGGCGCATCATCGGCAACGCCCTCTGGGGCTACCTGCTGTGCCAGGGCTGGGGCAACGATCCCGAGGGGATGGCGGGACTGGTCGAGCAGGCCGAGGCGTTGCTGGGAGAGACCCACGAGCGGGAGGAGGGCCTGCCGGCGCCGGCCCAGGATGCCCTGCTGGAGGCGCTGCGCGGCCATCGCGACTGGGGCTTCCGCGTCCCCGGCACGCCGCCGCTGCTGGTGCTGGACACCCGCACCCGACGCTGGCGCAACGAACGCCGCCCGGGGCGCCCCTCGGGGCTGATGGACTGGGAGGCACTATGCGAGCTGCAGCAGGCGCTGCTGGGCAGCGAGTCGGTGGTGATCGTCTCGCCGGCGCCGATGTTCGGGGTCAAGCTGATCGAGGGCATCCAGAAGCTCTTCGTGCTGGCCGGCAAGCCGCTGCTGGTGGACGCCGAGAACTGGATGGCCCACCGCGGCGCGGCCAGCGTGATGCTCAATATCTTTCGCCATAGCCAGACCCCCGGCAACTACGTGATCCTCTCCGGGGACGTCCACTACTCCTTCGTCTATGACATCCGCATCCGCCACCGCCGCCAGGGGCCGCGGCTCTGGCAGATCACCTCCAGCGGCATCAAGAACGGCTTCCCGGAGCCGCTGCTCAGCACCTTCGATCGGCTCAATCGCTGGCTCTATGCGCCGCGCTCGCCGCTCAACTGGTTTACCCAGCGGCGCCCCATGCATATCACGCCCCGGGACCCGGATCGCGCCGAGGCCGGCGAGCGGCTGTGGAACGGCAGCGGCCTGGGCCTGGTGGAGCTGGACAGCCAAGGACGCCCCGCGCGGATCCTCCAACTGGACGCCCGGGGCTTCGAGGTGGACTTCCCCCCCCCCCGAGGATCGGGAGGCGGAGGCCGATCAGGCGGCGGCGGCCAGCGGCCGGGCCGGGCCGAAGTGCTCGAAATGACGCCGCGCGGCGGGCACGCCGAGGGCTTCCAGGTGGGCGTTTACCGCGCTCATGAACCCCTGGGGGCCGACGAAGTAGCAATGCGCCTCGCCCTCGGGTAGCAGCGACGCCAGCAAGTCGCGATCGATACGCCCGCGATGGTCGCCCCCTTCCCCCTCCTCGAAGAGCAGGGTGCTGGTGAGACGATTGGGGTAGTCACGCCCCAGCTCGGCCAGCGCCTCGCCGAAGGCATGGTGCTCGGCGTCGCGGGCGGCATGCACATAGATCACCCGGCGCCCCTGCTCCAGGGCCTGGCGGGCCAGGGGCAGCATCGGGGTCTGGCCCACGCCGCCGCTGAGCAGCATCACCGGGGCGGCGCCGGGCACCAGGGTCAGGTCGCCGGCCGGGGGCAGCAGTTCCAGGGTATCGCCCACCGCCATCCGCGCGTGGAAATGGCCGCTGACCCGGCCACCGGGCTCGCGCTTGATGGAGAGGCGATAGTTCTGCCCGTTGGGGTAGGCGGAGAGGCTGTAGTGACGATAGTGGGTCTCGCCGTCCAGGCTCAGCTTGACGCCGATATACTGCCCCGGCTGGAAGTCCGCCACCGGGCCGCCGTCCACCGGCTCCAGCAAGAAGGAGGTGATCACCTCGCTCTCCCGGCGTCGTTCGGCGAGGCGGAAAGTGCGGGTGCCCTGCCAGCCGCCGGGGAGGCTGGCGAAGGCGTGGTAGTGGTGGGATTCCAGCTCGATCAGCAGCCCCGCCAGCTCCTCGTAGAGGGCGCCCCAGGCGGCGGCGATTTCCGGCGTCACTGCTTCGCCCAACACCTCGCCGATGGCCGCCATCAGGCACTCGCCGACGATGGGGTACTGCTCCGGGGCGATGCCCAGGGAGACATGCTTGCCGATCGCCGTGGCCAGCGCCGCCCGGGCCCGGGCCGGTTCGCGACGCAGCTGCACATAGGCCAGCACCGCCCCGGCCAGGGCGCGGGGCTGGGCGCCATTGGCCTGGTGGGCCTGGTTGAAGAGGGCCTTGACCTCCGGGTAGCGGTCGAACATCAGCGGATAGAAGCGCTGGGTGATGGCATCGAGGTGTTCGGCGACCACCGGGGCGGTGGCGGCGATCAGCTGTTCCTGGTCGTGAGTCAGCATGGCGTTCCTTGAGGTGATGGGTGGCTTGACCCTCTCCCTACAGCAAGAGCCATGCCAACCTCCCAAGGCCACACACTTAGTAGGGTGGACGAGCCGGAATAGCCAAGGGGCGCTGGAGGCAGGACTGAGCGGGGGTTTTTTGCCAGGGGTGAGGAGGATTCCTCCGAACGGGCTGGCCAGGGATGGCCAGCACCGGTCCTGCGAGCGGAGCAGGATGCGAGAGCGAAGCGGGGCAAAAGTAGCGCCCAGGGAGGGGTTTACAGCGCCCCGCGAGGGCCTGCCTCCAGGGTAGCCCCGGGCCTCCTGTATAGGAGTGCTCTAACCGTGATAGCCCTGGGCCTGGCGCCCCTGAGCATCCCCCTGGTCCCCCGGAGCGACGCTTCAAGAGTGTTATTTTGACTCGATTAATGCTGTTATAGTGACAATGGTATTGTTCGAGTGACACTGATGACCGACTTTCTGGAAGCCCTGCGCCATCTGCTCACCCAGCTGACCCATGAGGCCCCCGCCCAGGCGGCCTGGGCCCGGCTGCTGGAGACCCTGGTGGGGGACTATCCCGCCGATGCCAGTACCCTGATGGTGCTGGAGCAAGAGAGCCTGCGCCCGGTGGCGGTGCTGGGGCTACCCGACGAGGTCCGCGGGCGGCGCTTCCGCCTCGTCGAGCATCCGCGGCTGGCGGCCATCGCCGCCCATCCCGGCGTGTGTCGCTTCCCCCCGGGCAGCGAGCTCCCCGACCCCTTCGACGGCCTGCTCGACGAGGCCCTCAACCCGGTCCACGACTGCCTGGGGGTGGCGCTGCGCGACGACGACGAACGCCTCACCGGCCTGCTGACCCTGGATGCCCTGACGCCCGGGGCCCTGGCCGCGCTGGACGAGGCGGAGCTGGCCGCCGCCGCCCACCTGCTGGGCACCTGTTTGCGCCTGGCCGACCGGCTCAGCACCACCCGCTCACGGCTCAACGAGGCCCTGGAGCAGGAGGCCCACCCGGCGGGCATCCAACACTGGAACAGCCCCGCCATGCGCCAACTGATGGCCAATGTGGCACTGGTGGCGCCCACCGCCATGAGCGTGCTGCTGCACGGCGAGACCGGGGTCGGCAAGGAGCTGATCGCCCGCGCCCTGCATGCCCGCTCCGAGCGCCATCAGGGCCCCTTGGTGCAGGTCAACTGCGCCGCCCTGCCGGAGAGCCTGGCGGAGAGCGCCCTGTTCGGCCATCGCCGCGGCGCCTTCTCCGGGGCGGTGCAGGATCATCGCGGCCACTTCCGCATGGCCGACGGCGGCACCCTGATGCTGGACGAGATCGGCGAGCTGCCCCTGGCGCTGCAGGCCAAGCTGCTGCGGGTGCTGCAGGAGGGAGAGATCCAGCCCCTGGGCCAGGAGCGCCCGGAGCCGGTGGACGTGCGTATCGTGGCGGTGACCAATCGCGACCTGGCCGCCGAGGTGGCCGCCGGCCGCTTCCGCGAGGACCTCTACCACCGCCTCGGTGCCTTCCCCCTGGAGGTGCCGCCGCTGCGCCGACGCCGCGAGGATATTCCGCTGCTGGCCGGCCATTTCCTGGAGATCAACCGCATCCGCCTGGGGCTGGCCAACCTGCGCCTGAGTCCGGCGGCGGGCACGGCCCTGCTCGACTGGCAGTGGCCGGGCAATATCCGCGAACTGGAGCATACCCTGGCCCGGGCGGCGCTGCGCGCCCTGGCCGACGGCCCGGCGGCGGATCGACGCCGCCGCCCGGTGGCCATCGCACGCCATCACCTGGCCCTGCCCGAGGCCGCCTCCGCCACGCCGGCGCAGGCGGCGGCGCCCTCGCTGCCGCCGGAACGGCCGCTGCGAGAGGCCAGCGAGGCCTTCCAGCGCGACTATATCGCCCGGGCCCTGGCGGCGGAGGGCAACAACTGGGCCGGCGCCGCCCGACGCCTGGGCATGGACCCCGGTAACCTGCACCGCCTGGCCAGGCGCCTGGGGCTCAAGGAGTCGACATGACCCTAGAGGCACCGCCGGCGCTGCACTCCACGCGATCGCGGCCATTCGCCTTGGCCCGATAGAGGCGCCGGTCGGCCAGGGCATAGAGGGCCTCGAAGCCGTCCATGCCGGGGCCGGCGGTGGCCACACCGAGGCTGGCGGTCAGCCGCTCCCCCGCGGCCCTGCCCGGCAGCACCAGGCCGGCGATACGACAGCGCACCCGCTCGGCGAGCCGGCAGGCCCCCGGCTCGTCGCAGGCGGGCAAGAAGAGGGCGAATTCCTCGCCGCCCAGGCGCGCCACCCGATCCATGGCGCGCACCTCATCGCTCAGGGCCTCCGCCAGGGCCACCAGGACGGCGTCCCCGGTGGGATGACCATGGGCGTCATTGATGCGCTTGAAGTGATCCAGGTCGATCAATATCAGGCTGGGGGCCTCGCCGCTGCGCCGGTAACGCGCGAACTCCTCGGCGGCCACGTCATAGAGATGGCGGCGGTTATCCAGGCCGGTGAGCGGGTCGGTACGGCTCTGTTGGGCCAGGGTCTCGCGTTGCTGATAGATGCGCAGCAGGGTCAGCATCAGTCCGCCCACCATCAGCACCGCCACCAGCCCCAGGGCGGTCACCGCCAGGGTCAGGCGTTCCATCATGCGCCGCTGGGTCGCCGAGGCCAGGTGCAGGAGTTCATTGAGTTCGCTATAGGACCAGGCCAGGCCCTCCTCCACCTCCCGCCCCACCTCCTCCAGGCGGCGCGGGTCACGCCCCGCCACATAGGCCGCCAGGGCGCGCTCCAGCGACGGCAGGCGCGATTCCAGATGGACCAGTTCCTCCATCAGGGGGCGATAGGCCGCCCGGGGGAGCTCGCTGCGCCGCAGTGACTGGGTAATGCTGCGGATACGCAGCTCGATGACCCAGAGCAGCTGCTCCAGTTGCTCCACATGCAGCGCATCGCTGCTGTCCCGGAGGTTAGCCAGGGTCAGCCGCAGGCGCACCGCGTCCTCCTGGGCGCGTACCACGTCGGTGACCATGGAGATATAGTCGGCCCCCACATGGCGGCGCGCCTCGGTGATATAAGTACTCACCGCCAGCAGGCTCAGCGCCACCAGCAGGGCAAAGGCGCCCGCCATGCCAAGCGCCAGGCGGCGCTCCGTCCTCACCGGGCGCTGACCTCACGGATCGCCCAGATCCAGCGGGACGAGGGTTCGCTGCCCTCCAGCACCGCCGCCGCCTCCGCCGGCACCACCAGCATCAGGGGGCCGAGCTGCTCCCGCCCCAGGGGGGCATCGTCGAGGCGGGTCACCAGCAGATAGGCCTTCTCCGCCCGCTGGGCCGGGGTCAGGAAGGTGGTGTAATCGTCATGGGCGATAAAGCGTACCCGGGAGGCATCATCCAGCCCCTCGGCGGCCAGGAAGTCGTCCAGCCAGACGCCGGCGAAGCGTCCCTCCAGCCCCTCGAAATGGCCCATCGCCACCTCGTGAAGGCCATGGCGCTCGATCTCGGCCAGACGCAGCGCCCGACTCTCCCCGCCCCGGGTCACGGTAAGGGCGGGACCTTCCTGGGCCTGGGCCAGGGGGGCGCCCAGCATCAACAGACAGGCCCCCAGCAGGACAACCGGCAGGGACGAAAACAGGACGGGCAAACGCATGGGCGGGACTCCTCGGCGGACGGGGCTCTACTGAGTCATCGGCCAAGGCGGGGGAGACTGTACCCCACTGAAAAACATTAAAAAAATCTGATGAAGCGAGCGTGCGGCGCCGAAACGACACCCGAAAACGACGAAGGGCCCGCGAGTGATCGCGGGCCCTTCTCGGAAAGCGTGGCGCGCCCGACAGGATTCGAACCTGTGACCCCTGCCTTCGGAGGGCAGTACTCTATCCAGCTGAGCTACGGGCGCGCGATGCCCGGCGCGGTGGCCAGGCGGTCGTCATCCTACCTTCCCCCCCGGCCGCTGTCCAGCCCGGCAATGCCCGACGCCGGGCACAACGAAAAGGCCTTGGGAGAAGGCCTCGAGAGGGAGCCTTGGGCGAATGGAGACGGATGACGCCATTTTCCTGGTTGCAGGGATGCCGGTATACTGTCCGCCACTTGCGCAGCGCGCGACCCGATTTCGAATAACAGTACCGTCGACGAGGTGGTGAGAGTGAAATCCAGCAAGCTGATGATGGGGTGCCTGGCCGCCCTGGGCCTCTCCGCAGGCCTGGCCATGACTGCACAGGCCCAGACCGATAGTGAGCGCGAGGCGATCGCCGAGCGGCTCAAGCCGGTGGGCGAACTGTGCCTGCAGGACGAGGAGTGCGGCGTCGCCAGCGCGGCACCCAGTGGCGGTGGTGGCGGCGCCGTGGATGGCGCCGAGGTCTATGGCAGCGTCTGCATGGCCTGCCACGATACCGGGGTCGCCGGCGCACCCACACGCGGCGAGGCCGATGCCTGGGCGGCACGCCTCGATCAGGGCATCGAGACCCTCTACACCCATGCCATCGAGGGCTTCAACGCCATGCCGGCCCGGGGCGGCAACCCCAACCTCTCCGACGATGAGGTCAAGGCCGCGGTCAATCACCTGGTCGAGCCGGTCTATGACGGCGAGCTGCCGGAAGTCGGCGGCGGTGAAGCCGTCGCCGAAGCAGACACCGACGACGCAGCGGCCGAGACCGCCGATGCCGCCGAGTCGGGCGGCAGCGACCTGGATGGCGAGGCCCTCTACGGCAGCAGCGGCTGTGCCGCCTGTCATGACAGCGGCGTGGCCGGCGCCCCGGCGCTGGGCGATGCCGAGGCCTGGGGCCCGCGCATCGACCAGGGCGTCGAGACCCTCTACCAGAGCGCCCTCAACGGCAAGGGCGCCATGCCGCCCAAGGGTGGCAGCAGCGCCTCCGACGAGGAAGTACAAGCCATCGTCGACTATATGGTCAGCCAGGCCCAGTAAGGCCGACGGCTTATCGACGCAAGACGAAGGGGGCGCCAATCGGCGCCCCCTTCGTCGTTCTCGATCACGGGCCCTTAGCCCAACAAGGAGCCTTTAGCCCAATAAAGAGCGCAGCCCGGCGATGGCATCCTGCCCCCGGGCCTGCTTCTTGTCCGGGTCCTCCTTGTCGGCGCGGCCTTCCCACTCCAGGTCGTCGGCGGGCAGCTCGTCCAGGAAGCGGCTCGGCGTGCAGTCCATCAGCTCGCCATAGGCCTTGCGGCTTCGGGCCAGGGTCAGGGTCAGGGTCTGGCGGGCCCGGGTGATGCCCACATAGGCCAGGCGCCGCTCCTCCTCCACCGTGCCCGCCTCGATGGCATTGCGGTGGGGCAACAGCTCCTCCTCCAGGCCCATCAGGTAGACATGCGGAAACTCCAGGCCCTTGGAGGCATGCATGGTCAGTAGCTGGACCCGGTCGGAGTCGTCCTCCTCGGCCTGCTGCTCGAGGATATCGCGCAGCACCAGCCGCGAGATGGCCGCCTCCACGCCATCGGTCTCGGTCTCTTCGGAAGCGCTGCTCTCCTCCTCGCGGCCCATCGACTTCTCGAGCTGATCGATCAGGATCCAGACGTTGGCCATGCGCCGCTCGGCGATGGTCGGGGCGCTGGCGTTCTGGTAGAGCCAGGCCTCGTAATCCATCTCGCGGATCATCTCGCGGATGGCGGCGATGGCATCGCCACCGTCCATGCGCCGGCGCACCGCCTCGATAAAGTGGGTGAAGCGTCCCAGGCGCTCCACGGCGCGGATCGGCAGCAGCTCGGCCAGGCCCATCTCCTGACAGGCGGCGAACAGCGAGCCGCCCCGCTCGGTGGCGTAGTTGGCCAGCTTCTCCAGGGTGCCGGGGCCGATCTCCCGGCGTGGCACATTGACGATGCGCAGGAAGGCGTTATCGTCGGCGGGATTGATCAGCAGGCGCAGGTAGGCCATGGCGTCCTTGATCTCGTTGCGCGAGAAGAAGGAAGTCCCCCCGGAGAGCTTGTAGGGGATCTGGTAGTGCTGCAGCTTGAGCTCCAGCAGCCGGGCCTGGAAGTTGCCCCGGTAGAGCACCGCGAAGTCGCGCCACTCGGCGGACTCCTTGATGCGCCGGGTGAGGATCTCGCTGGCCACCCGCTCCGCCTCGGCCTCCTCGTGGCGGTTGACCACCACGCGAATCGGCTCGCCGGGGCCCATCTCCGACCACAGCGTCTTGTCGTAGACGTGGGGGTTGTTGGCGATCAGGGTATTGGCGGCGCGCAGGATGGTGCCGGTGGAGCGGTAGTTCTGCTCCAGCTTGATCACCTGCAGCCGCGGGAAGTCCTCGCCGAGGGTCACCAGGTTCTCGGGGCGGGCGCCGCGCCAGGCATAGATCGACTGGTCGTCGTCGCCCACCACGGTGAAGGTCTGGCGCTCGCCCATCAGCAGCTTGACCAGCAGGTACTGGCTGACGTTGGTGTCCTGGTATTCGTCCACCAGCATGTAGTGGATGCGCTTGCGCCAGCGCGCCAGGGCCTCCGGGTCGTCGCGCAGCAGCACCACCGGCAGCAGGATCAGGTCGTCGAAGTCCACCGCGTTATAGGCCTTGAGGTGGCGGTTGTAGGCCTCATAGACCCGGGCGGCGAACAGCTCGTCCTCGTCGGCGGCGTGGGACAGCGCCTGGCCCGGCAGGATCAGGTCGTTCTTCCAGTTGGAGATGGTGGCCTGGACCCGGTTGATCTGGTCGGCATCCACCTGGGCGTCCTTGTTCATCAGGTCGCGCAGCAGCGCCTTGGCATCGTCCGGGTCGAACAGCGAGAAACCCGCCTTGTAGCCCAGGGTCTTGAGCTCGCTGCGGATAATGGTCAGGCCCAGGGTATGGAAGGTGGAGACGGTGAGGCCGTGGCCCTCCTTGCCCTTGAGCAGTTGGCCGACCCGCTCCTTCATCTCCCGGGCGGCCTTGTTGGTGAAGGTCACCGCGGCGATGCGCCGGGCGCTCATGCCGCACTCCTGCACCAGGTAGGCGATCTTGGTGGTGATCACGCTGGTCTTGCCGGAGCCGGCCCCGGCCAGCACCAGGCAGGGGCCATCGATATAGCGCACCGCTTCCCGCTGGCGGGGGTTGAGCTTGGCCAGCCGCTGTTGAATCGACATCGCTTACTCCTTGGGGCCGCCGGACGGCTCGGGCCCGGCTAGACTAGCCCCGGGAAAGCCCAGCTGGCGCCAGGCCTCATAGACCAGCACCGCGCAGGCATTGGAGAGGTTGAGGCTGCGGCTGTCCTCGCGCATGGGAATGCGCAGCCGCTGGGACTCGGGCAGGGCATCCAGCAGCGCCTGGGGCAGGCCGCGGGTCTCGGGGCCGAACACCAGGGCGTCGCCTTCCCGGTAGCGGGGCTCGTGGTAACCGGTACCGCCGCGGGTGGAGACCGCGAAGAGCCGCTCCGGCGCCACCGCTTCGAGGAAGGCCTCCCAGCCGGGATGCACCCGCACCCGCGCCCACTCGTGGTAGTCGAGGCCGGCGCGGCGCAGCCGCTTGTCGTCCAGCATGAAGCCCAGCGGCTCGATCAGGTGCAACCGGAAGCCGGTGTTGGCACACAGGCGGATCAGGTTGCCGGTGTTGGGCGGGATCTCGGGCTGGTAGAGCACCACATCAAGCATAAGCGCTTCCTGAAACGATCATCGGCCAAACGCGCTCGGGCCCCATGACGGGGCCCGAGGCAACGACGGCTGGCGACGGGAGGGGATCAGAAGACCAGGCGCACGCCGCCGTGCACGCCGCTATCGAGGGTCCGGGTACCGATGCCGGGGTGATCGAAATCGGCCCGGAAGCGGCGGTAGCCCAGGTAGGCGTCGACGTTGGCGGTCACCGCATAGCGGGCCCGTACCCCGTACTCGACGGCATCGTCCAGGTCGCCATTACTGACCACGCCGGGGGTATAGAAGCCATAGCCGCCCAGGGAGACCGCCGGCGCCTGGGGCAGGTAGGCATAGCCGTAGCCGCCCAGGCCCAGGCCGCCGCCGTCGCCGAAGTCGCTGTCCACCTGGGTCCAGCGGGCGCCGACGGCGATCTCGTAGTCGCGGGCTCGTTCCACGCCGAGCAGCTGGCCGTGCCAGGCGGTGGCATCGCCGCGGTAGTCGCTGTCCAGCACGCCGGCGCCCAGTTGAATGCCGGGAGTCACCTCGACATTGGTCTCGAACTGCACCGCATCGCCGCTCAGGTTAAGGTCCAGGCTGGCGGCCTGGCACAGGGAGCCAGCGGCCAGCGCCAGGGCGCCGGCGACCCACAGGGAAGGGATCATTTTCATGGGAGACTCGTTTTCCTTGCTTGCCGAGGCCGTGTCAGTCGGCCTGAATTCCGTAACGGGCCCGGTAGTCGCGAATCGCCGCGGCGTGAGCCTTGAGCTCCTCGCCGGCGTGCTCCTCCAGGTACTGAAGCACCAGGTCGAGGGTGACGATGCTTACCACCGGCATGCCGTAGCGCTCCTGCACTTCCTGGATGGCGCTCTGCTCGCCCTTGCCGCGCTCCTGGCGATCCAGGGCGATCACCACCCCGGCGGCCTTGGCGCCGGCGGCATCGATCAACTGCATCACCTCGCCGATGGCGGTACCGGCGGTGATGACGTCGTCGATGATCAGGATGCGACCCGCCAGGTCGGCGCCGACGATATTGCCGCCCTCGCCGTGATCCTTGGCCTCCTTGCGATTGAAGGCGAAGGGGGTATCGCGGTCATGGCCGTCGGCCAGGGCCACGGCGGTAGTGGCGGCCAGGGGGATGCCCTTGTAGGCGGGCCCGAAGAGCACATCGAAGTCGAGGCCGCTGTCGGCGATGGCCTGGGCATAGCAGCGGCCCAGGCGCGCCAGGGCCGCGCCACTCTTGAACAGGCCGGCATTGAAGAAGTAGGGGCTGACCCGCCCGGACTTGAGGGTGAACTCGCCGAAGCGCAGGACGCCCTGCTGGATGGCGAACTCGATGAATTCTCGCTGATATGGCTGCATGCTGTCCGCCACGCTTCCCCCTATCATGGTTAATCGGTACGGGCCATTTACCCAAACGTCGAAACGTCAGGTATCATACACGCGCGACGGTAAAGGGACTATGTGATGAAGATCGCGACCATTAATGTGAACGGCATCCGCGAAGCGGTGAGCCGCGGTTTCCTGGATTGGCTGGCCAATCAGGACGCCGATGTCGTTTGCGTGCAGAATCTGAAGACCAAGAGTTTCGAGCTCGACGATAGCATCCTCTACCCGGAAGGCTACGAGGGCTATTTCCTGGACGCCGAGGAGGATGGCTTCTCCGGCGTGGGGATCTATTGCCGCAAGATCCCCAAGGCGATCATGTACGGCCTGGGTTTCCCCCAGTGCGACAATGAGGCGCGCTTCCTGCAGGCCGACTACGATCGCTTCAGCATCGTCAGCTTCCTGATGCCCGACGGCAGCGACCCCCAGGCCAAGCAGGCCTTTATGGAGCAGTACCAGGAGTACCTGGCCAAGATGGCCCGCAAGCGCCGCGAGTACATCATCTGCGGCACCTGGCACATCGCCCACAAGACCATCGACCTGGAGAACTGGGCCGATAACCAGACCACCCCGGGCTTCAAGCCCGAGGAGCGGGCCTGGATGGACCAGCTGTTCGGCCCCACCGGCTTTATCGACACCTTCCGCGAGATCAACCGCGACGCCGGCGAGTACACCTGGTGGCCCAGGCTCGACCAGGAGGTGCCGCGCTCCCGCCAGGAGGGCTGGCGCCTCGACTACCAGGTGGTGGGCCCCAACTTCCGCCGCCATGTGGTCGACGCCTGGATCGACCACGACGCCACCTTCTCGGAGTTCGCGCCGCTGATCGTGGAATATGACCTGACGCTGTGACCCAGGCCTCCGTCGCCGCCCCTCCGGGGCCCTATCACGCCGGCTGACTCAGCCGGCGTGATGCGTTTCAGCGGTCGCCTGTCTGGCCGGAATCAGTCGCGAATGCCCAGGGCCTCGCGCTGGCGGGCGAACAGGGTCGCCCCCGCGCCCTCGGCCAGCTCCAGCATGGTGTTGAGCTCGGCACGGCTGAACTGGCCCGCCTCGGCGGTGCCCTGCACCTCGATCAGGCCGCCCCCTTCGGTCATCACCACGTTCATGTCGGTATCGGCGGCGCTGTCCTCCGGGTAGTCCAGGTCCACCACCGGCTGGCCCTTGAACAGCCCCACCGAGATGGAGCCCACCAGTTGATGGAAGGGGTCGGACTTGATCAGCTTCTTGCGCTGCAGGTAGCGGATGGCGTCCACCAGGGCCACGCAGCCGCCGGTGATGGCGGCGGTGCGGGTACCGCCATCGGCCTGGATGACATCGCAGTCCACGGTGATGGTGAATTCGCCGAGCTTCTTCAGGTTCACCGCGGCACGCAGCGAGCGGCCGATCAGCCGCTGGATCTCCAGGGTACGGCCGCCCTGCTTGCCCCGGGCCGCCTCGCGACCGCTCCGGGTGTGGGTGGCCCGGGGCAGCATGCCGTACTCGGCGGTGACCCAGCCCTGGCCCTTGCCGCGCAGCCAGCGCGGTACCCCGGCCTCGACGCTGGCGTTGCACAGCACCTTGGTGTCGCCGAACTCCACCAGCACCGAGCCCTCGGCGTGGCGGGTGTAGTCCCGGGTCAGGCGAATCTCGCGGGGCTGGTCGGGCTGTCGTCCGCTGGGGCGCATAGAACCTCTCATCTTCGGGTGAAATCTCTGGGCCGAGCCATGCCAACGACAATGGCCCTGGAACCTCTGGCAGGGCGGTCATTCTACACCCTTAATCGGTTACACTGTCGCCCCCTGCGCCCGCCATCAGGAGTTCCCATGGTTCACAGCATGACCGCCTTCACCCGGCTGAGCCGGGACGCCAACTGGGGTAGCCTGCAACTGGAGCTGCGCTCCGTGAACCAGCGCTACCTGGAGCCCCATTTCCGCCTTCCCGACAGCCTCCGCGACCTGGAGCCGGCCTTCCGCGAGACCCTGCGCCGCCGCCTGGCCCGGGGCAAGGTGGAGTGCAGCCTGCGCTTCGAGCCCGCCGGCGAGGGCGAGGCGCTGACCATCAACCGTCAACGCCTGGCCGCCCTGAGCTTCGCCCTGCAGCAGGTCCGCGCCGAGATTCCCGATGCCCCCATGCCGAACGCCCTGGCACTGCTCGATCACCCCGGCGTCGTCGAGGCCGCCGACCCGGACCTGGAGGCGATCAAGGCCGAGGCCAGCGCCCTCTTCGCCGCGGCGGTGGACGACCTGATCGAGGGCCGCGCCCGGGAGGGCGCCAAGCTGGCCGAGCTGATCCGCGACCGCCTGGCCGGCATTCGCCAGCAGGTCACCACGGTGCGCGGCCTGCTGCCGGCGATCCTCGAGCGCCAGCGCCACCAGCTCCAGGAACGCCTGGCCGCCCTGCAGGCCGAGCTGGAGCCCCAGCGCCTGGAGGCGGAGATCGCCCTGCTGGCCCAGAAGGCCGACGTGGACGAGGAGCTCGATCGCCTGGAGACCCACGTGGCCGAGGTGGAGCGCCAGTTGACCCAGAAGGGGCCCGTGGGCCGCCGCCTCGACTTCCTGATGCAGGAGCTCAACCGCGAGGCCAACACCCTCTCCTCCAAGTCGGTGGTGGCCGAAAGCACCCGCTGCGCGGTGGAACTCAAGGTGCTGATCGAGCAGATGCGCGAGCAGATCCAGAATATCGAGTGACTCCGGCATGATCGCCCGCCCACGCCTCGCCACCCACCACCTCCTGCCGCTGCTGCTGGCGCTGCTCACCGTGCTGCCGGCGGCGGCCCGGGGGCAGGCCGGCGAGGCCGAATCGGTGATCGTGGTGGGCGGGGATCGCTACCATCCGCCCTACGAGTTCCTCGACGACGAGGGTCAGCCGGCCGGCTACAACGTCGAGCTGACCCGGGCTATCGCCGAGGTGATGGGCCTCGAGGTGCGCATCGAGCTGGCGACCTGGAGCGAGGTGCGTCGCGGCCTGGAGAGCGGCGAGATCGATATCCTCCAGGGCATGTCCTATTCCGAGGCGCGTACCCAGGCCTTCGACTTCGCCCCGCCCCATGCCATCGTCCACCAGTCGATCTTCGCCCGCCGCGGCACGCCCCCGGTGGAGAGCCTCGAGGCCCTGCGCGGCCAGGAGGTGATCGTCCAGCGCGGCGATATCATGCATGACTTCCTGCTCGAGCAGGACCTGGATATCCGCCCGATCACCACCGATACCCATGCCGACGCCCTGCGCTCCCTGGCCGCCGGCCAGCACGACTACGCCCTGGTGGCCAACCTGCCGGCGCTCTACCTGAGCCGCGAGCTCGGGCTGACCAACCTGGAGCCGGTGGCCCGGCCCTTCTCGCTGCGCTACGGCTATGCGGTGCAGCGCGGCAACGCCGACCTGCTGGCCCAGTTCAGCGAGGGGCTCGCCATCCTCAAGAATACCGGCCGCCACCAGGCGATCTATGATCGCTGGCTCGGCCCCCTGGAGCAGGCCGAGGGCATCCCCTGGAAGCGCATCGGCCTGATCGGCGCCGTGCTCTCCGGCCTGTTGCTGCTGGTGCTGGGCGGCATCGTGGTGTGGAACCGCATGCTCAAGCGCCAGGTCGCCACCCACACCGAGGAGCTGCGCCAGCGCCAGCAGCAGCTGATCCAGGCCGACAAGATGACCTCCCTGGGCATCCTGGTCTCCGGCGTGGCCCACGAGATCAACAACCCCAGCGGCCTGCTGCTGCTCAACCTGCCGGTGCTGCGCGACGCCTACGACGACGCCCGGCCGATCCTCGAGGCCCACTATCGGGAGCACGGCGACTTCTCCTTCGGCGGCCTGCCCTACTCGCGGATGCGCGACGAGATCCCGCCCATGCTCGACGAGATGCTCGAGGGCACCCAACGCATCAAGCGCATCGTCGGCGACCTCAAGGACTTCGCCCGCCAGGACAGCCGCGACCTGGATGACGCCCTGGACCTCAACCAGGTGGTGCGCACCGCCACGCGCCTGGTGGACAACTCGATCCGCCAGGCCACCGACCGCTTCGAGACCCACTATGCCGCGGACCTGCCCGCGGTGCGCGGCAATACCCAGCGCATCGAGCAGGTGGCGATCAACCTGGTCCTGAATGCCTGCCAGGCCCTGGAGCACCGCGACCAGGGCATTCGCCTGAGCACCCGGCATGACAGCGTCGAACGCCGGGTGATCCTGGAGGTGGCGGACCAGGGCCGTGGCATCCCCGCCGAGGCCCTGAACCGCCTGACCGACCCCTTCTTCACCACCCGTCGGGAGTGCGGCGGCACCGGCCTGGGGCTCTCGGTCTCCGCCGGCATCGTCCATGAGCATGGCGGCGCGCTGGCCTTCGCCTCCCGGCCGGGGGAAGGCACCACCGTGACCCTGTCGCTGCCGGTGGGGGATCCGCCGCCGAGTACGAGCCAGAGGAAGCGCCCATGACCGACAACCGCTACCCCGACTTCGGCGTCCTGCTGGTGGACGACGAGCCCTCCTACCTGCGCGGCCTGAGCATCGCCCTGGAGCGCGCCGGCATCACCCATCTGCAGCGTTGCGAGGATCCGCGCCGGGTCATGGAACTCCTGGCCCGGGAGCCGATCGGCCTGGTGACCCTCGACCTGACCATGCCGCACCTCTCCGGGGAGGCGCTGCTGGCGCGAATCGTCGAGGAGCACCCGGACGTCGGGGTCATCGTCATCAGCGGCATGAACCAGGTGGAGACCGCCGTCGACTGCATCAAGAACGGCGCCTTCGACTACTTCGTCAAGACCGACGAGCAGCGCCGCCTGATCGAGGGCATCAAGCGCGCCATTCGCCTCCAGGAGCTGAAGCTCGAGAACCAGGCGCTACGCCAGCGCTTTCTCGACGATACCCTGGAGCACCCCGAGGCCTTCGCGCCGATCATCACCGCCGACAAGGGCATGCGCGCGGTCTTCCAGTACCTGGAGTCGGTGGCGCCGAGCCGCCAGCCGCTGCTGATCTGCGGCGAGAGCGGCGTCGGCAAGGAGCTGGTGGCCCGCGCCGTGCATCGCCTCAGCGGCCGCCCGGGCCCGCTGGTCAGCGTCAATGTGGCGGGGCTCGACGACAACGTCTTCGCCGACACCCTGTTCGGCCACCAGCGTGGCGCCTTCACCGGCGCCGACCAGGCCCGCGCCGGCATGATCGAGCAGGCCGCCGAGGGCACCCTCTTCCTCGACGAGATCGGCGACCTCAGCCTGGCCTCCCAGGTGAAGCTGCTGCGGCTGCTCCAGGAGGGCGAGTACTATCCGCTGGGCAGCGACCGCCCCAAGCGCCTGAACGCCCGCATCGTGGTGGCCACCCACCGCGACCTGCACGCCAAGCAACAGGCCGGCGACTTCCGCAAGGACCTCTACTACCGGCTGCGCACCCACCAGGTGCTGATTCCTCCCCTGCGGCGGCGCAAGCCGGACCTGCCCCTGCTGCTGGACCACTTCCTGGCCGAGGCCGCCGAGGAGCTGGGCAAGTCGGTGCCGAGCTATCCACCGGAACTGCCGGTGCTGCTGGCCAACTACGACTTCCCTGGCAATGTCCGCGAGCTGCGTGCCATGGCCTTCGATGCCATGAGCCTGCACCGCAGCCGCATGCTCTCCATGGAGGCCTTCAAGCGTGCCATCGAGCAGGGCGGCGGGCAGGCGCCCGCCGCCGAGGCGCGGGAGCGGCCGGTCTTCGCCCCGGACGAGCCCCTGCCCACCCTGCACGAGGTGGCCGACCTGCTGGTCAGCGAGGCGATGCGCCGCGCCGAGGGCAACCAGTCCCTCGCCGCGCGCCTGCTGGGCATCTCCCAGCCGGCGCTGAGCAAGCGACTCAAGCGGCGCCGCCAGGACGATGGCGACCCCCTATAACCCCCGGCCACTTATAACCTGGGTTATAACTCCTTTAAGCGCTTTATTTTCAGATAGTTGCAGAAACTCCCGGCACTACCCAGGACGTCGGGTTATACCCCTTCCCCCGCCTCCCCGTCCCGCCAGACCATCAAAAATACTTTTTAATACAGAAAGTTATAAACAGTTCGGCGACTTGGCACGCGACTTGCTGATAACAGGATGGCTCCCTTGAGGAAGCCCCGACATTCCGAGCAAGAGGTTCGCCCCACCATGCCAATAACAACGTCCCCGATCGCCCGGCCGGTGATCGCCTCCCCGATCCCCCTCACCCTCGTCGCCGGAGGTGCCCCATGCTGGATCTGATCAACGATCTCCTCTGGGGCAAGGTGCTGATCGCCCTGCTGATTGCGGTCGGTATCGGCTTCACCCTGCTGTCGCGCTTCGTGCAGTTCCGCTATTTCGGCCGCATGTTCCGCATCCTCGGTGCCGGCCACGCCTTCAAGCGTAATGCCCATGGCCACCTGAGCTCCTTCCAGGCCCTGCTGCTGTCGGTGGCCGGCCGCGTCGGCGGTGGCAATATCGCCGGGGTGGCGGTGGCCATCACCCTGGGCGGCCCCGGCGCCATCTTCTGGATGTGGGTGGTGGGCCTGATGGGCATGGCCACCAGCTTCCTCGAGTGCACCCTGGCCCAGGCCTACAAGAGCGCCGAGCCCGACGGCACCTACCGCGGCGGCCCGGCCTACTACATCTCCCGGGGCCTGGGCAGTCGCTGGACCTGGCTCGCCGCCCTCTACTCGATCCTGCTGCTGGTGACCTTCGGCTTCGGTTTCACCGCCCTGCAGTCCTATGCCGTGGCCACCTCCGTCGGCGACGCCTTCGGCATCCCGGTGCACTACACCGGCATCGCCCTGGCCGTGCTGGTGGGGCTGATCATCTTCGGCGGCGTCAAGCGCATCGCCCGGGTCACCGAGGTGCTGGTACCGATCATGGCCGTCGGCTACCTGGTGATCGCCATCGCGGTACTGGCCCTCAACGTGGCCCTGATTCCCGACGCCATCCTGCTGATCGTGCACAGCGCCTTCGGCCTGGAGCAGGCCGTCGGCGGCGGCATCGGCGCCGCCATCCTGATGGGCGTCAAGCGCGGCCTGTTCTCCAACGAGGCCGGCCTGGGCAGCGCCCCCAACGTGGCCGCGGTGGCCTATGTGCCGCACCCGGTCAACCAGGGCATCGTGCAGTCCTTCTCGGTGTTTATCGACACCCTGATCATCTGCTCCGCCACCGCCTTTATCATCCTGCTCAGCGGCGCCTATGACCCCGCCCTGGGCGCCGGCGTCGATGGCGTGGCCCTGACCCAGTCCGCCCTCGCCGATCATGTGGGCGAGTGGGGACGCAGCTTCGTCAGCATCGCCCTGCTGCTGTTCGGCTTCAGCACCATCCTCTACAACTACTACCTGGGCGAGAACAGCCTCAACTTCCTCAGCCGCCAGAATGGCCTGCTGTTCAATGCCTTCCGCATCGCCGTCATCGGCCTGTGCGCCTGGGGGGCGACCACCAACCTGGGCACCGTCTTCGCCTTCGCCGATGTGACCATGGGCTTCCTGGCACTGGCCAACCTGATCGCCCTGATCCTGCTGATCAAGCCGGGACTGCGTTTCATGCGCGACTTCGATGAGCAGCTGGGCGCCGGGGTGAAACGGCCGACCTTCGCGGCAGAGAAGTTCGCCGACCTGGAGATCGACCCGGACGCCTGGGCCCTCGAACCGGAGGATCGCCAGCCGGCCGCCGCGCCCTCCCCCGCCACCCCCCAGTAGTCGGTAACGAGGGGCCCGGCGCCCGCCGGGCCCTCTCTCCTTCGAGGACACCCTCTCCATGAATGCCACTCTCTGCGCGCCGAGCCTCGACCTCGGCGACGCGTCGTCCCTGCAGGCCTGGGTGGAATCCATCGAACGCCGGGCTCGCAGCCGGCTCGGCGGCGGCCGGGTCGCCGACTATATCCCGGCCCTGGCCACCCAGCCCGCCGATCGCCTGGGCATCGCCCTGTGCACCCGGGATGGGCGCCTCTACAGTGCCGGCGATGCCGAGGAGCCCTTCTCGATCCAGAGCCTCTCCAAGGTGCTGCTGCTGAGCCTGGCCCTGCGCAGCCATGGGGATGCGCTCTGGCAGCGGGTCGGGCTCAATCCCTCGGGCATGCCCTTCAACTCCCTGATGCAGCTGGAGAGCGAGCGGGGCAAACCGCGCAACCCCTTTATCAATGCCGGCGCCATCGTGGTCACCGATCACCTGGTCAGTGCCTTCGCCACGCCCATGAAGCATCTCCAGGACATCGCCCGGCATCTCTCCGGCAATCCCTCGGTGCTGATCGACCGGGAGGTCCTCGCCTCGGAATGGCAGCACCGCGCCCGCAACGCCGCCGCGGCCTATCTGATGAAGGCCTTCGGCAACCTGAACAATGAGGTGGATGCGGTGCTGGAGACCTATTTCGCCGGCTGCGCCCTGCGCATGAGCTGCCGCGATCTCGCCATCGCCTTCAATTACCTCGCCGCGGACGGCGTGACACAGGCCGGCGGCCAGCCCTTTATCCCGAACGACATGGCCCAGCGCATCAATGCCCTGATGTTCACCTCGGGCATGTATGACGCCGCCGGCGACTTCGCCTACCGGGTGGGCCTGCCGGCCAAGAGCGGCGTCGGCGGCGGCATCGTCGCCATCGTCCCCGGCGAGCTGTCGATCTGCGTCTGGTCACCGGCCCTCGATACCAGCGGCAATTCGGTGGCGGGCCAATATGTCCTGGAACTGATCGCGGAGGGGCTGAGCCACCTCCGCCGGGGCGCCCCCGGGGCCGTGGCTCGGACGTCCTGATTCGGGGCCGCAACCCCGGGGCCTACCGCGACTCACCGGGAAAAGACAATTCGCTTCCTAACAGCCTTTGCCTTACACTTTCGTATTATTACTACACGACCCCGGCCCTCGCCGGGGTCGCTCGCTTTTCTGGAGGCCCCATGACGTCACCTTCCCCTTCCGGCGCCACGGCGCGCAGTCCCCGACTGGCCGAGTTCGCCCTGGCGCTGGGCGGCTTCGGCATCGGTACCAGCGAGTTCGTGATCATGGGCCTGATGCCGCGGGTCGCCGCCGACCTGCAGGTGGCCACCGCCGACGTAGGCTATGCCATCTCCAGCTATGCCCTGGGCGTGGTGGTCGGCGCCCCGCTGATCGCCGCCCTGGCCGCCCGGATGCCGCGTCGCCTGCTGCTGATCCTGCTGATGCTGGTGTTCGCCGTCGGCAATATCGCCAGCGCCCTGGCCACCGCCTTCTGGCCCTTCGTCGGCCTGCGCTTCCTGGCCGGCCTGCCCCATGGCGCCTACTTCGGCGTCGCCGCCCTGGTGGCCGCGGCGGCGGTGCCCATCGACCAGCGCGCCCGGGCCATCGCCCGGGTGATGCTGGGGCTGACCGGGGCCATCGTGGTGGGCGCGCCCCTGGCCACCTGGGCCGGCCAGTGGCTGGGCTGGCCCAGCGCCTTTATCGGCGTCGGCGGGATTGCCCTGACCACCGCGCTACTGATTCGCCTCTGGGTCCCGTCCCAGCCCCGTGACGCCCAGGCCAGTCCGCGCCGCGAGCTCGGCGCCCTGGTCAAGCGGCAAGTGCTGGTCACCCTAGGCATCGCCAGCATCGGCTTCGGCGGCATGTTCGCGGTGTTCAGCTATGTGGTGCCGACCCTGGCCAGCCAGGCCGGCATGCGCGAATCGGTGGGCCCCTGGGCGCTGGCAATCTTCGGCATCGGCGGCATCCTCGGCAACCTGGTCGGCGCCCGGCTCGCCGACCGCCACCTGATGAAGGCGATTCCGCGCATCCTGGTGTGGTGTCTCCTGGTGCAGGGGGGCTTCTATTTCGCCGCCAACCATCTGGTCACCGGGCTGCTGTTCGTCGGCCTGGTGGGCACCAGCATGGCCCTGGGGCCGGCGCTGCAGACCCGGCTGATGGACGTGGCCGGCGACGCCCAGACCATGGCCGCCTCGATGAACCACGCCGCCTTCAACTGCGCCAATGCCCTGGGCGCCTGGCTGGCCGCGATGACCATCAAGGCCGGCGCGGTATGGTCCGCCTCCGGGCTGGTGGGGGCCGGCCTGGCCGCCGGTGGCCTGGGGGTCTTCCTGGCCGGCCAGTACCTGGAACGCCGCCGCCCAGCGCACCCACTGGCGACCTGAGTGTGACACCCGGGAAGCCGCGCCAACGCCCGACGCGGCCGCAGGCGAGCTGAGCCTTACTCCCGGGGCACCGCGCCCAGCGCCAGGCGCAGCCGCCGCCCGCGCCGCCAGGCGGTGATCAGGCTGCCCAGGGCAATCGCCCAGAGGGCCACGATCAAGAGGCCATCGCGGCCCTCCCATAGCGGCGCGGCCAGGGTCAGCAGGGTCGCCCCGGTGAGCAGCGCCATGCGCTGCGGCTTGGCCATGGGACCGGAGAAGTCGGCGGGCCGGCCACAGGCCTGGCCGAAGGCCTGGCCGAAGGCCCGCACATAGGCGGTCAGCATGGCCATGGCCGCCGCCGCCCAGCCCAGCGCCGGGGCGCCGACGGCATAGCCGACGGCGACCAGGATCAGGGTATCCGAGACCCGGTCCGGCACCTCGTTCCAGAAGACGCCCTCGGCGGACGCCTTGCCGGATTCGATGGCCAGCATGCCATCGAACAGATTGCACAGCAGGCGCCCCTGGCAGCCCAGGATCGCCACCACCAGCCATAGGCCCCGCGCCATGCCGTCGCCCTGGCCAGCCAGCAGGTAGGCCCCGGCGGCCAGGGCCGCGGCCAGCATGCTGAGCTGCGAGACCCTGTCGGGAGTCAGGGAGGTCGCCGCCAGGCGGCGCGTTATCGCTTGGGCCCAGCCGCTGTCGCGGCTGGCCAGGGGGCGTCGGTCACCGCTCGTCGCCATGTCGTGTCCTCCTCATCCGCCAGAGCGTCAGGTTATAGAGCGTCACATAGCTGCCGGAGACCAGCAGCGGTACGGCGATGGTCGCCAGCAACGCCGGGGTACCGGCCAGCCGATGCAGCACCACCAACACGCTGGCGGAGCCGGCCAGCGCCACCGCCGGCGGCAACCACAGCGCCAGGTGCCCGACGCTGCGGGCGGCGAACCACTCCACCACCCGCTTCAGGTAGAGGGTCAGGCAGGCCGAGAGCGCGCCCTGCAGCAGCGCCGCCTGCTGCGGCTCGGGCGCCGGGTGGGCGCGGTTGGCCCACCAGGCCCAGGCCCCCATGGCCAGGAAGGCGAAGGCCAGGTGCACGGGGGTGCTGGCGGCCCAGCGCCTCATGCCACCGACCAGAAGTAGCGCACCAGATGGAAGAAGATCGGCGCCGAGAACACCACCGAGTCGAGCCGATCGATAAAGCCGCCATGGCCCTCGATCAGGTGTCCCCAGTCCTTGATGCCGCGATCGCGCTTGATCGCCGACATGACCAGCCCGCCGAAGAAGCCCATCAAGGCGATCAGCAGCGCCAGGCCCGCCGCCTGGCCGGGGGAGAAGGGCGTTATCCAGGCCAGGCCGGCGCCGACCAGGGTGGCGCTGGCCACCCCGCCGACGAAGCCCTCGACGGTCTTGGAGGGCGACAGCCGGGGCGCGATCTTGCGCCGCCCCAGCAGCTTGCCCCACACGTACTGCAGCACATCGCTGAGCTGGACCACCACGATCAGGAAGGCGATCAACAGCACGTTACGCCCCTCGTAGCCGGGAATCTCCAGGCTCAGCAGGGCCGGGACATGGGAGACGCAGAACACGCAGATCATCAGCGCCCACTGGACCTCGGCGACCCGCTCCAGGAAACCGCGGCTGTCGCCGCGCAGGGTGGCGAGGATCGGCAGCAGCAGGAAGGCATAGACCGGAATGAAGATCGAGTAGACCCCATACCACTCGATCCAGATCAGGTAATACTGCGCCGGCACCACCACGAAGAAGGCCACGGCCAGTGCCCAGTGGTCGGCGCGGCGCGCATTGACCAGGGTGATGAACTCGCGCAGCGCCGAGAAGGAGGCGAAGGCGAACAGGATCACCACGCCGGTCTTGCCCCCCAGGAAGGCCAGGCCCATCAGCGCCACCATGACCCACCAGGCGCGGATGCGCTGATTGAGGTTCTCGATGACCGCGTTGTCGCCGCGTGGCGAATAGCGGCGCTGCAGCCCATAGCCGACCAGCGAGGCCACCACCAGCAGGGCGCCGATGCCGCCGAGCAATACGATCAGGTCCGGATGCATGGGGGTCACGGCTCGCCCTCCTCGTCGTCGCGCGGGGCGGCGGGGTCGAGGGCCGCCAGGGCCGCGGCCGCCCGCGCCAGGAAGGCCGCCTTGTCCTCGTCGGGCGCGAGGGTCAACGGGGCACCGAAGGTCACCGTACAGATCAGCGGGATCGGCACGACCTCGCCCTTGGGCAATACCCGGTTGAGGTTGGCGATCCACACCGGCACCAGCTCCACCTCCGGGCAGGCGCGGGCGAGGTGGTAGAGGCCGCTCTTGAAGGGCTGAAGGGGCCCCCGGGAGGCGTTGCGGGTGCCCTCGGGAAACAGGATCAGCGAACTGCCCTGGGCCAGCGCCTCGCGCATGATGGCCACCGGGTCCTGGCGACGGGCCTCGGGGCGGCGATCGATCAACACCCCGTCGAAGACATCGCGGATCAGCCAGCGCCGCAGCGGGGAGCATAGCCAGTAGTCGGCCCCGGCCACCGGTCGGGCACATCGCCGCAGCGGTGGGGGCAGCACCGTCCAGATCAGGATGAAATCGCCATGGCTGGCGTGATTGGCATAATAGATGCGCTGGCGGCGCAGCGGCTCGACGCCGTCCCAGACGGGGCGCACGGCGGTGATGAAGCGGGCCACGCAGCGCACCAGGGTCGCCACCGCCCGCGCCAACATCACGCGGAATCTCCCTTCCATGGGCTCGTCTCCTCCGCCCCGCCTCGTCCGGGGCTCAAGGGCTTATCATGGCAGCTGGCCCAACGGATGAGAAGCGCGGCAGAATATGCCATACTGCGCGCCTTTTTTCCGTCTCCCGTCCGCTGTCGAACAGGACCCCTCGGCCATGTCCCAAGGTACCCTCTTTATCGTTTCCGCTCCCTCCGGCGCCGGCAAGACCAGCCTGGTACGCGAGCTGATCGAGCGCCTCGACGGCATCGAGGTGAGCGTTTCCCATACCACCCGGCCCAGGCGGCCCGGCGAGGTCGACGGCGTCAACTACCATTTCGTGGACCAGCCCGCCTTCGAGGCGATGATCGCGCGTGGCGACTTCGTCGAGCACGCCCGGGTCTTCGACAACTACTACGGCACCTCGCGTCCGGCGGTGCAGGCGCGCCTGGCCGCCGGCCAGGACGTGATCCTGGAGATCGACTGGCAGGGCGCCCGCCAGGTCCGCCAGCAGTTCCCCGAGGCCCCGTCGGTGTTTATCCTGCCCCCCTCCCGGGCGGCCCTGGAGCAGCGCCTCACCGGCCGCGGCACCGACGACGCCGCGGTGATCGCCCGGCGCATGCACGATGCCATCAGCGAAATGTCTCACTATGACGAGTACGATCATGTGATCATCAATGATGACTTCGCCGTGGCCCTGGACGAGCTGTGCGCCCTGGTGGTGGCCGGCCGCACCCGGTTGGCGCGGGTCCGCGATAGCCAGGGCCCCTTGATCGAGGCGCTCTTGTCACAGGATCATGGGGTCGAGTAGACTTTTTTGTCCCCCCGAATACACGCCGTGCACACGCCGGCAGTGCAACATCAGGATACCGTTCATGGCGCGAGTTACCGTTGAAGATTGTCTGGATCACGTGGAAAACCGTTTCAAGCTGGTGATGATTTCCACCCAGCGCGCCCGTCAGCTGGCCCGCGGCTCCCGTGATGCCCTGCTGCCCTGGGACAACGACAAGCCTACCGTGATGGCGCTGCGCGAGATTGCCGCCGGCAAGATCGACGACCAGGTGCTCAATGAGCCGGTGGAGGCTCCGGTACGGCCGCGGCCGGAGGCGGAAGCAGGCTTCGGCGAGTAACGGTCCCGCCGTCTCTCGCCCCTTCCCCTTCGCAGCAATAAGGCGCGCCCATGTTTACCATCGACGACCTGGCCGACCGCCTCGGCAGCTATCTGCCCGCCGAGGAGATCCAGCAGGTCAAGCGCGCCTTCTATTACGCCGAGCAGGCCCATGACGGCCAGCGCCGCCGTTCCGGCGAACCCTATGTGACCCATCCCCTGGCCGTGGCCAATATCCTCGCCAATATGCATATGGACCATCAGAGCCTGATGGCCGCCATGCTGCATGACGTGATCGAGGATACCGGCGTGCCCAAGGACGCCCTGGCCGCCCAGTTCGGTGAGCCGGTGGCGGAACTCGTCGACGGCGTCTCCAAGCTGACCCAGATCGCCTTCGAGGACAAGGCGGTGGCCCAGGCGGAGAACTTCCAGAAGATGGTGCTGGCGATGTCCCGGGATATCCGGGTGATCATCGTCAAGCTCGCCGACCGCCTGCACAACATGCGCACCCTGGGCGCCCTGCGCCCGGAGAAGAAGCGCCGCATCGCCCGCGAGACCCTGGAGATCTACGCCCGCATCGCCAGCCGCCTGGGCATCAACACCATCCGCGTGGAGCTGGAGGACCTCTCCTTCCAGGCCATCTACCCGATGCGCGCCGAGCGCATCAAGCGGGCGGTGAGCAAGGCCCGGGGCCATCGCCGCTCGGCGATTCGCCAGCTGCAGACCAGCCTCCAGCAGTGCCTGGACGACGAGGGGCTGTCCGGCAACGTGGTGGGGCGCCAGAAGCACCTGCTCTCCATCTACCGCAAGATGCGCGACCAGCAGAAGTCCTTCGCCGAGATCATGGACGTCTTCGGCTTCCGCATCATCACCGACAGCGTCGACAGCTGCTACCGCATCCTCGGCGTGGTGCACAACCTCTACAAGCCGGTACCGGGGCGCTTCAAGGACTATATCGCCATCCCCAAGGCCAACGGCTACCAGAGCCTGCATACCACCCTGTTCGGCGCCGGCGGCATGCCCATCGAGGTGCAGATCCGCACCCGCGAGATGGAGGCCATGGCCAACAACGGCATCGCCGCCCACTGGCTCTACAAGGCCGGCCAGACCGACCATCCCATCGCCGAGGGCAGCCACGCCCGGGCCCGCCAGTGGGTCAAGGGGCTGCTGGAGATGCAGCGTCACGCCGGGGACTCGCTGGAGTTCATCGAGCACGTCAAGAACGACCTCTTCCCCGACGATATCTACGTCTTCACCCCCAAGGGCGACATCATGGAACTGCCCCAGGGGGCCACGGTGATCGACTTCGCCTATAGCGTGCACACCGATATCGGCAACAGCTGCATCGCCTGTCGCATCGATCGCCACCTGGCGCCGCTCTCCACCCGGTTGGAGAGCGGCCAGACCCTGGAGATCATCACCGCCCCGGGGGCCAAGCCCAATACCACCTGGCTCTCCTTCGTGATCACCGCCAAGGCACGCTCGGCGATCCGCCATGCCCTCAAGTATCAGCAGCATACCGAGTCGGTCCAGTTGGGGCGGCGCCTGCTCAACAAGGCCCTGGCGGATTTCGAGACCAGCCTGGAAGAGCTGCCGGAGGGGCACCTGGCCGCCCAACTGGAGGTGCTGTCGGTCAACCACGAAGACGAGCTGCTGGAGTCCATCGGCCTCGGCACCCGCATGGCCTATGCGGTGGCCCGGCGCCTGGTGGAGGCGCTACCGGAGGGCCGGGAGGCGCCGCGCACCCCCAGCTCTTCGCAGGGCGACAGCCCGGTGGTGATCAGCGGCGCCGAGGGCATGGTGATCAAGTTCGCGCGCTGCTGTCACCCGCTGCCCGGCGACCCGGTGCTGGGCCACCTCTCGGTGGGCAAGGGCATCGTGGTGCACCGCGCCGACTGCCGCAACCTCAATGACCTCAAGGGGGATCCGGAGAAGCTCTTCCCCCTGGAGTGGTCGGAGACCATCACCGAGGACTTCCCGGTGGCGCTGCGCATCGAGATGGAGACCCGTCGCGGCCTGGTGGCGGAGCTGGCCAGCCTGGTCACCGATGCCGATGCCAATATCGAGCGCATCGGCATCGAGGAGCGCGATGCCCGCCTGGCCATCGTCAACCTGACCCTGGCGGTGCACGACCGTATCCACCTGGCGCGCATCATCAAGCGCATCCGCAACCTGCCCCAGGTGGGTCGCGTCGGCCGCGTCCGCAACTGATTTCCAACCTCCGGCCCCGCCGCCTGCACCGGGCGGCGGGGCCCACTTTTTCCCACACAACCACAGCGAGGACACCCCCATGAGCAACAAGGCCGTGATCAATACCGACAAGGCGCCCGCCGCCATCGGCCCCTACTCCCAGGCCATCAAGGCCGGCAACACCGTCTATATGTCCGGCCAGATCCCCCTGGACCCGGCCACCATGGAACTGGTCTCCGATGACTTCGAGGCCCAGGCTCGCCAGGTCTTCACCAACCTCAAGGCGGTCTGCGAGGAAGCCGCCGGCTCCCTGGGCGAGATCGTCAAGATCAACCTCTACCTGGTGGACCTGGACAACTTCGCCATCGTCAACAAGGTGATGGAGGAGTTCTTCGGCGCCCCCTTCCCGGCCCGCGCCGCGGTCGGCGTCAAGGCCCTGCCCAAGGGCAGCCAGGTGGAGGCCGAGGCGGTGATGGTGATCGGCGACTGAGCCGACCCGAGGCGTCCCGGCGTGCGGCTCTTCTTCGCCCTGCGCCCCGACCCGGCCCTGGGCGAACGACTCGTCGCCCTGGCCGAGCAGGCCCGCCGCCGCTGCGGCGGGCGTGCCACCCCTCGGGCATCGCTGCACCTGACCCTGGCCTTCCTCGGCGAGGTGCCCGAGTCCCGCCGCGACGCCCTGATTCGGCTCACCGAAGCGTTTTCCTGCCCACCGGGCACCTGGTCTGCGGATCGCTACGGCCAGTTTCGCCGCGGCGGCATCCTCTGGCTCGGCTCGAGCCGCCCCTCACCGGCCCTGGAGGCGCTCCACCGCGACCTCTGGCAGGCCCTGACCGAGCTGGGTTTCTCGCCACCCCGGCGCCCCTTCCTGCCCCATATCACCCTGCTGCGTCACGCATCCCCGGGGAAGCGTGATTCCTGCGTCCTGGCGACGCTGCCCCGCCCACGCCTCGACTGGCACTACACTGGAATCGAGCTGGTTCAATCGGTTGCCGAAGGAGGACGCCACCGATACCGCTACCTGGCTAGCAGTCGCCGCCGCTAATATCATCGCCACTGGGGAGAGGGAGCATGCCGAGACATCATGCACTAGGAACCGGAATCGCCGCGGCCCTGTTGGCACTGAGCGTGCCGGCCCAGGCCGATCTAAACGTCGGCCTCGGCTATACCAGCGAGAGCACGCCGGCGCTGCGCCTGACCCTGGATCGCGAGTTCGATCTGAGCCACTGGCACCCGCGCCTCGACCTGCGCCTGGCCAGCGGGGTGCTGCTGCTGCCCGGGGATGATGAGGACGATAACGCCGCCTGGGTGGTGACGCCCGCCTTCCGCTACGATCTTGGCGCGGCCGGCGGGGCCTATCTGGAGGCGGGATTCGGTGCCGGCCTGTTCCTCGAGACCCGCCTGGAGTCCCGGAAGCTCTCCACCGCCTTCCAGTTCGAGAACCGGCTGGCGGCGGGGTGGCGGCTGGCTCAGGGCGGCGAGTTGGGCCTCAGCGCCATCCACTATTCCAATGGGCGGATAAAGCGGCCCAATGACGGTTTCGAGGTCTACTCCCTGAACTACCGCCTGGCGTTCTGAGTCTCGTCAGGCCGGATGGCACAAAAAGGCCGCTCTCCAGTCGGCGGTTTCGAGGGCTACTCCCTGAACTACCGCCTGGCTTGGTAATCAGCCCTTTCTGGTCGGCAGGAAACCGCCCGCCTCCAGCACCTGGGCATAGCCTTCCCGGAAGCTGGGGTAGCGAAAGCGGTAGCCGCTCTCGAGCAGCAGGGCATTGTCGCAGCGCTTGCTGGCCCGACGCCGCAGCGGCGACTGGATCACCTGGCTGGGCTCCACCCGCAGCTTGTCGGCCAGCCATTGCATCACCTCGTGGAGCGGCGCCGGCTCGCAATCGGAGGCCAGGTAGAGGGGTTCCAGCGGCTTGTCGGCCAGGGCCAGGTCGATCAGGTGAGCCAGCACCCCGGCGCAGTCGTCGCGATGGATGCGATTGGAGTACATGGTCGGTGTCGCCGGGGCGATGCGCCCCTCGCGAACCTGGCGGATCAGGCGATCGCGGCCCGGCCCATAGATGCCGGAGAAGCGCACCACGCTGCCCGGCAGCGCATGGGCCAGCAGCGCCTGCTCCGCCTCCAGCATCAACTGCCCCGAGAAGCCATGAGGCACGGCCTTGCTGGCTTCATCCACGCTTTCGCCCTCCTGCTGGGCATAGACGCTGGTGGAAGAGACGAAGAAGACTCGCTTGGGCGGCCGCTTGCGGCCGGCATACTCGGCCAGCACCGCCTTGAGCCCGTCCGGGTAGGCGGCCCGGTAGGCCTCCTCCTCGAAGCGGTCGGCGCTGATCACATAGATCACCACCTCGGCATTCGGCAGGGACGCCAGGCTCTCGGCGTCCTGGACGTCCGCGGCCACCGCCGCGATCCCCGTCTCGGCCAGGGCCTCCGGGCGACGCCGCACGCCGGTGACACTCTGCCCTTGCGCCTTGAGTTGCCGTGCCAGGGTGATGCCGATATCGCCGCAGCCGATGATCAATGTCGTTGTTTTCTTCACCTTTCCCTTGCCCCTTGATAAAAAGTCCCTATCGGATAACACATTACTGCCCCGAGAGGATGCCGCCGAGGCACCACCATGACTCTAACAGAACTCCGCTACATCGTAACCTTGGCCCAGGAGCGCCACTTCGGGCGCGCCGCCGAGCGCTGCCACGTCTCCCAGCCGACCCTGTCGGTGGCGGTGAAGAAGCTCGAGGAGGAGCTGGGCGTGCCCCTCTTCGAGCGCTCCAAGTCCACGGTCCAGGTCACCCCCCTGGGGGAACGCATCGTCGAGCAGGCCCAGCGGGTGCTGGAGCAGAGCAGCGTGATCAGGGAACTGGCCAATGCCGGCAAGGACCAGTTGGCCAGCCCGCTGCGCATCGGTGCCATCTACACCATCGGTCCCTACCTGTTTCCCGACCTGATCCCCGAGCTGGCCCGCAGCGCGCCGCAGATGTCGCTCTATATCGAGGAGGGCTTCACCGCCACCCTGCGCCGCAAGCTGCGCAGCGGCGAGCTCGACGCCATCATCATCTCGCTGCCCTTCACCGAGACCGATGTGCTGACCAAGCCCCTCTACGACGAGGCCTTCGAGGTGCTGATGCCGGCGAGCCACCCCTGGACCGAGAAGGCCAGCATCGACAAGGAGGAACTGCTCGGCGAGCGCCTGTTGCTGCTCGGCGAGGGGCACTGCTTCCGCGACCAGATCCTCGAGGCCTGCCCGGCGATCAGCGCCAAGCTCAATAGCCCCAGCAACACCCTGACCGCCGAGGGCGGCTCCCTGGAGACCATCCGCTATATGGTCGCCTCGCGGCTGGGGGTCACGGTACTGCCCCACTCCGCCATCGGCACCGGCCGCTATGAGCAAGGGGTGGTGGAGAGTCGCCCCTTCAGCGATCCGGCACCGTCACGCACCGTGGCCATCGCCTGGCGCGCCAGCTTCCCGCGGCCCAAGGCCATCGACACCCTCACCGAGGCGATCGCCAAGTGCCGCCAGCGTCGGGCACCATGAACCGGCTCCAGCAGCCGGTCACCGAGCTCAAGGGGGTCGGCGAGGCGCTGGCCGCCAAGCTGGCCCGGCTGCGTATCGGTACCCTGGCGGACCTGCTCTTCCACCTGCCGCTGCGCTATCAGGATCGCACCCGCATCACCCCCATGGGCACCCTCAAGGCGGGCCAGGAGGCGGTGATCGAGGGCGAGGTGGCCGCCGCCAGCGTGGTCCAGGGCCGGCGCCGCAGCCTGCTGGTGCGGCTCAAGGATGGCTCCGGGATCCTCAGCCTGCGCTTCTTCCATTTCTCACCGGCCCAGCAGCAGCAGTTTCGCCCCGGGGTGACCCTGCGCGCCTTCGGCGAGGCCCGGGCCGGGGCCACCGGCCTGGAGATCTACCACCCGGAGTATCGCCTGCTGGCCAGCGGCGAGGCCCCGGTGGAGGAGCACCTGACGCCCATCTACCCGACCACCGAGGGGCTCAACCAGGCGCGCCTGCGGGCGCTGATCGGCCAGGCCCTGGCGCTGCTGGACCGCCACCCGGACGACCTGCGCGACTGGATTCCCGAGCCCCTGCGCGAACGCTTCGGCCTGCCGGAGCTGCGCCACTGCCTGCATGCCCTGCATGAGCCGCCCCCGGAGGCGGACCTGGAGAGCCTGGCCGCGGGCCAGCACCCGGCCATCCGCCGCCTGGCCCTGGAGGAGCTGCTGGCCCACCAGCTCAGCCTGCGCCAGGTGCGCCTGCGCATCCAGGCCGATGGGGCCCCCGAGTTGCCCTCCGGCCGCGGCCTCCAGGCGCGTTTCGTCGCCCAGTTGCCCTTCAGCCTGACCGGCGCCCAGCGCCGGGTGCTGGACGAGATCGCCGCCGACCTGCAGCGGCCGCTGCCCATGCTGCGCCTGGTGCAGGGGGACGTGGGCTCCGGCAAGACGGTGGTGGCGGCCCTGGCGGCGCTCTCCGCCATCGCCGGGGGCTGCCAGGCGGCGGTGATGGCACCCACCGAGATCCTCGCCGAGCAGCACTTCCGCACCTTCCGCGCCTGGTTCGAGCCGCTGGGCATCGAGGTGGCCTGGCTGGCCGGAAAACTCAAGGGCAAGGCGCGCCTGGACACCAAGGCGGCGCTGCTCGACGGCCGCGCCCAGGTGGTGGTGGGCACCCATGCGCTCTTCCAGGATGACGTCCATTTCCAGCGCCTGGGGCTGGCGATCATCGACGAGCAACACCGCTTCGGCGTCCACCAGCGCCTGGCCCTGCGCGAGAAGGGCCAGGCCGCCGGCCTCACCCCCCACCAGCTGGTGATGACCGCCACGCCGATCCCCCGCACCCTGGCGATGAGCGCCTATGCGGACCTGGACCTGTCGGTGATCGACGAGCTGCCCCCGGGGCGCACCCCGGTACAGACGGTGGCGGTGCCCGACGAGCGCCGCCCCGAGGTGGTGGCGCGCATCCGCCACGCCTGCGCCGAGGGGCGCCAGGCCTACTGGGTCTGTACCCTGATCGAGGAGTCCGAGGCACTCCAGTGCCAGGCCGCCGAGGCGACCCGGGACGAGCTCACCGAGGCCCTCCCGGAGCTTTCCATCGGCCTGGTACACGGGCGCATGAAGGCGACGGAGAAGGCCGAGGTGATGGCGGCCTTTAAGGCCGGCGAGCTGGATCTGCTGGTGGCCACCACGGTGATCGAGGTGGGGGTGGACGTGCCCAATGCCAGCCTGATGATCATCGAGAACCCGGAACGCCTGGGGCTCTCCCAGTTGCACCAGCTGCGTGGCCGGGTGGGACGCGGCGCCACCGAGAGCTTCTGCGTGTTGCTCTACCATCCGCCGCTGTCGGCCCACTCCCGGGAGCGCCTGGCGGTGATGCGCGAGACTACCGACGGCTTCCGTATCGCCGAGAAGGACCTGGAGCTGCGCGGTCCCGGCGAGGTGCTGGGCACCCGCCAGACCGGCCTGGCACAGATGAAGATCGCCGACCTGGAGCGGGACCGGGACCTGCTGGATAGCATCACCGAACTCGCCAAGGCCCTGCTGGCCCAGGCCCCGGAGGCCAGCGGCCCGCTGATTCAGCGCTGGCTGGGGGATGAAGCCGGGCGCTATGGGCAGGTATAGCACCAAGGGGCAAGCTGCACGCTACCAGGAGGTTCCTCGTAGCTCGGCGTTTACAGGTGTTTCAGCAGTTTCTGTAGCTGGGTCAGATCGGCGGAGTCACCGACGAGACGTACGGTGCCGGCCATCATGCCGTCGAGGAAGGCCTGTTGGGTCGGCTTGCGCAGGACCTTGAGGGCGGCGGCCTCGTCCTCGAAGCGTAGCTCCAGGTCGAGATCCACCGGCAATCCCTTGCCGGTCTGGATGCCACGGGGCGACATCCGGTAATAGCGGGCGATGGAGAGATCTTCGGTGGCGATGCCCCAGTCGAGGCCCTTGGCCCGGCCGAGGGACTCGCGGAAGGCAGGTTTGCGGCGCAGGGCGCGCTTGAGCAGCCAGCCCAGGATCCACAGCAGCAGACGCAGCTTCATGGCGCTCCTTGCATGGCAAGATTCCGGGCCCGGCGACACCGCCACCGGGCCCGCGGTGGACAACCTTACTTGGTCACGGCGTCCTTGAGCGCCTTGCCCGGCTTGAAGGCCACGGTCTTGCTGGCCGGAATGGTCAGCGGCTGACCGGTCTGGGGGTTCTTGCCGGTGCGCGCAGCGCGCTCGCGCACGGTGAAGGAGCCGAACCCGATCAGGGAGACGTCCTGCCCCTTGGCCACACTACCGGTGATCTCGTCGAGAATGACGTTGAGCACCTGACCGGCCTTGTCCTTGGAAAGATCGGCACGCTCGGCGATCGCCGCAGCGAGTTCTGGTTTGCGCATACAGCCCTCCTGGTTTGGATATGCAAGGCGGCATCCGCCGCTCTCGTTGTTCTTCGTTAATCACTGAAGTCGAAGCACCCGGGAAATCCAAGCACCCCATCGATGCTGGCGGGAGCCCTCCCCCACGCGTAACGTCACTAGACTAGCAACGGGGGGGCGACTCGCGCCAGCTCAACTTTCCGCCTCACGGCGGTGCCTGTCAACGCGAATCCGATCAAACGTCCGTCTATATCCTCGGCCAGGGCCGCGAGATCGCGCCCCTCTCCCTCGATACGCCAGCGCGCCGGCGACTCCCGGGGCGGCAAGGAGACCACCGGCAGCAGGGGCGTCTTGACCAGCACCGGCCAGGGTCCATAGTTCACCGGCGTGGGGGTGCCGCTCAGCGTCGCCGCCAATGCCTTGGCCGCCGCCTGCAGCGGCTGCACATACATGGCGTTGACGCCGGCCACGCAGGCGGCGTCCCCCAGGGCATAGATTCCCTCCGCCGAGGTGGCCAGGTAACGATCGGTGACGATGCCCTCGGCGGAGGTCGTCAGCCCCGCCGCCGTGGCCAGCTCGACCCGCGGCACCAGGCCGGTGGCCACCAGCACCAGATCCGCTGCCAGGGCCTGGCCATCGTCCAGGCTCAGGGCCACGCCCTGCGTCTCGGCCGCCATGGCCGTGAGCAAGCGTCCCGCATGCAGGACGATCCCCGCCTCGGCCATGGCCTCGCCCAGGGCCCGCCCCAGGGGCTCCGGCAGCAACCGCGCCAGGGGGGCCGGCTCCGGGGCGATCAGGTCCACGAGATGGCCGCCGGCGTGCAGGTCATTGGCGAACTCGCAGCCCACCAGGCCGCTGCCGATGATCGCCACCCGGGCCGGGCGACCGAGGGCCGCCAGGGCCCGCTGAAAGCCACGGTAGTCATCCAGGTCGTTGATGGTAAAGACCTTGCCGGCGAGCCCATCGGGAATCACGAAGGGCGGCCGCGGCACGGCGCCGGTGGCCAGCACCAGTTGGCCGAAGTCGAGGCGCTCCTCGCCGACCCACAGGCAGCGGGCCTGCGGGTCGAGGGACGTGACCCGGGTCCGGGTGCGCACCACGGCCCCCAGGTGATCGGCCACCTCGATGGCCGAACGCTGGGCCAGCCGCTCCGGGGGCAGGCCCTTGGCGAAACCGGTGGAGAGCAGCGGCTTGGAATAATCGTCGCCGCTGTCGGCGGTGATCAGGGTCAAGGGGCGATCGGGGTTCCTGGCCCGCCACTGGCGGGCCAGGCCCAGGCCGGCCATGCCGGCGCCGAGAATGATCAGGGGCGTGTCCATGGGGCTCCTGGCAAGCGAGAGGGGATGGAGCCCCATGGTACACTAGCCGCCCCTTGACTCGACCCGGAGAGGCACGGTGCGCGACAGGCCAACCCCCATCGCCATCCCCCACTGGCACCCCGACACGGCCTCCAGGCCCCAGATCAGCGGCATCGCCATGCCCCACTGGCAACCCGCCACGGCCCTGAGGCCCTTGATCAGTCCCCATTGGTGGCGTTGGCTGGCCTCCCAGGACTCCCTGACCGAGCGGCTGATCGCCGCCGGCGGCGAGCGCCCCTTCCGGGTACGCCTGCTTGGCCAGCGCCTGGGGGTACCGCGGCGAGATGAGGCCCAGGCCCTGGGCCTGGCGCCACGCCGCCTGGCCTGGCTGCGGGAGGTGGCCCTGTGCCTCGACGAGTGTCCCTGGGTGGTGGCCCGCTCGGTGGCCCCCCTGACCCAGTTGCGTGGCCAGCGCCTGGATGGCCTGGGGGAACGCTCCCTGGGCAGCTGGCTGTTCCGCCAGCCCGGCCTGGAGCGCGGCCCCATCGAGCTGACCCGGCGCCCGGCGCCCTTCCACCCGGCACGAGGCCCCTGGGGGCGCCGCTCGGTGTTCCGCCACGGCGACTTCGCGGTACTGGTGCAGGAGTACTTCCTGGCACGCATGGCGGATGATCTGGGGCTGCCTTCGCGCTAGGATTAGCGCCATCGCTTCAGGAGGACACGATGGATTCGACCCAGCCCCGCGGTATCCGCCGCCTGCCCGATTTCCTGCGCCTGATGCGCCTCGACCGGCCCATCGGCACCTGGCTGCTGATGTGGCCCACCCTCTGGGCGCTGTGGGTGGCCGCCGAGGGCCTGCCCGGCCGCGACCTGCTGCTGATCTTCGTCGGCGGGGTCTATCTGATGCGCGCCGCCGGCTGCGTGATCAACGACTACGCCGACCGCCACCTGGACGGCCATGTGAAACGCACCAGGGAGCGCCCCCTGGCCACCGGCCGCATCGCCGAGAAGGAGGCCAAGGGGCTGTTCGGCGCCCTGGTCGCCGCGGCCTTCGTGCTGGTGCTCTTCACCAACCTCTTCACCATCATGCTGGCCTTCGTGGGGGTGGCGCTGGCCTTTATCTACCCCTTTATGAAGCGCTATACCCACCTGCCCCAGCTGTTCCTGGGCGCCGCCTTCTCCTGGGCCATTCCCATGGCCTTCGGCGCCGTGCTGGGCCATATCCCGATGGAGGCCTGGCTGCTGTTCGCCGCCAATGTCGCCTGGACGGTGGCCTATGACACCCAGTACGCCATGGTGGACCGGGATGACGACCTGAGGATCGGCATCAAGTCCACGGCGGTGCTCTTCGGCCGCGCCGACAAGGCGATCATCGGCCTGTTGCAGCTGACCACCCTAGGCCTGCTGGGCTGGGCGGGCTGGCGCCTGGGGCTGGGCGGCTTCTTCTGGCTGGGACTGGCGGCCATGGCGGCCACCTTCGTGCACCAGCAGGTGCTGATCCATGATCGCTCCCGGGAGCGCTGCTTCCAGGCCTTCCTCAACAACCACTGGTCGGGGCTGGTGCTCTTCGCCGGCCTGGCGCTAAGCCTCTGGCCCCAGGGCTAGAAGCCCCGCCGAGGGCATGATGGCAACGGCAGTGCCATCCTTGTCATGGCACTGTCATATTGTCAGGCTCTAATCGTCATCACACCGTCATAGCCAGCCGAGGCCCGAGATGACCGCCAAGACCGTTCTGATCGTCGATGACGAAGCGCCCATCCGCGAGATGATCGCCGTGGCCCTGGAGATGGCCGACTATCGCGTGCTCGAGGCCGATAACGCCCAGGACGCCCACGCCATGATCGTCGACCATCAGCCCGACCTGCTGCTGCTCGACTGGATGATGCCCGGCACCAGCGGTATCGAACTGGCCCGGCGCCTCAAGCGCGAGACCACCACCGCCGAGCTGCCGATCATCCTGCTCACCGCCAAGGGCGAGGAGGACAACAAGATCCAGGGCCTGGAGGCCGGCGCCGACGACTACATCACCAAGCCCTTCTCGCCCCGGGAGCTGGTGGCCCGGCTCAAGGCGGTGCTGCGCCGCACCACCCCCAAGGGGGTCGAGGAGGCCGTCGAGGTGGATGGCCTGGTGCTGGACCCCGCCAGCCATCGGGTCAGCGCCAACGGCCAGGCGGTGGAGATGGGGCCCACCGAATACCGCCTTCTGCAGTTCTTCATGACCCACCAGGAGCGCGCCTATACCCGCAGCCAGCTGCTCGATCAGGTGTGGGGCGGCAACGTCTATGTGGAGGAGCGCACCGTGGACGTGCATATCCGCCGCCTGCGCAAGGCCCTGGGCGAGCACCACCAGTACCTGGTGCAGACGGTGCGCGGCACCGGCTACCGCTTTTCCGCCAAGGCCTAGTATTCTGGAGATGATCCGGCGGTGGTGGTCCGCCACCGCCTTGACCCTCCGACTTGCGGAGCCCGCCCGTGCGTAACTGGCATCGCGAACTCTGGCGACTCGCCCTGCTGATCGCAGGCTTCGGCCTGCTGGGCTGGCCCCTCGGCCACCCCGCCGCCGGCCTGGCCCTGGGACTGGCCCTGGCCCTGGGTCGCCAGCTCTGGCAACTGCGCGCCCTGCACCGCTGGCTGAGCCGGCGCCCCCAGGACGAGCCCCCCGCCGCCAGCGGCCTGTGGGGCGAGCTCTTCGATCGTCTCTACAAGTACCAGAAGGGCCAGCGCCTGACCCAGCGTCGCCTGCGCGACACCCTCAAGCGTATCCAGGACTCCTCCGAGGCGATGAGCGACAGCGTGGTGATGCTCGACTCCCACGGCGACCTGGAGTGGTGGAACAGCGCCGCCGAGCGCATGCTGGGCCTCAAGGCCTCCCACGACCGCGGCCAGCACATCACCAACCTGCTGCGCGACCCACGCTTTATCGCCTACTTCAATGCCCGCGACTACCAGGAGCCTCTGACCCTGCCGTCACCGCTGCGCGAAGACCTGATCCTGCAGTTCCAGATCACCCTCTATGGCGACGACGAGCGCCTGCTGATGGCCCGGGATATCACCCGACTGCACCGCCTGGAGATGATGCGCCGTGACTTCGTGGCCAACGTCTCCCATGAGCTGCGCACCCCGCTGACGGTGATGGCCGGCTACCTGGAGACCTATGCCGACCATGCCGACCTGCTGCCGCCGCGCTTCGCCCGGGGCCTGGGGCAGATGCAGCGGCAGGCCACCCGCATGCAGACCCTGGTGGAGGACCTGCTGCTGCTGTCGCGGCTGGAGAACGAGCAGCACCGGGAGCCCGCCGCGCCGGTGGATCTCGCCGAGCTGATGGCGGCGGTGCGCCGCGACGGCGAGGCCCTCTCCGGCGGACACCACCAGTTGGCGGTGGAAACCCAGGTGGCGGAGCGGCTGCTGGGCAATACCCAGGAGCTGCGCAGCGCCCTCTCCAACCTGGTCTTCAATGCGGTGCGCTATGCCGGCGAGGGGGCCCGGATCACCCTGCGCTGGCGCCTCACCGCGGAGGGGGCCTGCCTGGAGGTGGAGGACGACGGCGAGGGCATCGATCCGGTGCACCTGCCGCGCCTCACCGAGCGCTTCTACCGGGTCGACAAGGGGCGCAGCACCGCCACCGGCGGCACCGGCCTGGGCCTGGCCATCGTCAAGCATGTGCTGCTGCGCCACGACGCCCGCCTGGAGATCGACTCCCACCCCGGCGAGGGCGCCCGATTCTCTTGCTATTTCCCTGCCGAGCGGCTGCTGCCCGCCCCGGCGACGATGAACTCGCTAGAAAAGCCAATATCGGGGCTATCTGGGGACAATCCACGCGAAGACGCGGTAAACCCTTCCCTGGGCGCTCGGCATTCTCGCCCCTGATAATGACGCTTCGCTACGGCTTGCCCCCAGCGCCCCTTCCCGTTTTATCTCGCTCAGGCGCCCTCTTGGCGCATCGTCAGGCCACGGTAGTGGGCGTCCCACATCAGCACCGCGCCGGCCACGGCGCCGGGCAGCAGGAAGAGGTTGGCCAGGGGGATCCAGGTGATCAGGGTGACCCAGCCGCCGTAGGTGAGGGTCGGCCAGCGGCGCTGTCCCAGGCGGCGACGCATCTCGGCGAAGCTCACCTTGTTGTTGTCCATGGGGTAGTCCAGGTAGGTGATGGCCATCACCCAGGCGGAGAAGAGCGCCCAGAGCAGGGGCGCGGCCAGGTTGATGCCGGGGATCCAGCTGATCAGGAAGAGCAGCGCCATGCGCGGCAGGATATAGGCCAGCTTGACCAGCTCGCGGCCCAGGGCATCCACCGCGGTGCGCGCCAGGCCGCGATCGTCCAAGGGTTCGCGGCCGGTGGCCAGTACCTCCACCTTGGCGGCCAGGAAGCCGTAGAAGGGCGCGGCAATCAGGTGGGTCACCAGGGTAAAGGTAAAGAAGACGATCACCACCAGGCTGATCAGGAACAGCGGCCAGATCAGCCAGCTCAACCAGTCGAGCCAGGCCGGCACCATCGCCATCCAGCCGTCCAGCCAGCCGCCGAAGTGGGCCAGCACATAGCGCAGCAACAGCGCATAGACCACCAGATTGATGGTAATGGGCAGGAACACATAGCGGCGCAGCCCGGGACGATAGACCAGGCGGGTACCGCGCAGCACCGCGGTCAGGGCATCGAGCATCTCGTTTTCTCTCCTCAATACGACAGCGACCGCCGGCATTCGCGGCGGTCGCTGCATTGGAGGGGCTCACGCCCCGGCGGTCAAGTCCGGCGGCCATCAACTGCGGCTAGCCTCCCACCATTGGAGGCCCGGGGCTACCCTGGGGGCAGGCCGTCGCGGGGCGCTGTGAACCCCTCCCTGGGCGCTACTTTTGCCCTGCGGCGCTCTCGCATCCTGCTCCGCTTGCAGGACCGGTGCTGGCCATCCATGGCCAGCCCGTTCGGAGCAGGGCTCCTCACCCCTGGCAAAAAACCCCCGCTCCACCCTGCCCCCAGCGCCCCTGAGCCGTTCCCGCTTTAGTGGTCCTGTGGCCTGTCTACCGCTTGATGGCCGCCTCGTCCAGCTCCTCGGGGTCCACATGGCGGATATCCAGCCCCTTGACCAGGTAGACCACGTATTCCGCCAGGTTGTTGGCGTGATCGCCGATGCGCTCCAGGGCGCGCAGGATCCACATCACGTTGAGCACCGGGGAGATGGCGCGCGGATCCTCCATCATAAAGGTCATCAGCGAGCGCATGGCGCTGGCGTATTCGCTGTCCACCGAGTCGTCCTCGTGGACCACCTCCAGGGCCAGCTCGATATCGAAGCGGGCGAAGGCGGTCAGGGCATCGCGCAGCATCTTGCGCACATGCTCGCTGATATGGCGCACCTCCACCACGCCCTTGGCCCCCTGGCTCGCCTCGATCAGCGACAGGGCGTTGCGGGCGATCTTGCTGGCCTCGTCGCCGATGCGCTCCAGGTCCGAGGTGGCGCGAATCACCGCCAGCACCAGGCGCAGGTCGGAGGCGGCGGGCTGACGACGAGCCAGCACCCGGGTGCACTCGTCGTCGATCTTCAACTGCATGTCGTTGACCGCCTTGTCGTTGTCGCGCACCCGCTCGGCGAGGCGGCTGTCGCCCTCCAGCAGGGCGCTCACCGCCTCCTGGATCTGCTGCTCGACCAGGCCGCCCATGGCCATCAGGTGGGTCTTGAGCTCTTCGAGCTCCTGGTTGAACTGGCGGGAAATATGCTGGCTATGGGTATCGCTGGTGATGTCCATGGGACTCTCCTGAAGCCGCCGGATCAGCTCATCCGGCCGGTGATGTAGTCTTCGGTGCGGGTCAGCCGCGGATTGGTGAACAGGTCATCGGTGGCGGCATACTCCACCAGCTCACCGCCCTCCAGGAAGGCGGTGTAGTCGGAGACCCGGGCCGCCTGCTGCATGTTATGGGTGACCAGGATCACCGAGAGCCGCGACTTGAGGTTGCGGATCAGCTCCTCGATCTTCAGCGAGGAGATCGGATCCAGGGCCGAGGCGGGCTCGTCGAGCAGCAGCACCTCCGGCTGCACCGCCAGGGTCCGGGCGATCACCAGGCGCTGCTGCTGGCCCCCCGAGAGGGTCCAGGCGGAGTCGTGAAGGCGATCCTTGACCTCGTCCCAGAGGGCCGCGGAGACCAGGGCCCATTCGATGATCTCGTCGCGGCGGCGCTTTTTCAGCGGCGCCTGGAGTCGCAGCCCGAAGGCCACGTTCTCGTAGATCGACATGGGGAAGGGATTGGGGGTCTGGAAGACCATCCCCACCCGGCGACGCAGCTGCGCCACCGCCACCCCGGGCCCGTGGATATCCTCCCCCTCCAGCAGCACCCGCCCGTTCTGGGTGACCTCGTCGTTGAGGTCATGCAGCCGATTGAGGACCCGCAGCAGGGTCGACTTGCCGCAGCCCGAGGGACCGATAAAGGCGGTGACGCTGTGTCGCGGCACCCGCAGCGACAGCCCCTGGAGCGCCGGCTGGCCGCCATAACGCAGGGAGAGATCATCGATCTCCAGGCAGCTCCGGGCCGCGGGGATCTCGATCACCGCCGACCGGGTGCCCCCGGCCGCCTGGGAAAACAGGGTCTCGCTCATGGGTCGACTCATCGGGACCGCAGCGCCGCATGCCGCGCCCGTAGATGATGGCGCAGTAATATTGCAGTCAGGTTAAGCACCAGGATCACTCCTACCAGCAGCAGCGCCGTGGCGTAGACCAGCGGCAGGGCCGCCTCCACGTCGCCGCTATGAAAACCGACATCGAAGACATGGTAGCCCAGATGCATGAACTTCCGTTCCAGGTGCAGGTAGGGGAAGTCCCCATCCACCGGCACCTGGGGCGCCAGCTTGGCCACCCCCACCAGCATCAGCGGCGCCACCTCGCCGGCGGCCCGGGCGATGGCCAGGATCACCCCGGTGAGCATGGCCGGCATCGCCATGGGCAGGATCACCCGGCGCAGCATCTCGGCGCGGGTGGCGCCGAGGGCCAGGGCCGCCTCGCGCTGCTGGGCGGGGATCCGCGCCAGCCCCTCCTCGGTGGCCACGATCACCACCGGCAGGGTCAGCAGGGCCAGGGTCAGGGAGGCCCACAGCAGGCCACCGGTACCGAAGGTGGGCGACGGCAGGCTGTCGGCGAAGAGCCAGTCGTCGAGGCGGCCGCCGATACCATAGACGAAGACGCCGAGGCCGAAGACGCCGTAGACGATGGAGGGCACCCCGGCCAGGTTGCGCACCGCGATGCGTACCCAGCCGGTCAGCCGCCCCTGGGGCGCCACCTCATGCAGGTAGACCGCCGCCAGGACCCCGAAGGGGGTCACCAGGGCCGACATCAAGAGCACCATCAGCACGGTGCCGAAGATCGCCGGCCAGACGCCGCCGGCGGTATTGGCCGCCCTGGGTCCCTCGGAGAGGAAGTGCCAGAGGTTGGCCCCCCAGGCCGCCAGTTTCTCCGGCGGCGACATGGCGTTGGGGCGCCAGGCGGCCAGCATGCTCTCCAGGGGCACGATGAGGTGCTCGCCGGCGGCGCTCTCCACCACCAGGGCATCCCGGGTCATGGCCGCCTGCAGCTCGCCGACCCGCGCCTGGGCCTCGGTCAGCCGCGCCCGGGCCTCGGCGTCGTCATGGCCCGCCGCCAGGCGCCGGGCCAGGGGCGCGATCACCTCGCGGCGCAGGGCGTCGCGCTCGGCACGCAGCGACAGGACCCGTTCGAGGCGGGCCGCAAAGGCCGCCCATAGCGGCGCCTCGGTCAGTCGCCGCCCCGCCTCCTCCAGGGCCTGCGGACGCACGATCAGCTCGCCCCAGCGCTGGCGCTCGATCACCGCCCAGTCATCGGGACGCTCGCGGCGAGCGATGCTCGTCACCTCGACCCAGCGCCAGGCCTCGCCGTCCAGGTCACGATTGCCGGTGCGGTAGAGGCGCTCGCGCAGGGGGCTGCCCTGCAGGGTCTGGCGGCGCTCCTCGCGCACCGGCTGACCGGCCAGCTGGCGGCCATCGTCGAGGGTCACCAGCTCCACCGGCGCCGGCCAGAAGTGGCCCAGGCCGCGCCCCGCCAGCAGCAGCAAGAGGGCCGCCAGCATCAACAGCGACAGGGCCAGGCTGCCGGCGGCCAGCCAGGGCCAGGGTCCCTCGCCCCGGGGCAGGCCGGCGCGGCCCGACAAGCGGAGGCGCCTCATCGTCCGGCCCCCAGTTGGCGATAGCGACGCTTGAGGCGCCGGCGCACCAGCTCCGCCAGGGTGTTGACGGCGAAGGTGAAGAGAAACAGCAGCAGGGCGCTGAACAGCAGCACCCGGTAGTGGGTGCCGCCGGGCACCGCCTCGGGCAGTTCGATGGCCAGGTTGGCGGCGAAGGAGCGCATGCCCTCCAGGGGGCTGACGCTCATCAGGGCGGTATTGCCGGTGGCCATCAGCACGATCATGGTCTCGCCCACGGCGCGCCCGGCGCCGATCATCACCGCCGAGAAGACCCCCGGCCCGGCGGCGGGCAGCAGCACCTTCCACAGGGTCTGCCAGCGGGTGGCGCCCAGGGCCTGGGCACCCTCGCCGAGGCTCGCCGGCACCCCGGAGAGGGCGTCCTCGGCCAGGGCGAAGATGGAGGGAATCACCGCGAAGCCCATGGCCAGGCCGACGATCAGGGCGTTGCGCTGGTCATAGCCGAGCCCCAGGGAGGCCTCCAGCCAGCCGCGCAGGTCGCCGTCGAACAGCGCCGCCTCCAGCCAGGGCGAGGCCCACAGGGCCAGGGCGATCCATAGCGCCAGCCAGGGCATCAGCCACAGGCCCGCCCAGCCCAGCGGCAGGCATCCCCGCCATGCCGCCGGCAGCCGCGTCCAGAGCCCCCCCGCCAGCAGCATGACCAGCGGCAGCAGGACGATCAGCGCCAGGCCGCCGGCCAGGTGGCGCTCGACGAAGGGCGCCAACACCAGGCCGGCGACGAAGCCGATCACCACGCCGGGCAACGCCTCCATCAACTCCAGGGTCGGCTTGATCCGCTCACGCAGCCGCCGGGGCAGGTAACAGGCGGAGAAAAAGGCCGCCCCCAGGGCCAGGGGAACCGCCAGCAGCAGGGCATAGGCCGCCGCCTTGAGGGTACCCCAAGCCAGCGGCGCCAGGCCGTACTTGGGCTCATCGAGGCTGCCCTCGCCGGCGCTCTGCCAGCGCTGCTGGGGGGCGGCGTGGCCCTCGTAGGGCTGGGGCAGCCAGAGGGTACGCCAGCTGATCTCGGCATGGGGGGCGTCGATGGCCAGGCGTTGGACGCCGCCTGCATCGCGCCACAGCAGGCCCCCCTCGGCATCGAAGCCCAGGGCCTCGCCGCCGGGCGCCTCGCCCCGCCAACGCCGCCCGGCCAGGGACTCGAACAGGCTTAGCCCCGCCGCATCGCGGGCCAGGAAGAGCCGCGATTCGGGCAGGGTCCAGAGGGCCTGGATGACCGGGCCCCGATCTCGGTACTCCGTCGCCAGGTGCAGCCAGGGTGGCGCCGCCTCCACCGTCCAGCGGCGCAGGCCACCGGCATCGTCGGCGACGACCAGGCTACGCCCCCCGGCCAGGGCCGCCAGAGCGGTGATGCGGCGCTCGGGCTCCACCACCGGCAGGCGCGCCAGCCGTCGCGGGGCCTCACCGTCCAACGCCAGGATCGTCAGCCGATGCCCCTCGGCCAGCCACAGTCGCTCGCCCAGGACCTGGGGCTGCGCATGGGACAGGGCATAGGGCAGATGGGCCGCCCGCCGATCCTGCAGCCAGGCCTCGAGCCCGGCAGGCAGCGGCGCCTCGAGGGGATAAGCCACCTCGACGCCGGGCGTCGCCGGCTCGCTGGCCACCCGCGGAGAGGAGAACAACGGCCAGGCGGCCATCACCAGGAAGACGCCGATGGCCAGCACGGCGACGATCACCCCGATGCCGCAGGCGCTGATCAGCAGGGTCGCCAGGCGATCCCGGACCTGGCGCCAGCGCTGGCGCAAGCGCACGGCGGGCGAGGAGTAGTCGATCATGGCCGGGGCCCGTGGGAAGAAAGAGAAGACATGGCGATAGCGTGACTCTAGGTCAGAATCATGACAATTGGATGACAGCGCTTAATGGCCCGGCTCCAGGCCGAGGCGGCGGCGAATCTCCGTCAGGCGACCCGGCGGCAGGGCCACGAAGCCCAGCTCCTCGACGATGGCCTGTCCTTCGGCGGAGAGCACCAACTCGACGAAGGCCCGCTCCAGGGGGGGCCAGGGCTCGCCGGGGGCCAAATTGAGGTAGAGGTAGAGGGGCCGGCTCAGGGGATAATCGCCGGCCAGGGCCGCCTCGGCGGTGGGCCGCACCGCCCCGCCATCGTCCCCCACCAGGCCCAGGGCCCGCACCCCTGGGGTCAGGTAACCCAGGCCGGCGTAGCCGATGCCCCGGGGATCATTGGCCACCGCCGCCACCACCGCCGCCGAGCCCATGAGTTCCCCCACGTCGAGGCGGAAGTCACCGCCGCACAGGGCCAGGCGGCGCACCACCCCATGGCTGCCGGAGGCACTGTTGCGGCCATAGCGGCTGATGCCGCCCGACAGCGTCGGGCGCAACTCGTCCCAGCGCTCCAGGGGAGCGGCGCCCCCGCAGCGCCGGGTGTCGGAGAAGATGGCATCCAGCTGGGCCAGGCTCAGGGCCTCGACGGGGTTGTCGCGGTGCACGAAGAACGCCAGGGCATCCATGGCCACCGGCACGGCCAGGGGCGGATAACCGTGGGCGGCGATAAAGGCCGCCCGCTCCGACTCGGACATGGGCCGCGACATGGGGCCCAGGCGGCTGGTGCCCGCCACCAGGGCCGGCGGCGCCGTGGAGGAGCCGCTGGCCTGTAGCTGCAGGCGTACCCCGGGATGCCGGGCCTCCAGGGCCTCGCCCCAGCGCAGCATCAGGCTGGCCAGGGTCTCGGAGCCGATGGAGTGGAGGGGCCCGGCGATGGGGGGGCTCGCCTGCAGCGGCGCGGCGGCCAGCCAGGCCAGCAGCATCAGCCATCCCGGCAAGGGACGATGACGAAGGAGTCGACGAGCGAGTGGCATGGCAAGATTCCCCGAGCGGCCTGGGTATCACGGCTGGCGCGACGCCCTGTCACGGATGGTGGTTAAGGAGCGGACAGGCGTTTAAGATGCCTGTTCAATGAGTCTCGAACAACAATGCCGGCGATCCGTGATACCCCATGACCGATCTCGATGATGTTCCCGCCCCCCAGGGGCAGTTGACCCTCAAGCTGCTGGCCTCGCGCCAGGATACCAACCTCTATGGCGATATTCCCGGCGGCTGGCTGGTCAGTCATATGGACCAGGCCGCCGAACTGGCCGCCGGCCGGGTGGCCCATGGCCGCACCGCCACCGTGGCCATCGAGGCCATGGACTTCCTGTGCCCGGTGCGCGTCGGCTCGGTGGTCAATATCTTCACCGAGGTGCGGGAGATCGGCCGCAGCTCCATCAAGATCGACGTGGAGGTGTGGAGTCGGCCGCCCCAGGAGCGCGACCCCGACGAGCTGCACAAGGTCACCGAGGCACGTTTCGTGATGGTGGCCCTGGACGACAACGGCCGGATTCGCGCCGTGCCCGAGGCCTAGCGTCCCCTCCTAACGCCACTGGGCGCCCACGGGCGCCCAGTGGCTCTCGATACCGCCCGCCGCCACCCTAGGTGGTCACGGCATCGCGGCTTTTGGGGTTCCGGAGAGGGGCGAGCTCCCCCGCATCGATGGTGGCGTGCCCCCCCCGCGCCACCACTGATTCAGGACGTTACCGCATCGCGGCTCTTGGGGGTCTGGAGAGAGGCGAACTCCCCCCTCTCCAACCACCGGCCACTCAAGATGTCACGGCGTCGCGGCTTTTCAGGTAGGCGAATTCCCCCACGTCGGTAAAGCCCCGCACCAGCCGCTGGAAGGCCTGATAGGACTCGTAGACCCGCGCCGACTCGGGGTCGGACTCCGTCTGCCGTGCCAGCACCTCTCGGGACGACTCGTGGAGCGCCGCCATCACGTCCTCGGGGAAGGTGCGCAGTTCGACGCCGTGCTCGTCCACCAGGGTCTGCAGGGCCTGGGCATTGCGGAAGGTGAACTCGTCGATCATCGCCAGGTTGGCGGAGCGGGCCGCCTCGACCACCACCGCCTTGAGGTCATCCGGCAGGGCGTTCCAGGCATCCAGGTTGACGGTGCCCTCGAGTACCGCGCTGGGCTCGTTCCAGACCGAGGTATAGTAGTAATCGGCCACCTGGTAGAGGCCGAAGGCCATGTCGTTGTAGGGGCCCACCCAGTCGGCGGCGTCCAGCACCCCGGTCTGCATGGAGGTGAAGATCTCCGAGCCCGGCATATTGACGGCGGTGGCGCCGATGCCGTTCATGGCCTCGCCGGCCAGCCCCGGCAGGCGGATACGCAGGCCGCGCATGTCCTCCAGGGAGTTGATCTCGCGCTTGAACCAGCCGGCCATCTGGGTACCGGTATTGCCTACCGCGAAGGGCTTGAGGTTGTGTCCGGCATAGACCTCGTCCCATAACTCCTGGCCACCGCCATGGTAGAGCCAGGCATTGGTCTCGGTGGTATTCATGCCGAAGGGCACGGCGGTGAAGAACTGGGAAGCGGCGACCTTGCCGCGCCAGTAATAGGACGCCGAGTGGCCCATCTCGGCGGTACCGGCGGCCACCGCATCGAAGACCTCCAGGGCCGGGACCAGCTCGCCGGCCCCATAGACCTGGACCCGCATGCGGCCGCCGGAGAGGGTCTCGATGCGCTGGGCGAAGTCGTTGGCACCGGTGCCGAGGGCCGGGAAGTTCTTCGGCCAGGAGGTGACCATGCGCCAGGTAATGGGCTCCTGGGCGTTGGCGGTGGAGACGAAGGGGGCGGCCACGGCCCCCGCAGCGCCGGCGCCCAGGGCGCCGAGGAATTGACGTCGTTGCATGACGGGCATGACTCCATTGAGCGTTATTGTTTTTCCGGCGCGGGGCTCGCCCGGCGGAAAAGTGTCCGTCACGCAGTATGCTTAGCAGGGTTAGCGACGGCAAGCCTGGCCGCCAACGTCATTGACGTTAGCGTCAAGTGGTGAAATATACCGGCCAGGGCTAACACCGCTGGAATCGCTGAGGGGCGCTGGGGGCAGGTCGGAGCGGGGGTTTTTTGCCAGGGGTGAGGAGCATGACTCTGAACGGGCTGGCCAGGGATGGCCAGCACCGGCCCTGCTAGCGGAGCAGGATGCGAGAGCGAAGCAGGGCAAAAGTAGCGCCCAGGGAGGGGGTCACAGCGCCCCGCGACACCTGCCCCCAGGGTAGCCCCTGGCCACAAAGCTAACTGCGATAACCCTGGCATGCCGGCGAACTATAGCGGCGTTAGCTTGGCAAAGCCCAGCACCAGCCACTTGTCGCCCTCGCCCTCGAAGCTCACCTGCACCCGGGCCCGCTGCCCCTCGCCCTCGGCGTTGATGATCACCCCATCGCCGAACAGCGGATGGCTGACCCGCTGCCCCAGGGAGAGGCTGGGCAGGTCATCGCCGCCGTTGACGCCCTCCTGGCGGGCCGCCGCGGGCATCGGCCGGCCAGCGGTAACCGGCCGCGAGATCTGGCCGCGCAGGCGTACCTCCTCCAGCAGCGCCTCGGGCAGCTCGCGCAGGAAACGGGAGGGACGCTGGAAGGTCTCCTTGCCGTGCAGGCGGCGCAGCTCCGCATAGGTGAGGTAGAGCTTGTGCATGGCCCGGGTCAGGCCCACGTAGCAGAGGCGCCGCTCCTCCTCCAGGCGCCCCGGCTCCTCCAGGGACATCTTGTGGGGGAAGAGCCCCTCCTCGACCCCGGCGACGAAGACCACCGGGAACTCCAGCCCCTTGGCGGAGTGCAGGGTCATCAGTTGCACGCAGTCCTCGAATTCGTCCGCCTCGTGGTCGCCGGCATCCAGGGCCGCCTCGGCCAGGAAGGGCTCCAGGGCCGCGGCCCCCTCGCCCACCTCCACCTCGGCCAGGGGCGTGCCCTGGGTAAAGGCGCGGGCGGCGGTGACCAGCTCCTCCAGGTTCTCGACCCGGGCCTGGCCCTTCTCGCCCTTCTCGCTGCGGTGGTGCTCCAGCAGCCCCGACTGGCTCACCACATGGTCGATGATCTCGTGGAGCATCAGCGCCGCGGTGTCGTGATCGAGGCGCTCGACCAGCTCGGCGAAGGCCTGCACCGCATTGGCGGCGCGTCCCTTGAGCCGGCCCTGGGCCAAACAGTCGTGGAGCGCCTGCCACAGGGAGCTATTGTCCTCCCGGGCCCGCTCGCGGATCACCTCCACGGTGCGGGTGCCGATGCCTCGCGCAGGCACATTGATGACCCGCTCCAGGGAGGCGTCATCGTCGCGGTTGAGCAGCAGGCGCAGGTAGGCCAGGGCGTTCTTGATCTCCAGGCGCTCGTAGAAGCGATGGCCGCCATAGATGCGGTAGGGCATGCCCTGGCGGATCAGCGCCTCCTCCAGCACCCGGGACTGGGCATTGGAGCGGTAGAGGATGGCGATATCGCGGCGGTTGATGCCCTCGTCCACCTTCTCCTTGATGGTGTCGACGATGAAACGCGCCTCGTCCAGGTCATTGAAGCCGGCATAGACGGAGATCGGCTCGCCCTCGGCGCCATCGGTCCATAGCTCCTTGCCCATGCGCCCGCTGTTGTGGCTGATCAGCGCATTGGCGGCATCCAGGATGGCGCTGGTGGAGCGGTAGTTCTGCTCCAGGCGCACCGTCCGGGTGTCGGTGAACTCGGTCTCGAAGCGGCGGATATTCTCGACCCGGGCGCCGCGCCAGCCATAGATCGACTGGTCGTCGTCGCCCACCACCGTCATCGGCGTGCGCTGGCCGCTGAGCAGCTTGAGCCAGGCGTATTGCAGGGTATTGGTGTCCTGGAACTCGTCGACCAGCACATGGGCGAAACGTGCCTGGTAGTGGGCCAGCAGCGCCGGGGTATCGCGCAGCAGCTCCAGGCTGCGCAGCAGCAGCTCGCCGAAGTCCACCAGGCCGCCCCGCTCGCAGGTCAACTGATAGCGCTCGTAGAGCTCCACCATCTGGCTCATGTAGGCGTCGCCATGGGCATCCACCTGATGGGGACGCAGCCCCTCCTCCTTGCAGCCGGAGATAAAGTACTGCACTTGGCGGGGCGGGAAGCGCTCGTCGTCGATCCGGTGATCCTTGAGCAGGCGCTTGATCAGGCGCAGCTGATCATCGCTGTCGATGATCTGGAAGTGCTGGGGCAGGCGGGCGTCCTGCCAGTGGGTGCGCAGCAGGCGATGGGCGATGGAGTGGAAGGTGCCCACCCACATATGGCGCAGCGACAGGCCCAGCAGGGCCTCCAGGCGGGTGCGCATCTCCCGGGCTGCCTTGTTGGTGAAGGTCACCGCCAGGATGGCATAGGGAGAGAGCCCCTCGGTCTGCAGCAGCCAGGCGATGCGATGCACCAGCACCCGGGTCTTGCCGGAACCGGCCCCGGCCAGCACCAGCATATTGCCCTGGGGGGCGCTGACGGCCTCGCGCTGGGCGGGATTGAGGTGGTCGAGAATCGCCGTGACGTCATCCATAGGGGCAGGCACTTGCTGGTCGAAAAATGGGCGACCAGCTTAGCATAAGCCCCAGCCGGGTCTTAGGCTCTGTACGAAAACTGTCTGCGCTCGCCCATACGGCGTTAAAAATCGGCTCAAAGTACTCATTTACACCGCGTAAACTCCGTCGTTTCGTCGATTTTTGCCTTGTCTGGCCATCGCTCGCCGACTTTTCGTACAAAACCTAGGGCTTCTCGTCTTCTTCCGGGTAGCGCAGCGGGACCAGGCTCTTCTTCACCGACTTGAGCTGTTCGGCGAGCTTGGGCCCGCGGGTCTTGGCCACCCCCACCGCCAGCACATCCACCAGCACCAGATGGGCGATCCGCGAGCTCAACGGGGTATAGATCTCGGTGTCCTCGTGGACATCGATATAGAGCGGCAGGCTCACCTCGTCGGCTAGCGGCGAGCCACTGGGGCACAGGCCGATCACGGTGGCGCCGGCCTCCCGTGCCAGGCGGACGCTGGCCACCAGGGCGCGCGTGCGGCCGGTCTGGGAGATGGCCACCACCACGTCGCCCTTGCCCAGGGTCACCGCCGACATGTTCTGCATATGCGGATCGGTATAGGCCGAGGTGGAGATCTGCAGGCGGAAGAACTTGTGCTGGGCATCGAAGGCCACGGCGCCGGAGGCACCGAAGCCGTAGAACTCCACCCGGTTGGCCATGGCCAGGGCATTGATGGCCTGGTTGAGGGCCTCGATATCCAGGCGGTCGCGTACCGAGAGCAGGGTGCCCACGGTGGAATCGAAGATGTTATGGGAAAATTCGGCGACGCTGTCGCTGTCGTTCATGGAGAACTGGGCAAACTGGCTGCCGGTGGCCAGCATCTGGGCCAGCTTGAGCTTGAAGTCCTGGAAACCATTGCAGCCCAGGGCCCGACAGAAGCGCACCACGGTGGGTTCGCTGACCTTGGCCTCGGTGGCCAGGTCGACGATGCGCATATGGATCACTTCTTCGGGATTGCGCAGCACAAAGCGGGCCACTTTCTGCTCGGAGCGACGAAAGTGCTCCATGCGACCTCTTAACTCATCGAATAGGGCGCGGCTCACGGTTCGCTCCTCGTTCTTTCGTTATCGTCAGGGACCCGACGGGGCGTCCGCTCAGTATGCCCAGCCCGGGGCCGGGCTGTCAGCACCGGAATGTCGGCGCTTGACATCAACGGCCGATCTGGGTCATCAAATTGTCAAGTAGGTTATAGTAAGAGAAGCAGTGTCGACACTTTTGTTGCTTGCGTCCTCTGCAGGAGAACCGACTCATGCGCGATATGGAACGGCTATCCACGCTTCGTAATGAACTGCTCGATATCTTCATGAGCATGGAGAACGACGAACACCAGCAGCGCCAGAAGAGCGCCGCCGTGCGCCATCTGCGGGCCCGTCGCGGCATCGAGCTGCATGGCGAATTCAAGCGTCTCGAACAGGAGATCAGCGACCTCGACGACGCCTTGCAGTAGCCCAGAATGCAGCGAGCCCCGGGGTCACCGGGGCTCGCCAAAGGGAGGTCGTCTTATCGCCGCCGGCCTAGATCAGCCCGGTGATAAAGACGATGACCACCCCCACCGGCGCGATAAAACGCGCGCTGGCATGCCACAGGGTCGCGGCGGTACCGCCGATACCCAACTCCTTCTCGACGCTGGTGCGATCCAGGCACCAGGCCACGAAGACCACCGCGCCCAGCCCGGTCAGGGGCAGCAGGATCTTGCTGGTGAAGGTATCCAGCAGGTCGAAGACGTTGAGCCCGAACAGCACCGGCACATCCCAGACATTGAACGACAGCAGGGCGGCGATGCCCAGGGCCCAGACCGCCACGGCGCTGACCAGGGTCGCGGCGACCCGGGACAGCGGGGTACGCTCTTCCATCAGCTCCACCACCGGCTCCAGCAGGGAGATGGCCGAGGTCAGGGCGGCGAAGGTCAGCAGCAGGAAGAACATCAGGCCGATAATCATGCCGCCGCCCATATTGCCGAAGGCCAGGGGCAGGGTGACGAAGATCAGGCCGGGCCCCTCGCCGGGGCTGAGGCCGTTGGCGAAGACGATGGGGAAGATCGCCATGCCGGCGATCAGGGCCACCACGGTGTCGAGGATGATCACGGTGCGGGCGGTGCCGATCAGGTTGACGTCCTCGCCCAGGTAGGAGCCGTAGGCCATCATGATGCCCATGCCCAGCGACAGGGTGAAGAAGGCCTGACCCATGGCGGCCAGTACCACGCCACCATCGAGGGCACTCCAGTCGGGGCTGAACATAAAGGCCAAGGCCTCACCGAAGTGCCCGGTGGTCATGCCATAGCCCACCAGCAGCAGCAGCAGGATAAACAGGGCCGGCATCAGGGTGCGCACCGCGCTCTCGAGGCCCTTGGTGACGCCGCGGGCGACGATCCACACCACCAGCGCCATAAAGGCGGTATGCCACAGCAGCAGTAAGCCGGGGTTGCTCAGTAGGCCGCCGAAGATAGCGCCAATGCCATCGGCGTCCTGGCCGCTGAAGGCGCCGGTCACCGAGCTCAGGGTATAGGAGAGCGACCAGCCGCCGATCACGCTATAGAAGGAGAGGATCAGGAAGGCCGCCAGCACGCCGCTGAAGCCCACCAGCATCCAGGCGCCGGGCTGCCCCCGCTCCCGGGCCAGTTCGGCCATGGCATTGATGGGGTTCTTCTGGCCACGCCGGCCGATCAGCCACTCGGCGACCAGGATGGGGAGCCCGATCACCGCCACACAGATCAGGTAGACCAGGACGAAGGCGGCCCCGCCGCTATCGCCCACCATATAAGAGAAGCGCCAGATATTGCCCAGGCCGACGGCGGAGCCGGTGGCGGCCAGGATAAAGGCCATCTTCGATGACCATTGTGCATGGGATAGTTTCGACATGATTCACCCTGATTGTGCGTGTCGTTATCGATCGGTCGGATGCGATAACGGCTTGTGCTTATTGTTGCCACGTCCGGGTCGCCATGGGTCACACGGCGCACCAAGGGCATGACAGGATCCAGGCAGGATCACCGCCAAGTCACGCCCCCTCTCACCATAGCACCAGGTCGGCGCCCGAGTGGGAGGGTGCCGAGCGCCGAAACCTTACCGAATCCACGCAGGATTCGCGCAAAATCCGGGAAGATCTTTGGATAAATAGCGCTCAGGACGATAAAACTATCCGATCATACGCTCGATGGCCAGACTCACATGCCCACCTTCCCTCAACTCCGGGCCAAAACTGGAAAGATTAGAAAAGGCTGACTTGCTGCTCACCGGGAAAGGCGCCCAGTTCCGGCAACGGGACGTGCCGGGCCACCTCGGCATAGAGGGTCCGCGCCAGGGTCGGCGCCTCGGTTATCCGGGGTATGCACAAAGAGGAAAGGGGTTTTCCCCTGTTTTATCCACAGGGCGAGGCGCTCCGCCCAGGGGGCGAAGCGCTCCCGATTGATCGCCTCGTCGAAGTGACCGATAAAGCGAACCAGGGGCGCTGTCGCCGTGGAGAGCACATGTAGCGGGACTCTTGGCTTTTCGCCCTGGGCCTTGAGCAGGCGCGGATCGTCCCCGGCGGGGGTCGCGAAGAGCGGACGCACATCCAGCATCACCCGCTCCACGCCATGACTTATCAACAATCGGTTGAGGGCCCGCTCCGCCTCCCCCTTGTGGAAAAAGTCGGGATGACGCACCTCCACCGCCGCCGGCAGATGAGCCGGCCAGGCCTGGAGCAAGGCCGCCAATCGGGGCAACTCCTGGCCACCGAAGTCCCGGGGCAGCTGGATCATCAGCGGTCCCAGGCGATCGTGGAGGGGCTCTAAGGCCTCGATAAAGGCCTCGAGCTGCGTCTCGATACCCACCAGGCGCCGACGGTGGGTCAACTCGGCGGGCAGCTTGAAGCAGAAGCGAAAGTGGCCGGGTGCCTGGCGCGCCCAGGCGGCCACCGTTTCCGCCCGGGGAGCGCCGCTATAGAAGGTGGTATTGCCCTCCACGGTATCGAACACCGTGGCGTACTCCGCCAGCATCGCCTCGTTGCCGCCATGAGGGGCCAGGAGAGAGCCTCGCCAGTCGCCATTGGCCCACATGGCCAGGCCCAGATGCAGTTTAGCCATCGTGTACTCGAATAATCGATATGGCCGGGGTGGTGGCCAGGGCTATCGCAGTTAACGCACGCCCTCTATCTCCTTATTCCACCGTGACCGATTTTGCCAGGTTCCTGGGCTGATCCACATCGGTGCCCTTGAGTACCGCCACATGATAGGAGAGCAGCTGCAGCGGCAGGGTGTAGAGAATCGGCGCCAGGGCCTCATGTACCGCCGGCAGGCGCAGCACCCGTAGTCCCTCTCCCGCCTCCAGGGCCACGCTCTCGTCGGCGAAGACGAAGAGCTCGCCGCCCCGGGCCCGCACCTCCTGGAGGTTGGACTTGAGCTTGTCGAGGAGCTCATCGTTGGGCGCCACCGAGATCACCGGCATTTCGCTATCGACCAGGGCCAGGGGGCCATGCTTGAGCTCGCCGGCGGGATAGGCCTCCGCATGGATATAGGAGATCTCCTTGAGCTTCAGGGCCCCCTCCAGGGCAATGGGGAAGTGGGCGCCACGGCCCAGGAAGAGCGCATGATGCTTCTCGGCGAAGGCCTCGGCCAGGGACTCGATCTCGCCATCCAGGGCCAGCACCCGGGTCACCGCCTCGGGCAGGCCACACAACGCCTCGAGCAACCCCGCCGGCGCCTCCCCCCCCTGCACTCGCTGCAGGGCCAGGGTGAGCAGCAGCAGGGCGGTGAGCTGGGTAGTAAAGGCCTTGGTGGAGGCCACGCCGATCTCCGGACCGGCCTGGGTCAGCAGGGTCAGGTCCGACTCCCGCACCAATGAGCTGCCCGGCACGTTGCAGATCGCCAGGCTGGCCAGGTAGCCGCTGTGGCGGGCGAAACGCAACGCCGCCAGGGTATCGGCGGTCTCCCCGGACTGGGAGAGGGTGACGAAGAGGGTGTCCTCCGGCACCACCACCCGCCGGTAACGGTACTCCGAGGCCACCTCCACCTGAGTGGGCAGGCCCGAGTAGCGCTCCAGCCAGTAGCGAGCCACCAGGCCGGCATGATAGCTGGTACCGCAGGCGACGATATGGATCTGCCGCACCCGGCGGAAGAGCGCCTCCGCCTCGCTGCCGAAGCCGTTGATCAGCACGCCTTCGCTGCCCAGGCGCCCCTCCAGGGTGGCGGCGATCACCGCCGGCTGCTCATGGATCTCCTTGAGCATGAAATGGCGATAGTCGCCCTTGCTGGCGGCGCCATCGCCATGCTCGAAGACCCGCACCGGACGCGCCACCACTTGGCCCTCGGCGTCGAAGATGGTGATCTCGCCGCCCTGGCCCAGGCGCACCACATCGCCCTCCTCCAGGTAGATAAAGCGATCGGTGACCTGCAGCAACGCCAGGGGGTCCGAGGCCAGGAAGGCCTCCTCGATGCCTACCCCTACCACCAGGGGGCTGCCCTTGCGGGCGCCGATCACCACGCCGGGTTCCAAGGGGCTCATCACCCCCAGGGCATAGGCGCCGTCCAGGCCTCCGGCCACCGCCTGCACCGCCGCCAGCAGGTCATCCCCACCCCGCAAGCGCCGGGCCAGTAGATGGGCCACCACCTCGGTATCGGTCTCGGAGGTAAAGGCGTAGCCCTCACCCTGGAGCTCGCGACGCAGCGCCTCGAAGTTCTCGATGATGCCGTTATGCACCACCGCCAGGTCGTCGCCGGACTGGTGGGGATGGGCATTGGCCTCACTGGGCTTGCCGTGGGTGGCCCAGCGAGTATGAGCGATGCCGCTATGGCCCCCCAGGGGCGCCTCGGCGAGGCGCGCCTCGAGGGCCGCCACCTTGCCCAGGGCGCGGCGACGCGCCAGCTTACCCGCCGCATTGAGTACCGCCATGCCCGCGGAGTCGTAGCCCCGATACTCCAGGCGCTTGAGGCCTTCCAGCAGGATGCCCTGTACGTTGCGGCCGGCGACCGCGGCGACGATTCCACACATGGTTACTCTCCTTGAATCATTAGTCGGGATCGACCGGCGTCAACACGACCTCGACCCCCTGGGCCTCGATGGTGTGTCGAGACTTATCCCCAAGCCCCTGGTCGGTAATCAGGGTGTGGATAACCTGCCAGGGCAGTTCCAGATTGGGGATGCGCCGGCCTACCTTGGAGGACTCCGCCAGCACCACCACCTCCCGGGAGACCTCCGCCATGACCCGGGAGAGGCCCAGCAGCTCGTTGAAGGGTGGTGCCCCGGGTCGGATCGATGCCGTCGGCGCCGATAAACAGCTGATCGAAGTCGTACTGGCGCAGGACCTGCTCCGCCACCTGGCCCTGGAAGGACTCGGAGTGGGGATCCCAGGTGCCGCCGGTCATCAGCAGCATAGGCTCCTCCTCCAGCTCGCGCAGGGCATTGGCCACCGCCAGGGCGTTGGTCATCACCACCAGGCCGGCCTTGCCCGCCAGGCCGGGAATCATCGCCGAGGTGGTGCTGCCGCTGTCGATGATGATGCGCTGATGCTCGCGGATGCGCCCGCAGGCGGCCCGGGCGATGGCCCGCTTGGCCGGAGAGAGGCGCGGCTCCCCCAGCAGCTCCTGGGGCAGGGGCGCGGCCCCGCCGTAGCGGCGCAACAGCAGGCCGCTCTTCTCCAGGGTCGCCAGGTCCTTGCGCACCGTCACCTCGGAGATGGCGAAGTGCTCGGCCAGGGTATCCACGCCGGTCTCGCCCCGTTCGTTGACGAAGGCGAGGATGGCGTGGCGGCGCTGGGCAGTATTTCGCTTCGACATGAAAGGTCTTTGTTTCGACTCGAAAGAGGAGATGAAACCTCAGCCGGCGCTCCGGGTCAAGAGGTGGGGAATATCTCAGGGCTATCGCAGTTGGCGTTCTCCCCCTGTCGAGGCCCGGGGCTACCTGAGCAGGGCTCGTGTGGGAATCGCTAAGGGGCGCTGGGGGCAGGCCGGAGCAAAGCGTCTTTTTCAGGGGTGAGGAGCATGTCTCCGAACGGGTAGGCCATGGAGGGCCTACCCCGGCCCTGCAAGCGGAGCAGGATAGCGTAGCACCGCAGGAAAAAGTCGAGCGCCCAGGGATGGGTCTACCGCGCCTCGCGAGGGTCCGGCCTCCCGGGGCCTGCCCCCAGGGTAGCCCCGGGCCTCGAGCGCTACTGGCCCACCCTTATTTTCGCTTGGTGGGTCGTGGCCAATCCGCCTTGGTCAGCTGACGGCCTCGAGCCACCGCCAGGGCACCGTCGGCCACGTCCTTGCTGATGGTGGAACCAGCGCCGATGGTGGCGCGGGCGCCGACGCTGACCGGGGCCACCAGGGCGGTATTGGAGCCGATAAAGGCATCGTCGCCGATCTCGGTGCGGGACTTGTTGACGCCATCGTAGTTGCAGGTGATGGTGCCGGCCCCCACATTGACGCCGCGTCCCAGGGTGGCATCGCCCACATAGCTCAAGTGGTTGATCTTGCTGCCCTCGCCCACCTGGGCATTCTTGGTCTCGACGAAGTTACCCACCTTGGCCTGCACCGCCAGATGAGTGCCGGGACGCAACCGGGCGAAGGGCCCGACGCGGTTATGCCCCGCCGCCACGCTCTGCTCGACGATGCTGTGGGCCTCGATCACGCTGCCGGCGCCGATATGGCTGTCGCGGATCACGCAGTAGGGGCCGATGCGCACGCCTTCACCCAGCTCCACATCGCCTTCGAAGACGCAGCCCACGTCGATCTCCACGTCGTGGCCGCAGCGCAGGCTGCCGCGCACGTCGAGGCGTGCCGGATCGGCCAGCGCCACGCCTGCGGTCATCAGGGACTCGGCGATACGGATCTGATAGGCCCGCTCCAGGCGCGCCAGTTGGGCGCGGTTATTGACCCCCTCCACCTCCAGGGGATCTTCCGGCTGGGCGGTAACGATCTTGACTCCCTCGGCGGCGGCCAGGGCGATCACGTCGGTGAGGTAATACTCGCCCTGGGCATTATCCGCGGAGAGCTGGGGCAGCCAGCGCTTCAACTGGGCCCGGGTCATGGCCATGATGCCGGTATTGCACTCCTTGACCGCTCGCTCGCTCTCGGAGGCGTCCTTGTGCTCGACGATGGCCACCGCCTGGCCCTCGGCGTTGCGCAGGATGCGCCCGTAACCGCCGGGATCCGCCAGGGTCACGGTGAGCAGCCCCAGATGGGACTCGTCGACGCCCTCCAGCAGGCCCGCCAGGGTCTCGGCGCGAATCAGCGGCACGTCCCCGTAGAGCACCAGCACCTTGTCATGTTCCAGGGCCTCCAGGGCCTGGGCCACCGCATGGCCGGTACCCTTCTGCTCCGCCTGCAGGGCGAAGTGCACCGGACAGTCGCCCAGCTCGCTGCGCACCTGATCGGCACCGTGGCCGATCACCACGTGCAACTTGCCGGCGCCGAGGCGGGTGGCGGTGTCGATCACATGACGCACCATGGGCTTGCCGGCCAGGCGATGCAGCACCTTGGGCCGGGTCGAGCGCATCCGGGAGCCCTGCCCGGCGGCGAGAATCACAACGTCGAGACTCATTCTTCCTCCTGATTGCTGTTCCATGACGGCACCCGGATCCCCAGGGAGTCGAGGCGATTCTCGCCCAGGCGGGCCGCCAAGGCCGTGCTGGCCAGGCTGCCCCAGCTATCCCCTTCCCGGACCAGCAGCAAGACCTCGAGCCCCTCCCGCTCGGCCAGTCGCAGGGCCTCCTCGGGCCCCACCACGCTGAGCGCCGTGGCCCAGGCATCGGCCCAGGCATTGGAGGGGTGGAAGACCGATACCGAGGCCAGGGTATGCGCCACCGGATAGCCGCTGCGCGGATCGAGGGTATGGGAGAAGCGCCGGCCATCCTCTTCAAAGTAGTTGCGGTAATCGCCGGAGGTGGCCACGGTGCCGTCATGCAGCGGCAGCACATGCCGGGCCACCCGGCGCTCGCTGTCCGGCAGCTCGACGCCGATACGCCAGGGCTGGGCCTCGCGATCCCGGTAGCCCTTGACGGCCAGGTCGCCCCCCAGGTTGACCAGATAGTGGTCGATGCCCTGGCGATCCAGGTAGGCGGCGACCCGATCGGTACCATGCCCCTTGGCCACCCCGGAAAGGTCGACGAAGACATCCTCCAGGCGCCGCGCCTGGCTCACCGTCGGCTCCAGCTCCAGCTTGTCGTGACCGATCTCGGCCAGGCGACTGGCGATCAGCTCCGCCTCGGGAATCTCCCGGGGACGCGCCTCGGGGCCGAAGCTCCAGAGGTTGACCAGGCCACCGATGGTGACGTCGAAGGCGCCGCCGCTGGCCTCGGCCACCGCCTCGCTAATCGCCAGCACCTCGATCAGCTCATCCGAGAGGGGTTGCCACTCACCGACCGGCGCCCGGTTGAAGGCCACCAGCTCCGAGTCGTCACGATAGGTGGACATGGCCGCGTCCACCGCCTCGAGCTCCTCCAGGAAGCCCGCCTCCAGGGCCTCGGCCCGGCTCCGGGTCAGGGGGTCGGCGATGGTGACCTGGTAGAAGCTGCCGAAGACGCCCCCTTCCAGGGTCACCGGCGACTCCAGCGTCGGGTCACCATCGCCGCACCCCGTCAGGCCCAGGGTGGCCAGGATCAGGGCCCCCCAGGCCAGGGGGCGAGAGAAGTGCCTCATGGGTCGATCTCCATGCAAGGAATTACCAGAATAGCCAGAGCAGCCAGCCGCCGAGCAGGAGCCGGTAAGCCACGAAGGGCTGCATGCCGATGCGCTTGATAAAGGCCAGGAAGTAGTGGATGCACAGATAGGCGCTGATCCCGGAGAGCAGGGCCCCGATCACCAGCACCGACCAGTCGATGGCCTGGGGCGCACGGATCAGGGTCAGGGTCTCCAGGCCAGGCCCCCGGCCAGCACGATCACCGGAATCGACAGCAGAAAGGAGAAGCGTGCCGCCCCCTCCCGGCTCAGCCCCAGCAGCAGCGCCGCGGTAATGGTGATGCCGGAGCGGGAGGTGCCGGGAATCAGTGCCAAGGCCTGGGCGGCGCCGATCCATAGCGCCTGCTTCCAGGTCAACTGGTACTCGCTACGGCTGCCGCGACCGCGCCAGTCGGCGTAGCCCAGCAGCAGGCCGAAGCCGATCAGTCCCGCGGCGACGATCAACGGCGAACGCATGGCCTCCTGGATCAGATCATGACAGGCCAGCCCCACCAGCCCTACCGGCACGGTGGCCAGCAAGACCCACCAGGCCAGGCGGCCATCCGCATCGGTGCCGCGGCCCCTCAGCGAGGCCCACCAACTGACCAGCATGCGCCCCAGGTCATGGCGGAAATAGAGCACCACCGCCGCCAGGCTGCCGAGATGCAGGGCCACGTCGAAGGCCAGGCCCTGGTCGGGCCAGGGGGTCAGCTCCGGCACCAGGATCAGGTGTGCCGAGCTGGAAATCGGCAGGAACTCGGTGAGCCCCTGCAGGATGGAAAGCACCAGTACCTGAAGCCAATCCATGGATCACTCGCTTGATAGAAGAACGAAGCCCCGGCCGGACCGGGCCGAAACCTGGCAGAGAATACACGTCACGCCGCGAGTTGTCCGCCGTCGGGCCATGGCAAGGCGGCGAGAGGGGCCAGACTCGGTGCCGTCTCCGTGACGATCAGCCCCCGGCCAGCAGCGCGGTGGCGATGCTGAAGTAGATCAGCACCCCGGAGGCATCGATCAGGGTGGTGACCAGGGGCGCCGAGGCGGTGGCCGGGTCCCAGCCGATGCGGTTGAGAATAAAGGGCAGACACATGCCCAGCAGGCTGCCGAAGAGCACGATGACGACCATGCTGAAGGCCACCACCATGGCCACGGTTTCGCCGCCACGCATCACCCCGATGGGCGCCACCGCCAGCGCCAGCGCCATGGTCAACCCCAGGGAGCCCGCCACCAACAGCTCCCGGCCCAGCAGCTTGCCCCAGTCCTTGACCCCCACGTCGCCGGTGGCCATGCCGCGCACCGTCAGGGTCGCCGCCTGGGCCCCCGCATTACCGCCGCTGCCGATCAGCAGCGGCAGGAAGAACACCAGCGCCACCTGGGCGGCGATGGTGTCCTCGAAGTAGGCGATGCCGGCGCCGGAGAAGAGGTTGGCGAAGACCAGCAGCACCAGCCAGAAGACTCGCTTGCGGTAGAGACTCCACAGCGGCACCCGGCTGACGCCATCCTCCAGGGCCCCGATGGACATCCCCTTGTGGATATCCTCGGTGGCCTCGGACTCGGCGACGTCCATGGCATCATCGTGGGTGACGATGCCCACCAGGCGCTCCTCGGCGTCGATCACCGGGATCGCCAGCAGGTCGTAACGGGCCACCAGGCGCGCCACCTCTTCCTGCTCCTCGTCCACCGCCACGCCGATCACGTCCTTGATCATCAGATCATCGACCCGGGCCCCGGGCCGCGCCACCATCAGCTGACGCAGCGACAGGGTGCCGACCAGGCGTCCCTCGGTATCGACGATATAGAGCTGGTAGACGGTCTCGGCATCCGGCGCCGTCTGGCGCACCCGCATCAGCGCCTGGGAGACGGTCATGCCGCTGGGAATGGCCACGTAGTCCGAGGTCATGATGGCCCCGGCGGTGCCCTCCTCGTAGCTGGCCAGGCGCTTGAGCTCCTCACGCTCCTGGCGGGCCATGCGCCGCAGCAGGCCCTCACGGCGATCCTCGTCGAGCAGATTGAAGAGGTCGGCGCGTTCGTCGGAGCTCATCTCCTCCAGCACCAGCAGCAGGGCGTCATCGGCGATCTCGGCCGCCCAGGCCAGCTGCAGTTCGCCGGGCAGGTAGCCCAGCACATTGGCCCGTCGCTCGATGGGCAGACGCTCCATCAGCGCCTGGAAGCGAACCAGCCCTTCCTCCTCCTCGGCGATATCCTCGAGGATCTCGCCGATATCCGCGGCCCGCAGCTCCGGCAGGGCCTCATCCAGGGTACCGGCATCGTCCTGCTCCAGCGCCGCCAGCAAGACGCTCTTCTGCTCGGTGAGGGTTTCGTTCAGCGACATGGGCATCCTCCTGATGCCGCCAGGCTTCTCGAGGCGACATATGACGGAATCTTCCGGAGGCTATCCGGGCAATGGGAGTCATGATACCAGACACGAAAACGCCCCCCGAACACTGTTCGAGGGGCGTTTTCCACGGCGCGGGCGGCGTTAGCCCCGGCCGAGTTTCTTGCGCAACTGCTGAATGGTACGCAGCTGGGCCACGGCCTCGGCGAGCTCGGACGCGGCGCGGCTGTAATCCAGCTCCGCGGACTGCTCGTTGAAGGCCTTCAGCGCATGCTGGCGCGCCTCTTCGGCGGCGGCCTCATCCAGGTCGTCGGCACGCACGGCGGTATCGCCGAGGATGGTCACCACATCCGGCTGCACTTCCAGGAAGCCGCCGGAGATGTAGAAGTTTTCCTCTTCGCCACCGTCATGAATGACGCGAACCGGACCCGGCTGCAGCTCGGTCAGCAGCGGTGCGTGACCGGGCAGGATGCCCAGGTCACCCATTACGCCGGCCGCAATGATCTGCTCGACCCGGCCGGAGAACACCGCGGCTTCGGCGCTGACGATCTCGCACTTGAAGCTGTTCGCCATAGTCTAGTCCTCTTGGTGGACGGCCCTTTACTTGTTGGCTTTCTCGACGGCCTCGTCGATGGTGCCAACCATGTAGAAGGCCTGCTCCGGCAGCTCGTCGTAGTCGCCATTGAGGATGCCCTGGAAACCACGGATGGTCTCCTTCAGCGACACGTACTTGCCGGGCGCCCCGGTGAAGACCTCGGCGACGAAGAACGGCTGCGACAGGAAGCGCTGGATCTTACGCGCCCGGGCCACGGTCTGCTTGTCCTCGTCGGACAGCTCGTCCATGCCCAGGATGGCGATGATGTCCTTGAGCTCCTTGTAGCGCTGCAGCACGCCCTGCACGCGGCGGGCGGTGTCGTAGTGCTCGTCGCCGACGACCAGCGGATCCAACTGACGGGAGGTGGAGTCCAGCGGATCGATGGCCGGGTAGATACCCAGCTCGGCGATGGAGCGGGACAGTACCACGGTGGCGTCCAGGTGGGCGAAGGTGGTCGCCGGGGACGGGTCGGTCAGGTCGTCCGCGGGCACGTAGACCGCCTGCACGGAGGTGATGGAGCCGGTCTTGGTGGAGGTGATGCGCTCCTGCAGGACGCCCATCTCCTCGGCCAGGGTCGGCTGGTAACCCACCGCGGAGGGCATCCGGCCCAGCAGGGCGGAGACCTCGGTACCGGCCAGGGTGTAACGGTAGATGTTGTCGACGAACAGCAGCACGTCGCGGCCTTCATCGCGGAACTTCTCGGCGATGGTCAGGCCGGTCAGGGCCACGCGCAGGCGGTTCCCGGGCGGCTCGTTCATCTGACCGTAGACCAGCGATACCTTGTCGATAACGTTGGAGTCGGTCATCTCATGGTAGAAGTCGTTACCCTCGCGGGTCCGCTCACCCACGCCGGCGAACACGGAGAAACCGCTGTGTTCGATGGCGATGTTGCGGATCAGCTCCATCATGTTGACGGTCTTGCCCACGCCGGCGCCGCCGAACAGGCCGACCTTACCGCCCTTGGCGAACGGGCAGACCAGGTCGATGACCTTGATGCCGGTCTCCAGCAGCTCGTTGGAGGCGGCCTGATCCGCATAGCTCGGGGCCTTGCGGTGGATCGGCATGCGCTCTTCTTCGCCGATCGGGCCGGCTTCGTCGATGGGGCGACCCAGCACATCCATGATGCGACCCAGGGTCTGCTTGCCCACCGGCACGGAGATGGCCGCGCCGGTGTTCTCGACGTCCAGGCCCCGCTTGAGGCCCTCGGTGGAGCCCATGGCGATGGTCCGCACCACGCCGTCGCCCAGCTGCTGCTGGACCTCGAGCACGGTTTCGGAATTGGCGACATTCAGCGCGTCGTAGACCTTGGGCACATCGTCCCGCGGAAACTCTACGTCAATCACCGCGCCGATGATTTGTACGATACGTCCGCTCATCTTGGTTCCTCTCAAAACCCTGTAAATGAATCCGGTGACGGAGGGCGGGGCCGGCGGTTACGCCCGTGCTCGCTCACCCTCCGTGGTGCTATACGGCGGCGGCGCCGCCGACGATCTCGGAGATCTCCTGGGTGATGGCGGCCTGGCGGGCCTTGTTGTAGACCATCTCCAGGTCGTCGATCAGTCCGCCGGCATTGTCGGTGGCGTTCTTCATGGCGATCATCCGCGCCGCCTGTTCACAGGCCGCGTTTTCCACCACCGCCTGATAGACCTGCGATTCGATGAACCGCGTCAGCAGGCTATCCAACAGCACCTTGGGGTCCGGCTCATACAGGTAGTCCCAGCTTCCGGGACGCGACTGTTCTGCGTTGTGCCCATTCCCGATATCCGGGGAGAGGGGCAGCAACTGGCGCACGACCGGCTTCTGCGTCATGGTGTTGACGAACTCGTTGGACACCACGCAGAGGCGATCGAGGCGCCCCTCGTCATAGGCTTCCAGCATCACCTTGACGCTACCGATCAGATCCTTGACCTCGGGACTCTCCCCGAGGCCGCTCTTCGCCGCGACGAGGTTGCCCCCGTAGTTGCGGAAGAAGCTGCCGGCCTTGGAGCCCAGGGCGCAGAATTCGATCTCCGCGCCCTGCTCTCGCCACACCTTGGCGTCCTGGATCACGGCCTTGAACAGGTTGACGTTCAGGCCGCCACACAGGCCGCGGTCGGTGGAGACGACGATATAACCGACCCGCTTCACCTCGCGCTCGACCATGTAGTCGTGCTTGTACTCGGGGTTGGCGTCGGCGATATGGCTCACGACGTTGCGGATCTGCTTGGCGTAAGGCTGGCTGGCCTTCATCAGATCTTGTGCTCTACGCATCTTCGACGCAGCGACCATTTCCATGGCGCTGGTGATCTTCTGCGTATTCTTGATGCTCCCGATCTGGGTGCGAATCTCTTTTGCAGCTGCCATAGCGATCTACCTTTCGTTCGTGGCCCTCAGAAAGCTCCAGGGCCCACCCCGGAAGCCGGGATGGGCCAGTGGCGTTACCAGCTCTGAGTGGCCTTGAACTTCTCGAGACCCGCCTTCAAACCGCTCTGGATCTCATCATCGTAGCCGCCGGTCTGGTTGATCTTGTCGAGCAGCTCGGCATGTTCGGCCTTCATGTAGTCGTGCAGGGCACGCTCGAAGTCCAGCACCTTGCTGACGTCGACGTCATCCAGGAAGCCTTCGTTGGCGGCATACAGGGTCAGCGCCATCTCGGCCACGGACATCGGCGAGTACTGCAGCTGCTTCATCAGCTCGGTGACGCGCTGACCATGCTCCAGCTGCTTGCGGGTGGCCTCGTCCAGGTCGGAGGCGAACTGCGAGAAGGCCGCCAGTTCGCGGTACTGGGCCAGGGCCAGACGCACGCCGCCGCCGAGCTTCTTGATGATCTTGGTCTGGGCGGAACCACCGACACGGGAGACCGACAGACCGGCGTTGATGGCCGGACGGATCCCCGAGTTGAAGAGGTCGGTCTCCAGGAAGATCTGACCGTCGGTGATGGAGATCACGTTGGTCGGAACGAAGGCGGAGACGTCGCCGCCCTGGGTCTCGATGATCGGCAGCGCGGTCAGGGAACCGGTCTGGCCTTTCACTTCGCCGCCCGTGAACTTCTCCACGTAGTCGGCGTTGACGCGCGCGGCGCGCTCGAGCAGACGCGAGTGGAGGTAGAAGACGTCACCCGGGTAGGCTTCGCGGCCCGGCGGACGACGCAGCAGCAGGGAGACCTGACGGTAGGCCCAGGCCTGCTTGGTGAGGTCGTCATAGACGATCAGGGCGTCCTGGCCGCGGTCGCGGAAGTACTCGCCCATGGTGCAGCCGGCGTAGGGGGCCAGGAACTGCATCGGGGCCGGGTCGGCGGCGCCGGAAGCGACCACGATGGTGTGCTCCATGGCACCGTGCTCTTCCAGCTTGCGCACCACGTTGGCGATGGTCGACTGCTTCTGACCGATGGCCACGTAGATGCAGGTGACGCCCTTGCCCTTCTGGTTGATGATGGTGTCGACGGCGATGGCCGACTTACCGATCTGGCGGTCACCGATGATCAGCTCACGCTGGCCGCGGCCGATCGGCACCATGGCGTCGATGGACTTGAGGCCGGTCTGGATCGGCTGGTCCACGGACTGACGGGTGATGACGCCGGGGGCGACCTTTTCCACCGCGTCGGTGAGCTTGGCGCCTACCTCGCCCTTGCCATCGATGGGGTTACCCAGCGGATCGACCACGCGGCCGATCAGCTCGGGACCCACCGGCACCTCGAGGATGCGGCCGGTGCACTGGGCGGTCATGCCCTCTTCCAGCTGCAGGTAGTCGCCCAGCACCACGGCGCCCACGGAGTCGCGCTCGAGGTTGAGCACCATGCCGTAGATGCCGCCGGGGAATTCGATCATTTCACCGAACATCGCCTCGGCCAGGCCGTGAATCTTCACGATGCCGTCGGAGACGCTGACGATGGTGCCCTCATTGCGGGCTTCGGATGCGACATCCAGCTTTTCGATACGCTGCTTGATGATGTCGCTGATCTCGGAAGGATTCAGTTGCTGCATGCCATGTCCCTCAGACTCAGGCGGAAAGTGTCTCACGGAGGCGGTTCAGTCGACCGCGTGCGGAACCGTCAATCACGGTGTCACCGGCACGCAGGATGACGCCACCGAGAAGCGATGAGTCCACCTGAGTGGTAATGGAGATTTCGCGATTCAGGCGCTTCTTGAGTGCCTTGGCGAGCTTCTGCTGCTGCTTGGCGTCGAGCTTGAAGGCCGAGACCACGGTCACGTCGACGCGCTGCTCCTGATCGGCGCGCAGCCGCTCGAACTGCTCGGCGATGGCGTCGAGGATCGCCAGGCGACCCTGGTCGGCCAGGCTGGCCAACAGGTTGCGCTGGCCCTCGTCCGCCTCGACCTCGGCCAGCTCGATCAGTACCTCGACCTTGCGGCTCGGGGTGAGCCGGGGGCTGGCCAGCAGGCTCTTGGCGTCGCGGGTGGCGACGACCTGGCCCAGCTTGGCGAGCCACTCGGCCCAGGTCGACAGCGCCTGATGATCACGTGCGTACTCGAACGCCGCCTTGGCATAGGGCCGGGCGACGGTTGACGTTTCCGCCATGGATCACCTCCTCACAGTTCGGCCGCGAGCTTGTCGAGCATCTCGCGATGGGCCTTCTCGTCGATGGAGGCTTCCAGGACACGCTCGGCACCGACCAGGGCCAGGGAAGAGACCTGGGCGCGCAGCTCGTCCTTGGCGCGATGGACTTCCTGCTCGATCTCGCTGCGGGCGCTGGTCACCAGGCGTTCGCCCTCGGCACGGGCCTGCTCGCGGGCCTCTTCGATCATCTGACTGGCACGCTTGTTGGCCTGCTCGAGGATCTCGGTAGCCTGCTGCTTGCTCTCACGCAGGGTTTCCGCGGCCTGTTCCTGGGCCAGCTCGAGGTCACGAGAGGCACGGCTGGCGGCATCCAGGCCATCGGCGATCTTCTTCTGACGCTCATGGAGCGCGTTGCTGATCGGCGGCCACACATACTTAATGCAAAACCAGACAAAGATCGCGAAGGCGATCGTCTGTCCGATAAGCGTCATGTTGATATTCACAGGGATGTACCTCTGACTGATTCGTGGCGACCGGAAACAAGCAAACCGAGCGCGGAGCGCCCGGTATGCATATCGTTAACCGGCGACAACGAAGATCAGGTACATCGCGATACCGACACCGATCATCGGCACGGCGTCCAGCAGGCCAGCCATCAGGAAGGTCTTGGTCTGCAGCTGGTCGCCCAGTTCCGGCTGACGCGCGGTGGATTCGAGCAGCTTGCCGCCCAGCAGGGCGAAACCGATACCGGTACCCAGGGCGCCCAGACCGATCATCAGAGAAGCAGCGATGTAAACGAGTTCCATGGTAGTACTCCTAGTTTCAAGTTGAGTTACAAGGGGTTAAGGGTGTTACTTGGTCGATTCGACTCAGTGGTGCTCGTGGGCCGCGTTCAGGTACACCACCGACAGCACCGTGAAGATAAAGGCCTGCAGGGTAATGATCAGAATGTGGAAGATGGCCCAGGGCACATTGAGTGTCCACATGATCCAGAAGGGCAGCAGCGCGATCAGGATAAAGATCACCTCACCGGCGAACATGTTGCCGAAGAGTCGCAGGCCGAGGCCCAGCGGCTTGACCAGCAGGCCGATGATTTCCAGCAGCAGGTTGAAGGGGATCAGCAGCCAATGATTGAACGGGGTCAGGGAGAGCTCCTTGGCGAAGCCGCCCACGCCCTTGACCTTGAGACTGTAGTAGATGATCAGCAGGAAGACGCCCAGCGCCATGCCCAGGGTGGCATTGGGGTCGGTGGTGGGCACCATCTTCATGTAGTCGACGCCCAGGCGCGCGAACAGCTCGGGGACATAGTCCACCGGAATCAGCTTGAGCAGGTTCATCAGGAAGATCCAGACGAACAGGGTCAGGGCCAGGGGTGCGATCACCGGGTTCTTGCCATGGAAGGCGCTGCGCACGGTGTTCTCGACGAACTCCACCACCATCTCGATCAGGTTCTGCAGGGTGCCGGGCACCCCGGTGGTGGCCAGGCGGCCCGCCTTGCGGAACAGCCAGATGAACAGGGCGCCCATGGCGATGGACCAGCCCATGGTGTCCAGGTGGATGGCCCAGAAGCCCATCTCCACGGCTTCCTCGGAGCTGTGCGCCAGGGACCAGCCATTCTCCGGGTGCTTGCCGAAGGTCAGGTTCTGCAAGTGGTGCTGTATATAGTAAGTCGCCGTGACTTCGCTACCTGCTGCCATACGTTGCTTACCTCAGGTTCAGGGGGTCGACCGTCTGCGCAGCAGCCAGGGAGCCAGCCAGTGCGCGAATTGGGTCGCCACATATGCGCCAAAAAATAAAGCCGGGTTTGAGGGGGGCACCAGCACGAAGACCACCACGAACAATGCCACCGTCAAACCGAACTTTCCCGCCGCCGCACGATAGAAGTTATTGACCATGCGGCGCGGTTGACGGCCCCCGCGGATACGCGAGGCCCGCCACAGGAAATAGGCGTTGCCCATCACACAGATGCCGGCACCACTCAGGGCAGACAGCGCCGCGGCGCCTCCCGACAGCAGGGCGGAGAGCACGACCAGGACGACTGCGACCAGCAGCTGGGCCCCTATCAGGCCGCCAATACGGAGTGATCGACGCCGAGACTGCGCGGCCCTATGCATGAAACGCCCTTTTATTGACTGCCGCCGATGGCCCGAATCGTCGGCCCTCGGACCCTTTCCCGGTGGCCGGGCAAACCACCGCGGATTATAGGGAAGCGCCATGGCGGCTTCAACCAAAGCCGGATCGATTTTGCGCGATTTTGCGACAGCTTACGACCAAAAGCCGAGACTTGGTGAAAAGTAGCCTGCTAAGCAAGTCACCGAATATGGCCGAGGATGCCATCCAGCTCATCGAGACTGGTGTAGCGGATGGTCAGCCGCCCCTTGCCGCTACGGCCATGCTGGATCTTGACCGGCGCGCCGAGCAGCTCGCCGAGCTGGGTCTCCAGGCGTGCTACGTCGGCGGAAGGGGCCTCGCGCTGGGGTTTGGTCGGCTCGCCATTGACCAGCCGCTTCACCAGCGCCTCGGTATCGCGCACCGTGAGGTCCTTGTTGACCACCTCATGGGCGGCCTGGCGCTGCTTGGCGCCGGAGAGGGCCAGCAGGGCCCGGGCATGCCCCATGTCCAGGTCGCCCCGCTCCAGCAACGTCTGTACCTCCGGGTCCAGGGCCAGCAGGCGCAGCAGGTTGGCCACCTGGGCCCGGGACTTGCCCACCGCATCGGCGACCTGCTGCTGGGTCAGCTCGAACTCCTCGAGCAACCGCTTGAGGGCCATGGCCTCCTCCACCGGGTTGAGGTTCTCGCGCTGGATATTCTCGATCAGCGCCAGGGCCAGGGCGACCTGGTCGCTGACCTCGCGGACCACGGCGGGGATCACGTCCAGCTCGGCGAGCTGGGCGGCGCGCCAGCGCCGCTCGCCGGCGATGATCTCGTAACGCTTGTCGCCGATCGGACGCACCACGATGGGCTGCATCACCCCCTGGGCGCGGATCGAGTCGGCCAGCTCCTCCAGGGCCTCGGGCTGGATATCCCGGCGCGGCTGATACTTGCCCCGGGTCAGTTGGCCCAGGGGCAGTCGCTCGAGGCGCTCGCCGGCGGCGGCGTCGAGGTCGGGCTCGGCGCCATTGAGCTCGACGGACTCGGCACTCTCGTCCAGCAGTTCGCGGCGGCGGGCACCGGCGCCGATCAGGGCATCCAGGCCGCGGCCCAGGGCACGTTTACGGGTCATCGGCGTTTCCTCACAACGACAGGCGACGAATCAGTTCCTTGGCCAGCACCCGATAGGCCTGGCTGCCCCGGGAGAAGCGCGCATACTTGGTCACCGGCAGGCCATGGCTAGGGGCCTCGGCCACCCTCACGTTACGCGGGATGGCGGTCTTGAGCAGGGTCTCGCCGAAGTAGTCGAGCAGCTGCTTGCTGACGTCCCGGGTCAGGCCGTTGCGGGCGTCGAACATGGTGCGCAGGATACCGAAGATGGCCAGGCTCGGATTGACACTCTCCTTGATCTGGTCGACGGTGTCGAGCAGCGCCGAGAGCCCCTCCAGGGCATAGAACTCGCACTGCAACGGGATCAGCACCCCATCGGCGGCGGTCAGGGCATTGACGGTGAGCATGCTCAGCGACGGCGGGCAGTCAATCAGCACCACGTCATACTCGCCGGCCACCGGGCCGATGGCATCCAGCAGGCAACGCTCGCGACCCTCGTCCTTCTCGAGCAGATTCACCTCGGCGGCGGTCAGGTCGCCATTGCCGGGCAGCAACCCATAGCCCGCCTCGGGACAGTCGAGGATCACCTCGGCGGCGCCCTTGTCCCCCAGCAGCACCTCCAGGACGCTGCCCTCCAGCTCATGCTTGTCGACGCCGCTGCCCATGGTGGCGTGCCCCTGGGGATCGAGGTCCACCAGCAGCACCCGGCGATCCAGGGCGGCCAGGCTGGCGGCCAGGTTGACCGCCGTGGTGGTCTTGCCCACGCCGCCCTTCTGGTTGGTCAAGGCGATGATCTTGGTCACGAGCGACTTCCTTGCGTCTGACGGCCCGCCCGACAGGCGGCCTAGGTGGTCGGGTAGCGCTGCAGGATCAGCAGCTGCCGCTGGCTCTCGTCGAAGGGCACCTGGAGCTCATGGCGAGCCTCGAGCCGAACCCCCGGGGGGAGCGCCTCCAGTTCCTCGTCGGCGGCGGGTCCCTTCATGGCCAGCCACTCGCCGCCCTCGGCCAGCAGGCCCTCGGTGAGGGTAACGAAATCGGCCAGGCTGGCGAAGGCCCGGGAGATCAGCTGATCGAAGGGCGCATCGCGGTGGGCCTCGACCCGGGCCTGCACCGGGGTGACATTGCTCAGCCCCAATTCCAGCACGGCCTGGCGTTGAAAGCGTACCTTCTTGCCATTGCTGTCGAGCAGGCTCACCTCGAGTTCCGGCACCAATATCGCCAGCACCAGGCCCGGCAGGCCGGGGCCGGCGCCCACGTCGAGCAGGCGCGGACCGCGCACCCAGGGCAACACCGCGGCGCTGTCCAGCAGGTGGCGGGAGACCATGGCCAGTGGATCGCGTACCGCGGTGAGGTTATAGGCGCGGTTCCACTTGTGCAACAACGCCAGCAGGGCCAGTAACTGGTCCCGCTGGGCCTCACTGACGGCGACGTTCAGTTGCTCGAGGCCCCGATCGAGCCGGCCTGCGATGGCCGGAGTGATCGTCTGAGTCATGGATTCACCGCCTGGCTCTCCTGAAGCAGACGATGCTTCTTGAGGTGGATCAGCAGGATGGAGACCGCCGCCGGGGTCACCCCGGAGATGCGTCCCGCCTGGGCCAGGGTCGCCGGGCGTGCCTCGGCGAGCTTCTGGCGAATCTCGTTGGAGAGTCCCTCGACCCGGTCGAAGTCGAGATCCGCCGGCAAGCGGGTGGCCTCGAAGCGCTTGAGCTTGTCGATCTCGGCCTGCTGGCGATCGATATAACCCTGGTACTTGGCCTGGATCTGCACCTGCTCGGCCACCGCGGCGTCCTCCACCGGCTCGCCCTCGACCCCCGGCAGGCCGGCCAGGTCGGCGTACTCCAGCTCCGGTCGCTTGAGCAGGTCCATCAGGTTGTATTCGCGGGGCAGGGGGTTGCCGGTCTTCTCCGCCAGGCGCTCGGCGGCGGCGCTGCCGGGTTGCACCCAGTTGGCCCGGAAGCGGGCGCTCTCGCGCTCGATCGCCTCGCGCTTGGTGGCGAAGGCGGTCCAGCGGGCATCGTCCACCAGGCCCAGGTCGCGGCCGGTCTCGGTGAGTCGCAGGTCGGCGTTATCTTCCCGCAGCAGTAGCCGGTATTCAGCCCGGGAGGTAAACATGCGGTAGGGCTCCTGGGTGCCGAGGGTGATCAGGTCATCCACCAGGACCCCCAGGTAAGCCTCGTCGCGGCGTGGCCACCAGGCCTCGAGCCCCTTGGCGCGGCGAGCGGCATTGAGCCCCGCCAGCAGGCCCTGGGCGCCGGCCTCCTCGTAGCCGGTGGTGCCGTTGATCTGCCCGGCGAAGAAGAGGTTGTGGATAAACTTCGTTTCCAGGGAGTGCTTCAGGTCCCGGGGATCGAAGAAGTCATACTCGATGGCATAGCCGGGCCGGGTGATATGGGCGTTTTCCAGGCCCTTGATGGAACGCACCACCCGCAGCTGCACATCGAAGGGCAGCGAGGTGGAGATGCCGTTGGGGTAGAGCTCGTGGGTATCCAGGCCCTCCGGCTCGACGAACACCTGGTGGCTCGCCTTGTCGGCGAAGCGATGCACCTTGTCCTCGATGGAGGGGCAGTAGCGCGGCCCGACGCCCTCGATCACCCCGGAGTACATGGGCGAGCGATCCAGGTTGGCGAGGATGATCTCGTGGGTGCGCTCGTTGGTATGGGCGATATGGCAATCCACCTGGCGCGGGTGCATCTCGCGGCTGCCCAGGTAGGACATCACCGGGGTCGGAGTATCGCCGGGCTGGGCCTCGAGCACCGAGAAGTCAACGCTCTTGGCATCGATCCGCGGTGGGGTCCCGGTCTTCAGTCGGGCCACGTTGAAGGGCAGGGCGCGCAGGCGCTCCGCCAGGGCATTGGAGGGCGGATCCCCGGCGCGGCCGCCGCGGCTCCGGTCGAGGCCGATATGGATCACCCCGCCGAGGAAGGTCCCGGTACACAGCACCACGCTCTCGGCATGGAAGCGGATGCCGGTCTCGGTGACCACGCCGCGCACGGTGTCGTTATCCACAAGCAGATCGCCGGCGGCCTGCTGGAAGAGCGTCAGGTTGGGCTGGTTCTCCAGCAGGCCGCGGATCGCCGCCTTGTAGCGGACCCGGTCCGCCTGGGCCCGGGTCGCCCGCACCGCCGGCCCCTTGCGGGCATTGAGTACCCGGAACTGGATACCGCCCAGGTCCGTGGCCAGGGCCATGGCGCCGCCCAGGGCATCGATCTCCTTGACCAGGTGGCTCTTGCCGATCCCGCCAATAGCGGGATTGCAGGACATCTGGCCCAGGGTCTCGATGTTATGGGTCAGCAGCAGGGTCTGACAGCCCATGCGGGCGGAGGCCAGGGCGGCTTCGGTTCCCGCATGGCCACCGCCGATGACGATGACGTCAAAGCGGTCGGGGTAATCCACGTTGCACCTCGAATGGCGCCGGCGGCGCCGCAGTAGAGCTCGGAGCTGAAAATCAGCCGCACAGTATAAACCCCCTGTGGGTAACCGTCAGGGGTTTTGCACAAGCCCACCGACTTTCCCTCCCCTCACTGGTTAACTAGTTATAAAAGAAGAGAGATAAAGAAGAAGTTCTGTTGATGTAGTGACTATTGGTGTGGACAAAATCCGGGGATAACCGAACAAACCTCTTTTTTATCAACAGGATGCTTTGTTGACGAAGACAAGGAGAAGCTCGTAGGGGCCTGCGGACATCCGGCGTCGAGCCTGTGGATGAAACCCCGGGTTATGCACAGCGCGATTTTCGCACCGCTTGTCCACCGGCGGCTACCGCACTTGCACCCGCGACGGTCAACAGGGCATCGATCGCGCGGAGCACCAGGCATGGCGCGCCCTGACGGCGTTAACGAAAAAAACTTGTCCACAGGCGAAAAAAGGGCCTGTCGATAAGCCGACAAGCCCTTTTTTCGTGGGGGAAATGCCCGGAATAGCCGGGGGCTAGTGCTTAAGGACCCGAGCCAGGAAGCCGCGGGTACGTTCGTCCTGAGGATCATCGAAGATCCGTTCGGGAGGCGCCTCCTCGGCGATCTCCCCCTGGTGGATATAGATGACCCGGTCGGCCACCTCCCGGGCGAACCCCATCTCATGGGTGACGATGATCATGGTCATGCCCTCCCGGGCCAGCTCGCGCATGGCGTCCAGCACCTCGCCGATCATCTCCGGATCCAGGGCCGAGGTGGGCTCGTCGAAGAGCATCAGCCGAGGCTCCATGGCCAGGGCGCGGGCCAGGGCCACCCGCTGCTGCTGGCCGCCGGAGAGCTGGCTGGGGTACTTGTCGGCCTGATCGCGGATGCCGACCCGATCCAGCAGGCGTTCGGCGCTCTGCGTGGCCTGGGCACGCTCGAGGCCACGTACCTTGAGGGGCGCCAGGGTGATGTTGTCGCGTACCGAGAGGTGGGGGAAGAGGTTGAACTGCTGGAACACCATGCCTACCTCGGTGCGGATGCGCTGCAGGGCCTTGGCGCTCTTGCCATGGGGGACCAGGCTGTGTCCATCCACCACGATATGGCCGTCCTGGAATTCCTCCAGGCCATTGATGCAGCGAATCAGGGTCGACTTGCCGGAACCACTGGCGCCGATGATCACCACCACCTCGCCGGGCACCACCTCCAGGTCGATGTTCTTGAGCACATGCAGGCTGCCGAAATGCTTGTTGAGCTTCTGCATGCGCACGATGGGTTGGGACTCGTGCTTGGTCATGAAAGGGATCCCTTATTGTCCGGCCAGGCCGCGGCGCTCCAGCTGGCGCAGCAGCAGGGAGAGGCTCCAGGTGATGGCCAGGTAGAGCAGGGCCACCATCAGATAGACCTCGAGGGCGGTGAAGGTGGTGGCGATATAGATCTGCCCCTGGCGAACCAGCTCGCCGACGCCGATCACCGAGAACAGCGAGGTGTCCTTGATGCTGATGATGCCCTGGTTGCCCAGCGGCGGGATCATGCGCCGGAAGGCCTGGGGCCAGATGACATAGCGGAAGGCCTGGGTGCGCGACAGGCCCAGGGACAGCGAGGCCTCACGCTGGCCGCGCTCGATGGACTGCACCCCGCCGCGTACCACCTCGGAGATATAGGCCCCGGAGTTGACCGCGATGGCGGCGATACCGGCGGTCAGGGCATTGATGGGGCCACCCAGCAGCTGGGGCAGGCCATAGAAGATAAACAGCACCTGCACCAGGATGGGGGTGCCGCGAAACACCTCGATATAGAGGATGGCGGGCAGGCGCAGCCAGCGGGAGCGGCTGATGCGCATCAGCCCGAAGACGATGCCGATCACGAAGCCGATGGCCAGGCCGCCGAAGGAGATCAGCAGGGTCCAGGGGATGCCGGGCAGCAGATGGGGAATGGACCCGAAGGCCGCCGCCCAGTCGAATTGAAAGGTGACTTCCACGAGCGTCTCTCCGATTCACGGAAACGGCGCGGGGCCGGGTGGCATGGCCGCCCGGCCCCGCCGGTGGTGCCGCCGGGTCGCCCCCGACGGCGTTAACAAGGTCGCGGATTACTCCTCGCTGGGCGCCTCACCGAACCACTTGGTGTAGATCTCGTCGTAGGTGCCGTCCTCACGCATCTCGGCCAGCGCCTGATTGACCGGCTCGACCCACTGGCTGCCCTTGTGGAAGACGATGCCGTACTGCTGGCCCTCGTAGAGGGGGCCGACCACTTGGGTGCGGCCTTCGCCGCGGGTCTGGGCGAAGTAGCCCACGTTGGGGGCGTCATAGAAGGCGGCGTCCACGTTGCCCCCCAGCAGCGCCATGTACATGTCCGAGGTGCCCGGGTAGGGGGTGATCTCGGCGTCCTCGCCCAGGTTCTCCTGGAGGAAGTCATAGCTGGTGGAGCCGATCTTGGTGGCCACGGTCAGGCCTGCCAGGTCCTCGAGGGTCTCGACGCTGTCGTTATCGGCGCGGACCATGATGCGTAGGCCGGAATCGTAGTAGGGATCGGAGAAGTCGACGATCTCGGCGCGTTCCTCGGTGATGGTCACGCCGGCGATGGCGATCTCCTGGCTGCCGGTCTGTACCGCCGGGATGATGCCGTTGAATTCCATGGTGGTGAGATCCACCTCGAAGCCGGCCCGCTCGGCCACCTCGTTGATGATGTCCATATCGAAGCCGACCATTTCGCCGGTCTCGGTATCCATCATCTCGAAGGGCACGAAGCTGGGGTCGGTGACCACCGTGACCTGCGGCAGCTCGGCTAAGGCAGTGGTGGAGAAGGCGAGGCCGGCGCCCAGGGCGGCGGCGAGAGAGGCACGTTGTAGCTTGTTCATCGGGTTCCCCGTTATTCCGTTTATTGATGGAACACACCCATTCAACATGACGAGATAAGGAGAAAGCGTCAAGCGGGCATAAAAAACCCTCCCGGCCGGGGGCGCGGGAGGGTTTTTCGTGGCTCGTGGTTGGTGAGGGCTCACACCATAAAGGAGGCGCCGCAGCCGCAGGTGCTGGTGGCATTGGGGTTCCTGACCACGAAGCGGGCGCCGGCCAGGCCCTCCTCGTAGTCTACCGTGGAGCCCACCAGGTATTGATAGGAGAGGGGATCCACGACCATGCTCACGCCGTTGAAATCGATCAGGGTGTCGTCATCGCCGCTCTCTTCGGCGAAGTCGAAGCCGTACTGGAACCCCGAGCAGCCGCCGCCGGTGACATAGACCCGCAGCTTGAGGTGGTCATTGCCTTCCTCGGAGATCAGGGCACGCAGGCGGCGCTGGGCCCCCTCGGAGAGCAGCATGGGCTTGGGGGTAAAGGAGGCTGGCTCGAAGGATTCGGCTCCGCTCATGGACGCGCTCCTGCCGGTGAATAGACCCCCCATTATCCACAAACCCCAGCAAAAGGGTCAACTTTTGCCGGGGATGGGCAACCGAGGATATCGCAGGTCGGCATAGCGAGGCCCGGGGCTACCCTGGGGGCAGGTCTTCGCGGGGCGCTGTAAACCCTTCCCTGGGCGCTACTTTTGCCCTGCTTCGCTCTCGCATCCTGCTCCGCTTGCAGGACCGGTGCTGGCCATCCCTGGCCAGCCCGTTCGGAGGAGTCCTCCTCACCCCTGGCAAAAACCCCCCGCTCTTCCCTGCCCCCAGCGCCCCTCGGCGATGACAAGCTGCGATGGCCCTGGTAGCCCTGGTGTTGGGGTGGGGTTCAGGGCATCAAGGCCGGGGCGCCGAGGCCGGCCATCTCATCGAAGCCGAACATCAGGTTGAGGTTCTGGATCGCCTGGCCGGAGGCGCCCTTGACCAGGTTGTCGATCACCGCCAGTACCACCACGGTGTCGCCGTCGCCGGGGCGGTGCACCGCCAGGCGGCAGATATCGCTGCCCTTGACGCTGCGAGTCTCGGGATGGCTGCCGGGGGGCATCACGTCCACCGCCGGTTCCTCGGCGAAGCGCCGTTCGAAGAGCGCCTGGAGGTCGCCGGGCTCGCCGTTGAGGCGGCCATAGAGGGTGGCGTGGATGCCGCGGATCATCGGCGTCAGGTGGGGCACGAAGGTCAGTCCCACCGGTTGTCCCGCGGCCCGGGTCAGGCCCTGGCGAATCTCCGGCAGGTGGCGGTGGCCGCTGGCGCCATAGGCCTTCATGGACTCGCTGGCCTCGGCCAGCAGCGAGGGCACCTTGGCGCCGCGGCCGGCGCCGGTGACCCCGGACTTGCAGTCGGCGATGACGTGCTGGGCATCGATCAGCCCCGACTCCAGCAGCGGCAGCAGGCCCAACTGCACGGCGGTGGGGTAGCAGCCCGGCACGGCGATCAGGCGCGCGCCGCGGATCGCCTCGCGATTGACCTCCGGCAGGCCATAGACCGCCTCCTCGAGCAGCTCGGGGGCGCCGTGGGGCTGGCCGTACCACTCGGCCCACTCCTCGGCATCCTTGAGGCGGAAGTCGGCGGAGAGGTCGATTACCCGGGTGCCGCGGGCCAGCAGGTCGCCGGCCAGGGCATGGGCCACCCCGTGGGGCGTGGCGAAGAAGACCGCCTCGCAGGCCGCCAGGCGCTCGGGATCTGGCTCGCTGAAGGCCAGATCATCATAGTGACCGCGCAGGTTGGGGTACAGGTCGCTGACCGCGACGCCCGCCTCGGAGCGGGAGGTGATCAGGGTCACCTCGACCTGGGGGTGTTGCGCCAGCAGGCGCAGCAGCTCGACGCCGGTGTAGCCGGTGCCGCCGACGATACCAACCTTGATCACGATGCACTCCTTCTTGACAGAATCTGACGAAAGCCTGCCATTATGATACACCTCTAGGCTAATCGACCCCACCGCAGGCAGGATCTTCGCGGCTGCCTGGGGGCAGGCACTTCGCGGGGCGCTGTGAACCCTTCCCTGGGCGCTACCGATGCCATCCCTGGCATAGGACCCCCGCTGCGACCTGCCCCCCGGCGCCCCTCGACTGCTTGGCGGTGATCTCCCTGCCTTATCGTTAGAGGTATTGTCTTGCCGCGACTCCGCCTGCCCCGTCTCAGCCTCGAGGCCTTCCGGCGCCAGTTGGCCAGCGTCGATGCCCTGCCCCAGCTCTGTGTGCTGGGGCTGGTCTCGGGGCTCCTGACCGGCGGGGTGATGGTGGCCTTTCGTCTGCTGCTGGAGGGCGGCGCCCTGGCGCTGATGCCGGCCGGCGGGGTGGAGGCCTTCGAGTCCCTGGAGCCCTGGCTGCGGGCCCTGCTGCCGCTGCTGGCGGTGGCGCTGATCGGCGCCGGGCTCGGCTGTCAGCCGGCGGCGGCCCGCAAACTGGGGGTCGGCCATGTGGTGGAACGCCTCAGCCAGCACCAGGGACGCTTTCCGCTGCGCAACTGGCTGAACCAGTGGTGGGTGGGGGCCGTGGCGGTGCTGGGCGGGCTCTCCGCCGGGCGCGAGGGACCGGCCATCCACCTGGGGGCCGCCGCCTCCAGCGGCATCGGCCAGCTGTTGCGGCTGCCCCACAACAGCTTGCGGGTGCTGGTAGCCTGCGGCACCGCGGCGGGTATCTCCGCCTCCTTCAATACGCCCATCGCCGGGGTCATCTTCGCCATGGAAGTGGTGATGATGGAGTACACCATCACCGGCTTCATGCCGGTGATCCTGGCCTCCACCATGGGGGCGGTGGTGGCCCAGCTGGTGTATGGCGCCGAACCGGCCTTCCAGGTGCCCATCCTCAGCCTGGAATCGCTGAGCAACCTGCCCTGGATCGTGGTCACCGCCCTGGTCATCGGCCTGCTGGCGGGGGCCTTTATCCGCGTGGCCCGTAGCGGCGAACGCCTGGCGGTGCTGCCCTTCTGGCTGCGCCTGCTGCTGGCCGGGGGGGCCACCGGCGCCCTGGCCTGGTGGTATCCCCAGGTGCAGGGGATCGGCTACGACAGCCTGGCCCTGGCGCTGAACGGCGAGCTGGCCCTGGACGTGCTGCTGGCCCTGGTGGTGGGCAAGCTGCTGCTGACCGCCTTCACCCTGGCCTGCGGGGTACCCATCGGCATCATCGGGCCGGTGCTGGTGGTGGGCGCCGCCGCCGGGGCCCTCAGTGGCCTGCTGGGGGCCTGGCTATGGCCGGGGGCGGCCGCCGACCCGGGGCTCTACGCCATGCTGGGCATGGCGGCGATGATGGGCGCCGTGCTCCAGGCGCCCCTGGCGGCGCTGATGGCGCTGCTGGAGCTGACCCATAACCCCAATATCATCCTGCCGGGGATGCTGGCGGTGGTGATTTCCGGGCTGACGGCGCGGCAGTTGTGGCGCTGTGATGGGCTCTTCGTGACCCTTACCCGCCAGGGCCTGCACCCCCTGCAGCAGCCGCTGATGCAGGCCCTCTCCCGGGTCTCGGTGCCGGCGGTCATGGAGTCGCGGGTGGCGGTGACCCTGCGCCAGGTCAGTCACGACGAGGCCCAGGCCCTGCTGGATCACAAGCCGAGCTGGATCGTGATTCGCCGCTCCACGGACGACAAGCCGACCCTGGCCCTCAAGGCGGCGGACCTGGCCCGGGCCCTACTCGATCCGCGCTGGGCCGACCAGGCGCAGATCGACCTCCTGGAGGTGCCGGGCCAGCGCCTGGACATGGCCGCCATCCCGGTGCAGGCGACCCTCTCCGAGGCCTTCCAGCGCCTCGACCAGCACGACGTGGATGCGCTCTATGTGGAGAACCCGGTGGCACCACCCGGGCGGCGGATTTCCGGTATCATCACCCGCGAAGCCATCGAGCTCTACTATCGTTTCCGGCCTCCGCGCTGAGGTCGACCATCCCCCTGCTGGAGTCGCTATGTATCCGTGGATCAAGGCCCTGCACCTGATCGCCGTGGTCACCTGGTTCGCCGCCCTCTTCTATCTGCCGCGTCTGTTCGTCTATCACGCCATGGCCCGGGATCAGGGGGATCGCCAGGCCATCGACTACTTCCTGGTGATGGAGCGCAAGCTCTACCGCGGCATCATGACCCCCTCGATGATCGCGGTGCTGCTGCTGGGCGGCTGGATGCTCTACCTGGCGCCCGGCTGGCTGAGCCAGGGCTGGCTGCATGCCAAGCTGACCCTGGTCCTGCTGCTGGTGGGCTATCACCATGTCTGCCTGGCGCATATGAAGCGGCTGGCCGCCGGCACCAGTGACAAGTCCCACCGCTATTTTCGGGTCTTCAACGAGCTGCCGGTGCTGGTGTTGCTGGCGGTGGTGATCCTCGCCGTGGTGAAGCCGTTCTGATGGCGGCGGCGAACGAGACCCGTGAGCTGCCGGTGGTACTGGTGCTGGCCGGCCATGATCCCAGCGGCGGCGCCGGCCTGGTGGCCGACAGCGAGGCCATCGCCGCCTGCGGTGCCTGGGCGTTGACCGTGCCCACCGCCCTGACGGTGCAGAACAGCGCCGACGTGGCGGCGGTGCTGCCCTGCGCCGGCGAGCAGATTCGCGCCATGGCGGCGGCCCTGGGCGAGTTCCGGGTGGCGGCCATCAAGGTGGGCCTGGTGGCCAGCCTGGAGGCCCTGGACGCGGTGGTGGACGTGATCAAGCGTCACCCCGGGGTGCCCCTGGTGGTGGATCCGGTGCTCAAGGCCGGCGGCGGCAGAGAATTATCCACAGCCGAACTGGTGGATGCCTTCCGCGAGCGGCTCTTACCCCTTGTGGATATCTTGACGCCCAACCGCGACGAATTGGCGCGCCTGGCCGGCCCCGAGCTCGAGGACGAGACCCAGCGCTGCGTGGAGCTGCTATCCCTGGGCTGCCAGGCGATCCTGGTCACCGGCACCGACAGCCCCGAGGCGGGACAGGCCGCGGACAGGGTTGTCCACACCCTGCATACCCCGGACAATGACCGCCAATGGCAGTGGCCGCGCCTGGCCGGCAGTTACCACGGCTCCGGCTGCACCCTGGCGGCGGCCCTGGCGGCCCGCCTGGCGGTGGGCGAACCCCTGGCCGGCGCCTGCGAGCAGGCCCAGGACTTCACCTGGCAGGCCCTCAAGCATGGCTGGCGCCCGGGCGAGGCCCAGGCCCTGCCGCGGCGCCTGTGGCGCCACCCCGACTGGACCCTGACGGCGGAGTAGTTATGCACAACCCTAGCTGGGCCCGCGGCCTCTATGCGATCACCGATGCCGAGCTGCTGCCCGACGACGCGCGCCTGCTGGCCGGCTGCGAGGCGGCTCTGCGCGGCGGCCTGGCGCTGCTCCAGTACCGCGACAAGTCGGCGGACGCCGACAAGCGCCGCCGTCAGGCCCGGGCCCTGGCGGCCCTGTGCCGCGAGCATGACGTGCCGCTGATCATCAATGACGATACCGCCCTGGCCGAGCGCCTGCGCCGGGAGGGCCACGCCAACGTCGGCCTGCACCTGGGTCAGGGCGACGGCGCCCTGGCCGAGGCCCGCGAGCGCCTGGGCCCCGCGGCGATCATCGGCGCCACCTGCCACGGTCGCCTGGCACTCGCCGAGCGGGCCGCCCGGGAGGGCGCCAGCTATGTGGCCTTCGGGCGTTTCTTCGCCTCCCGCACCAAGCCCGAGGCGCCCCCCGCCAGCCTCGACCTGCTGGGCGAGGCGGCGGCCATCGGCCTGCCCCGGGTGGCCATCGGCGGCATCGACGCCGCGACCATCGGTAGGGCCCGCCGCGCCGGCGCCGACCTGCTGGCCACGGTGGCGGCGGTGTTCGCCGCCGCGGAGATCGAGGCCAGCGTCCGCGACCTGAATCGGCGGCTAAGTGCCTGTTAAGCGCTTATCCACAGGCTGCTCACGAAAGTTATCCGCACTATCCAGATAGTTATCCACAATTCATCACGAGAGGCTTCCATGACCACCTCCGCACAGCTCTTCGAACAGGCCTGCCGTCATATCCCCGGGGGCGTCAACTCGCCGGTGCGTGCCTTCAAGGGCCTCGAGCGGCCGCCGGTGTTTATCGAGCGGGCCCAGGGCGCTTACCTCTTCGACGTGGAGGGCCAGCGCTATATCGATTACGTGGGCTCCTGGGGCCCGATGATCACCGGCCATGCCGACCCGGAGGTGCTGGGTGCGGTGCGCGAGCGCCTCGACCTGGGCCTCTCCTTCGGCACTCCTACCGCCATCGAGACCACCATGGCGGACCTGATCTGCGAGATCCTGCCCAGCATCGAGCTGGTGCGCATGGTCAACTCCGGTACCGAGGCCACCATGTCGGCGATCCGCCTGGCCCGGGGCTATACCGGCCGCGACAAGATCGTCAAGTTCGAGGGCGACTACCACGGCCACTCCGACTCCCTGCTGGTCAAGGCCGGCTCCGGGGCCCTGACCCATGGCGAGCCCAGCTCCCCGGGGGTGCCCGCCTCCCTGGCCGAGCACACCATCACCCTGCCGCATAATGACCTGGATGCCGTGGAGCGCTGCTTCGCCGAGCTGGGCGAGCAGATCGCCGCCATCATCGTCGAGCCGGTGGCCGGCAACATGAACTGCATCCCGCCGCTGCCGGGCTTCTTGGAGGGGCTGCGCAAGGTCTGCGACCGCCACGGCAGCGTGCTGATCTTCGACGAGGTGATGACCGGCTTCCGGGTCGCCCTGGGCGGCGCCCAGGCCCACTACGGCATCACCCCGGACCTGACCTGTTTGGGCAAGATCGTCGGCGGCGGCATGCCGGTGGGGGCCTTCGGCGGCAAGCGCGAGATCATGGAGCAGATCTCGCCCCTGGGCCCGGTCTACCAGGCCGGCACCCTCTCCGGCAGCCCATTGGCCATGGCCGCCGGCATCGCCCTGCTCAACAAGGTGCGCGAGCCCGGCTTCCACGATGCCCTGGCCCAGCGGGTCGAGACCCTCTGCAGCGGCCTTGAGGCGCGGGCCAAGGCGGCCGGCATCGAGATGATCACCCAGCGCGCCGGCGGCATGTTCGGGGTCTTCTTCACCGGCCAGTCCCGGGTCGACAACTTCGCCCAGGCCACCGCCTGCGATGCGGCGGCCTTCCGCACTTTCTTCTCGGCCATGCTCGACGAGGGCGTCTACCTGGCGCCGTCCGCCTATGAGGCGGGCTTCATGTCCAGCGCCCATACTGCGGAGGACATCCAGGCCACCCTGGATGCCGCCGAGCGGGCCTTCGCCCGGCTGGCCCAGCGCTAACCCGTCCTCAGGAGGTGTCACGGTGAGCGAGACCCTGATCCAGGCCCTGCGGGACCCGGCCTGCTATGACCATGACGTCACGAGCGTCGAGGTCCACGAGACGCATATCTCGTGGATCCTGCTCACCGGTGACTACGCCTACAAGATCAAGAAGCCGCTGGAATTCGGCAGCTTCCTCGACTTCTCGACCCTGGAGCAGCGCCGCCGGCTCTGCGAACAGGAGGTGCGCCTCAACCGGCGCCTGGCGCCCAGCCTCTACCTGGCGGCGGTGCCCATCTCCGGCACCCCGGAGGCGCCACGGATCGATGATGCCGGCGCGCCCTTCGAATACGCCGTGAAGATGCGCCAGTTCAGCAATCGCCACCTGTTCAGTACCCTCCAGGCGGAGGGGAGCCTCTCCCTGGAGCTGATCGACGACCTGATCGATCAGCTGGTGGACTTCCACGAGAGCGCCGCGCGCATCGCCCCGGACGATCCCCTGGGCGGGGCCGAGGCCACCGCCGAGATCCTCGCCCGGGAATTTACCCTGATCGCCCCGCGGCTGCCGGCGGGTGCCTCCCGGGTCCGCCTGGAGCGACTCCAGGCCCTGGTCGAGGAGACCCAGGCGCGCCTGGCGCCGGTCCTGACCGAGCGCCATGCCCAGGGCTTCGTGCGCGAGACCCATGGCGATATCCACCTGGGCAATGCGGTGCAGCACCAGGGGCGGGCGCTGCTCTTCGACGGCATCGAGTTCAACGACGCGCTGCGCTGGAGCGACGTGGGCTGTGACCTGGCCTTCCTGTTGATGGACCTGGAGGCCCGGGGCGAGCGCGCCCTGGCCCACCATGCCCTGAATCGCTACCTGGAGCTCTCCGGCGACTACGGCCTGGTCAGGGCCCTGGGCTATTACAAGCTCTACCGGGCCCTGGTGCGGGTCAAGGTGGCGGCGTTGCGTCTGGAACAGGTCGGCGGCGACGAGCGCGAGGCGATACTGACCGAAATCGATCACTACCTGGGCCTGGCCGAGGAGTATGCGGAGTTCCGCTTTCCCTACCTGGTGCTGGGGGCCGGGGTCTCGGGTAGCGGCAAGAGTCGCTTCACCGGCGAGATGGTGCGCCGCCTGGGCGCGGTGCGGCTGCGCTCCGACGTGGAGCGCAAGCGCCTCCATGGCTTCGCGCCCCTGGCCGATAGCCGCGGCAGCGGGGTGGATATCTATGCCCCCGAGGCCACTCGACGCACCTACCAGCGCCTGGCCCGGTTGACCGGCACCCTGCTGGAGGCGGGCCTGCCGGTGTGCATCGATGCCACCTGCCTGGCCCGCTGGCAGCGGGACCTGCTGAGCCACGAGGCGGAGGCCCGCGGCCTGCCGCAGCTGATCGTCAGCTTCGAGGCCGACGAGGTGACCCTGCGGCGGCGCATCGAGAAGCGCACCCGCCGCGGCGGCGATCCCTCCGAGGCGGGCCTGGCGGTGCTGGAGCGGCAGCTGGCCGCCCGGGAGCCCTTCGCCGAGGAGGAGCGCTGCCACCTGGTGCATCTGGATACCACGGCCCCGGACGCCAGCGAGGTCCTGGTCTCCTTGATCCGCCAACATATGGGCCATGCGGTAGGCGAGGTCGATTGATTGGGTATAACCGCTGGCGTGCCAGCGGCGATCGACCGAGCGGTCAGCCTGATTCGCCAACCTATGGGTCATGCGGTAGGCGAGGTCGATTGACCTATTTCACTCGCTGGCATGATGCCAGCGGCGATAGAGCGGGTCGTCAGCCTGATTCGCCAACCTATGGGCCAGGCGGTGGGCGGAATAAATTAAGCGGTATGAGGAGTATTTAATGAGCGAGCCCCAGACCCTGGTACTGGCCAGCGGTAATGCCGGCAAGCTGCGCGAGTTCGAGGCGCTGCTGGCGCCGCTGGGCTTTCGCGTCTGTCCCCAGGCCGACTTCGGGGTCCCCGAGGTGGAGGAGACCGGGCTGACCTTCGTGGAGAATGCCCTGCTCAAGGCCCGGGAGGCGTGTCGCCTCAGCGGCCTACCGGCCCTGGCCGACGACTCGGGCCTGGAGGTGGATGCCCTCAAGGGCGCCCCGGGCATCTACTCGGCCCGCTTCGCCGGCGAGCCGAAGAGCGACGAACGCAATAACCGCAAGCTGCTGGAGGCCCTGGCGGAGGTGCCGGAGGGCCAGCGCAGCGGCCGCTACTGGTGCGTGCTGGTCTATCTGCGCCACGCCGAGGACCCGGTGCCGCTGATCGTCCAGGCCAGCTGGGAGGGGGAGATCCTGGCCCACCCCCGGGGCGAGGGGGGCTTCGGCTATGATCCGCTGTTCTGGCCCCGGGGCGCCGGCATGAGCGCCGCCGAGCTCTCCGCCGAGGAGAAGAATCGCCTCAGTCACCGCGGCCGCGCCATGGCCGAGCTGGTGGAGCGGTTGCGGGCATGAATCGTCCCCTGCCGCCCCTGTCGCTCTATCTGCACGTGCCCTGGTGCGTGCGCAAGTGCCCCTACTGCGACTTCAACTCCCACGGGATCGACGCCGGGGCGAGCCTGCCCGAGGGCGACTACCTGGCCGCGGTGCTGGCCGACCTGGAAGCGGACCTGCCCCGGGTCGAGGGACGCGAGCTGGTCAGCGTCTTTATCGGCGGTGGCACCCCCAGCCTGATGGCGGCGGACTTCTACCGGCGCTTCCTGACCCGACTGGGCGAGGCGCTGCCCTGGGCCGCGGATATCGAGATCACCCTGGAGGCCAATCCCGGCACCTTCGAGCAGGCGCGCTTCGCCGCCTATCGCGAGGCGGGTATCAATCGCCTCTCCCTGGGGGTGCAGAGCTTCCAGGACGCCCAGCTCCAGGCCCTGGGGCGGATCCATGGCGGCGCCGAGGCCGAGCGGGCGGTGAGGGAGGCGCGTTCGGCCGGCTTCGATAACCTCAATATCGACCTGATGCATGGCCTGCCGGGGCAGAGCCCCGACCTGGCCCTCGAGGATATCGAGCGGGCCCTGGCGCTTTCGCCCAGTCACCTCTCCTGGTATCAGCTGACCCTGGAGCCCAATACCGAATTCCACTCGCGGCCGCCGGTGTTGCCGGAGGAGGAGGCGCTGTGGGCGATCCAGGATGCCGGCCATGCCCGCCTGGAGGCCGCCGGCCTCGCCCGCTACGAGATTTCCGCCTATGCGCGTCCCGGACGCCGAGCCCGGCATAACCTCAATTACTGGCGCTTCGGCGACTACCTGGGGATCGGCGCCGGCGCCCATGGCAAGCTGAGCCACAGGGACCCCGAGGACGACAGCCTGGTCATCGAGCGGCGCTGGAAGAGTCGCCAGCCCGAGGCCTATCTGCGTCGTCGCGAGGATCCCCGGGGCTTCGTCGCCGGTCATCGTCGCGTCGACGCCGAGGAGTTGCCCCTGGAGTTCGCCATGAATGCCTTGCGCCTCACCGAGGGGGTGCCCATGGCACTTTGGGAGGCGCATAGTGGTCTATCTCGGGCGGCTCTGGAGGCGTGCCTGGTGCGGGCCCGCAATCTTGGACTTCTTGTGGAAGATGACGCCCGCCTGCAAGCTTCGCCTCAGGGTCTATTATTCTTAAATGAGTTACTGGCCTCCCTCGAGGAGTGATCCCGTGATTTTCCCGCGACGTTCTAGGAGTTACGTTATGCCCAAGATGCTTCGTTTGGCCTATCCCCTGGCAGCCGGATTGCTGCTGGTGGGCTGTGCCACCACCGATCCCTACGGTGGTCAGACCGATCGTAATCGCACCCTGAGCGGTGCCGGTATCGGTGCCGCCGTGGGGGCCGCGGCCGGGGCCCTGAGCGGCAGCGGCAGCACCAGCCGCCGCGATCGTGCCCTGATCGGTGCCGCCGTGGGGGCCGCCGCCGGGGCCGGGGTCGGCGCCTATATGGACCGCCAGGAGGAGCAACTGCGTCAGAGCATGGAGGGCACCGGTATCGAGGTGGATCGCCGCGGCGACGACATCATCCTCAATATGCCCAGCAGCGTGACCTTCGGCTTCGACTCCAGCGAGTTGACCCCGACCGCCCGCTCCGCCCTCAACGATGTTTCCCAGGTGCTGCGTGACTTCCCCGATACCCGGGTGAATATCGCCGGTCATACCGACAGTACCGGGGACGATCGCTACAACCAGGGGCTCTCCGAGCGCCGTGCCCAATCGGTGGGCAACTACCTGGCCCAGAGCGGTGTTCCCATGCATCGCCTCAATATGATGGGCTATGGCGAGACCATGCCGGTGGCCAGCAACACCTCCGAGCAGGGCCGCGCCCAGAACCGCCGCGTCGAGATCACCCTGAGCCCGATACAGCAACAGATGTAAGCCCGCTGTCGATCGGCATCCCGGCCCACGGAAGCGATTCCGTGGGCCTTTTCTTGGAAACCGCCATGCTCGCCTACCAACACGCCTATCACGCCGGCAACTTCGCCGATGTGCACAAGCACCTGACCCTGGTTACGCTTCGGGAGTATCTTTTACGTAAAGATTCTCCAGTTACGTATGTGGATACCCATGCCGGCCGGGGGCTCTACCCCCTCCAGGCCGAGGAGGCCCGCAAGCTCCAGGAGCACCGCGAGGGGGTCGAGCCGGTATGGCGCGCCCGTAGTGCCGCCTCGGGGGCCCTCGAGGCGTGGCTGGAGCGGCTCGCCATGGCTCAGCCCGGCGCCGCGCTGACCCACTACCCCGGCTCGCCCTGGTGGCTCGCCACTGGCCTGCGCGAGCAGGATCGCCTGAGCCTCTTTGAGCTGCATCCCGGCGAGTTTGCCCACCTGGACGAGCGCATCGAGGATGCGCGGATTCGCCATGTGCATGGGGATGGCCTGGCGGGACTGCGTCGCATGCTGCCGGTGGCTACGCCCAGGCTCTGTGTGCTGATCGACCCCAGCTATGAGCTCAAGGAGGAGTACCGCGAGCTGGTCTCGACCCTGGCCTGGGTGGGGCGCAAGGCGCGCCATGCGGTGGTGGCGGTGTGGTATCCACTGCTGCCGGCGGGGCGTCATCAGGAGCTGCTGGAGGGGCTCAAGGGGAGCGGCCTGCGCAAGGTATGGCGCAGCGAGGTGCGTCTCAGGGAGCCGGGGGCGGAACGCCACGGCATGTATGGCAGCGGCATGCTGGTGCTCAACCCGCCCTGGGGACTGGAGCAGGCGGTGGAGGAGGCGATGAGCCAGGTCACCGCCATCTGGGGGGCCCCGGCCCGCCACCGGGCGGACTGGTGGCTACCGGAATAACCAGAATGTAAGCGCTTACTTACCGGTGGGGCGCTGCCAAAGCTCTCGCCCAGGAGCGGTCTTTATGACGACGGTGCGATCGGCGCCACCGCATCGTGCTCGGTGCAATGGTCACTTGCCGATACAGAAACTGCCGAAGATCTCGCCTAGTAAATCATCCGCGCTGAATTCACCGGTGATCTCCCCCAGGGCCTGCTGGGCCTCGCGGAGGTCCTCCGCCAGCAGCTCGCCGGCGCCGTGGCCGTGGAGCTGGGCCTCGCCGTTCTCCAGGGCCTCCCGGGCCCGATCCAGGGCATCCAGGTGGCGGCGCCGGGCCGAGAAGCGCCCCTCGGTGGTGGCGTTATAGCCCATCACCGCCTTGAGATGACTCTTGAGGTTATCCACACCCCGACCGGTCTTGGCGGAGAGGCGGATCACCGGCGGGGTTGTGGATAAGTCGAGTTCCGGGGGCTCCCGGCTGGTATCGATCTTGTTGCGGATCAGGGTCAGTCGCGAAGGGTCTGGCAGGCGGGCCACGAACTCGGGCCAGATGGCCATGGGGTCGGTGGCCTCGGTGGTGGCGGCATCCACCAGCAGCAGTACTCGGTCGGCCTTCTCGATCTCGGCCCAGGCCCGGGCCACGCCGATCTGTTCCACCGCGTCCGGGGTGTCGCGCAGCCCGGCGGTATCGATGATATGCAGCGGCATGCCGTCGATATGAATATGCTCGCGCAGCACGTCCCGGGTGGTGCCGGCGATATCGGTGACGATGGCGGTGTCCTGCTCGGTGAGGGCATTGAGCAGGCTCGACTTGCCGGCATTGGGGCGCCCGGCGATCACCACGCTCATGCCCTCCCGCATCAGGGCGCCCTGGCCGGCGGCGCCGCGCACCATCGCCAGCTCGTCACTCACCCCCTCGAGCATCTCCGCCACCTTGCCGTCGGCCAGGAAGTCGATCTCCTCCTCGGGGAAATCGATAGCCGCCTCCACATAGATGCGCAGCTCGATCAGCCGCTGGACCAGGGCCGTGACCCGGGTCGAGAACTCCCCCTGCAGGGAGCGTAGGGCGTTCTCGGCGGCGGCCCGAGAGCTGGCGTCGATCAGGTCGGCGATGGCCTCCGCCTGGGCCAGGTCGAGCTTGTCGTTGAGGAAGGCGCGCTCGGAGAACTCGCCGGGGCGGGCCAGCCGCGCCCCCAACTGGACGCAGCGTTCCAGCAGCAGGTCCATGATCACCGGGCCACCGTGGCCCTGGAGCTCGAGGACGTCCTCGCCGGTAAAGGAGTGAGGCCCGGGGAAGTAGAGGGCGATGCCCTCGTCGAGTTGGCCCGTCGCACCCCGGAAGGGGCCATAGTGGGCGTAGCGGGGGCGGGGACAATGGCCCAGGATGGCCTCCGCCAGGGGGGCGCTGAGGGGGCCGGAGACGCGGATGATGCCCACCCCGCCGCGCCCCGGGGGGGTGGCCAGGGCGGCGATGGTGTCCTGGGGGTAGAGGGACGTGGTGGACATGTCGGGCTCCTTGCGGCGATGGGGCTATTGTCGTGGCGGCGGGCCGGAAACGCCAGACCCCCGCCGGGGCGGGGGTCTGGGAGTCGTCGGCAGGGAAGCTGCGGGCTAGCCCTTGGTCTTCATGCCCTTGCCGATGCTGGGGTCGTTCTCGATCTTGCGGGTGATCACGTACTGCTGGGCGATGGAGGTGATGTTGTTCACCACCCAGTAGATCACCAGGCCGGCCGGGAACCACAGGAAGAAGAAGGTGAAGACGATGGGCAGCATCTTCATGATCTTGGCCTGCATGGGATCCGGCGGCGCCGGGTTGAGCATCTGCTGCACGAACATGGAGGCGCCCATCAGGATCGGCAGGATAAAGAAGGGATCCTTCATCGACAGATCCTGGATCCAGAACATAAAGGGCGCGTGGCGCAGCTCCACGGACTCCAGCAGCATCCAGTAGAGGGCGATAAACACCGGCATCTGCACCAGGATCGGCAGGCAGCCCCCCAGCGGATTGATCTTCTCCTTCTGGTAGAACTTCATCATCTCCTGGGACATCTTCTGGCGATCATCGCCATAGAGTTCCTTGAGACGCTGCATCTCCGGACCCAGCTTGCGCATCCGCGCCATGGACTTGTAGGCCTTGGCGGAGAGTGGCCACATCACCAGCTTGACGAACAGGGTCAGCACCACGATGGACCAGCCCCAGTTGCCCAGGACGTCGTGGATCTTGTCCAGCAGCCAGAACAGGGGGTTGGCCAGGAACCACAGCCAGCCGAAGTCGACGGTAAGCTCCAGGTTGGGGGCGATCGCCTCCATGCGTTCCTGCACCTTGGGCCCCAGGTAGAGGGTCGCGCCGAGGGTCGCCTCACCCTGGGAAGCCAGGGTCTGGCTGGGGCCGGCGAAGGCCGCCACGTTGCGATCGCGGGAATCGGTGGTGGCGTAGTAGAGGTTCTGCTGCTCCTGGTCTGGCGCCCAGGCGGTCACGAAGTAGTGCTGGATGATGGCCACCCAGCCACCCTGGGCATCCTGGTTGGCGAAGTTGCCGTTCTGGATGTCCTCGAAGTCGACCTTCTCGTAGCGGGACTCCGGGGTGGAGAAGGCCGCGCCCAGATAGGATTTCATGCCCATGGCCACGCCGCTGGTGGGGTCGGGGCTGTTATCCCGGGCCAGTTGGCCGATAAAGCGGGCACTGATCGGCGTCTCACCCTGGTTGGCCAGGTGATAGCTGACATCCACCGCATAGCTGTCGCGTTCGAAGGTGAAGCGCTTGATCACTTCGACGCCGTTGACCTCGGCGCGCATGTCGACTTCGAGGCGATCCTCGTCCTCGGCCAGGCGGTACTCGGTCTCCTCCGGGGTGAAGTGAATGCGGCCCTGATGGCCTTCCAGCTGCAGGCCCGACTTGGCCACATAGCTGCGACCCTGGCTGTCGGAGAGCAGCACGAAGGGGCGCTCGGAATCGAGGCTCAGGCGATGCTGGGGCAGGGCGGCATAGACGATATCGCCACCCTGGGGATCGATGCGCAGATCCAGCACATCGGTGATCACGGCGATCAGTTCGCGACTGCTGCCGCGCTCCGTGGTGGCTTCCGGCATCTCGCCATCGATGGCCTCTGCCCGGGGCGCTGCCGGCACGGCCAGGCCATCCTCGCTGGGGGCGACGGCATCACCGGTCTGGGTGATGGCGGGAGCATCTGGTTCGGGGGCCGCCTGACCATAGTCCTGGTTCCACTGCACGACCAGCAGATAGGCGAGCACGGCCAATGGAATCAGTAGGAGTAGTCGTTTTACGTCCATGGGGATCCTGCCCGGTGGGTGATGAGGGTGTGAGCGACGCCGTCTCCGAGACACACGAAAGCCTGCCGGAGGCAGGCTGAAGGCGTCACCGCTACGGCGACAGCGGCGGTGTTCAGGTCAGGACCCGGCGGTGTCATCCGCCATCTTGCGCGCGTCTTTTTCCAGGCGTCGCCACATGCCGTGGAGCTGGCGGTGCAGGGTCGCATTATCCAGCTCATGCGCCCCGCGTCGGGCGAGAACCACGATATCCACCGCGGGCAGGCGCTGCTGTTGCAGACGGATGGACTCGCGAACCAGTCGCTTGAGACGGTTGCGATCGACGGCGCGCCGCACATTCTTCTTGCTGAAGACCAGGCCGAGGCGCGCATGACCGAGGTCATTGCGACGGGCCAGGGCCATCAGCCCCTTGCCGTGAACCTTGAGGTCCGCATGGTCGAAGACATGCCGATAGTCCCCGGCCGTCAGCAGTCGCAGCCGCCGGGGAAAGCCCTGACAGGACACGCGTGATCCGCGATCAGGCGCTCAGACGCTTACGGCCCTTGGCGCGGCGGCGCGCCAGGACGGCACGACCGTTCTTGGTGGCCATGCGAGCACGGAAGCCGTGCACACGCTTGCGCTTGAGAACGCTCGGTTGAAAGGTGCGTTTCATAACTCTCGATTCCCACGTGGTTGATTGGACTGAACGTCAGAGTAGCGGCCCGGTTTCCCCGACGGATTACGCGGGAGCTTTCGGGTCAAGACCGGGAATTCTAGAGAATTCGCCGCCCCGGTGCAATTTTTCCGCGACCCGGGGCGCAGGTTTTCTCGATGGCACCGCCTGGAGCGGTGAAGCAGGGCCGGCCCCGGCGAGTGAGATCAACCAACTATAATAATTTAGTTCTTTTAGATGATGTTGTTATTAATACTGGGGAAAAGATTTGTGGATAACCTTTAATATCCAATATTTATCAACTCAGTAGCGTATAGAGAAGGGTGTGGGCAAGCTGACGGCAAGAGGGGGAGAAGCTGGGCAGGGGCTGGTGATGAACAGCGAATCCGTCCACAGGACCCAGGTGATCCACGGAGCATACCCCGACCCGCCAAGGGGTTGGGGACAAGTTGTCCACAGGTCTTGCCGATGAGGGATCCATGTGGATAACCCGCTCCGGTGACGATACAATGGCCGGTCATTCGACAACTGCATGGTGAGGTCGC